>CAYJNT010000496.1:0-1511 GCA_964370945.1 uncultured Hyphomicrobiales bacterium | reverse complement strand
CTCGATTCCTTTATTTGTCGCGCAATCTTGCGGCGAACCGGTTTCCACTTCGCCGGATTGCGCTCTAAGCCCGTAATTCCGCCGTCCAAGCTCGTAAAGATCACGGGATAAATCCGCGCCTTTGGATGCGTGCTCTTTCCGCGTTCCCGGCTCTGGGCTAAGCAGAGAGGTCAACAGGGCAGCGCGATCGTGACATCTTCTGCACAAGCCGAAGCGGGCATTCTGCCGGACCGCATGATCGCGGATCTGGCGACGGCCGGCGCCATCCGTCTCGAACGGCCCTTCGCCGACGACCAGATCCAGCCCGCGAGCCTCGACCTGCGGCTCGGCAAGGTCGCCTACCGGGTGCGCGCGAGTTTTCTTCCGGGTCCGCAGGCCAAGGTGTCAGAGCGGATTGCGGCGCTGAAATTGCACGAGATCGATCTCACCGAAGGCGCGGTGCTCGAGACCGGCTGCGTGCATATCGTGCCGCTGATCGAGAGTCTCGCCTTGCCGCGCGACCTCTCGGCCTCCGCCAATCCGAAAAGCTCGACCGGCCGGCTCGACGTCTTCACACGCGTGATCACGGATCATGCCCGCGGCTTCGACCAGATCGAAGCCGGCTATCACGGCCCGCTCTATGCCGAGATATCGCCGCGCACGTTTCCGGTGCTGGTGCGCGAGGGCACGCGGCTGTCGCAAATCCGGTTTCGCCGCGGCCATGCGCTGCTCGACGCAAATGCCTTGCGCGCGCTGCATGCGAAGGAGCGCCTCGTCGACGGCGACGACGCGGATGTCAGTGAGGGAATTTCGGTCGGCGTCGATCTTGCCGGCCTCGGCCCCGACAAGCTCGTCGGCTACCGCGCCAAGCGCCATACCGGGCTCATCGACGTTGAGCGGCGCAACGGTTACGATGTCATGGATTTCTGGGAGCCGATGGCGGCGCGTGCCGACCAGAGCCTCATTCTCGATCCGAACGAATTCTACATTCTCGCCTCCAAGGAAGCCGTGCAGGTGCCGCCGGATTTCGCCGCCGAGATGGTGCCGTTCGATCCGCTGGTCGGCGAATTCCGCGTCCACTATGCGGGCTTCTTCGATCCCGGCTTCGGCTATGCCGGGGCGGGCGGGCGCGGCTCGCGCGCGGTGCTGGAAGTGCGCTCGCGCGAAGTGCCGTTCATCCTCGAGCACGGCCAGATCGTCGGCCGCCTGGTTTATGAGCAAATGCTCACGCGACCGGCAAAACTCTACGGCCAAATCTCAACATCGAATTACCAGGGCCAGGGTCTCAAGCTCTCCAAACATTTCCGCGTCTAGCATCTCGAGTGCGTCGCGCGAAATCGCCAAAGCCATCGAAGACCAGGAATCGGCGACCAGCGGCATTTTCCAGAATATCGGCAAGGCGGCGGGCAGCATCTCGCGGCTCGGCGCCAACATCCAGGAGGTGACCGGTTGCGCGGCCGAAACCGCCGGCGCCTCGTCGCGCGTTCTGGGCGCCGTGCAGTCGCTGTCGAGCCAGCGCAATCAGCTCGAAA
>CAYJNT010000495.1:0-1520 GCA_964370945.1 uncultured Hyphomicrobiales bacterium | reverse complement strand
CCACGGCGCGCGCCGCGCGCAACGTCTGGCTTGTCGAGCGCGACTATCGCGTCATCGAAGTCAAAGCCGCGGACGTGGAGCGTGACGTGGAAGTCGTGCTGGAGCAGATCGCGCAAGAGGTTGCTATCTGAGATTCCTGCTCGGAGTGTATTCTGCCGAATCCCGAAAAACTCTCTGCCACGCAGTGTAGTTGCGCCGATAAAAGTCGGTCGGGCCCACGACCTCGAATCCGAAGCTCTCCGTTCGGGGAGCCCGGTACAACTTTGTTTCGACCTGGATTCTTCCACCATTCGGGGTAGCGTCAAGCAGGATCGCGCTACCGATTGGGATCGTATCATGTACCAGAATTGTCAGTCGTTCACGCGCTCCAACAGGTAACCCGGCTTTGCATGTCATTAGTTGCTCCAACGTTTCGCCAATCTCTCGACGCAACTGCTCCGGACTCAGGTCGAGAGACTTCCCGGAGGCAGATCGAGCGGATTGGTTTGGTCCTGACGAGGCGTCACGTAAAATACTTAAGGGGCAAGCTCCCATTCTTGGGACCTTCTTTGCAAGGTTGAAAGTCGCACCGATTTCATCCAGAAAACTGGAAGATTCAAAATCAAATAGGGACGACAGGAACAGGCCTCCTCAAGGATCGCTGTTCGATTGAAGGCGGCGCTTTCTGTCGTTGTCGTGCGCGACGAATTCAGATCGGCGGAATTGCGGATTTACCGCCGGGCACGTCGCTGCGCTGCGCGCCAAGCGCCTTGAGCTCCGCCGCGGCGCCTGCGCGCAGATAAGAGACGTCGCCGCCGACCGCGATGAAGCGGAAGCCGCGCTTTGCCGCCACGAGCGCGCCTTCCGCATTGGCGCAATAGATCCCTGGAATTTTCTTATGCTTGCTCGCGGCGTCAAGGATGACATCGAGCGCCGCCTCGACATCCTTTGAAAACGGATCGAGCACGGCACCGTTGGAGAGTGCGATCGACAGATCGAACGGCCCGACGAACAATCCGTCGATCCCGTCCGTGCCGGCAATCGCCGCGACATTGGCGATGGCCTCGCGCATCTCGATCATCGCCAGGGCCAATGTCATGCCGTTGGCGTCGCGGAAATAGTCTTTCAGATCGGCGATGCCGGCGAGGGCCGCGGCGCGTCCCGGACCCCAGCTGCGCTCGCCGAGCGGCGGAAATTTGGTCGCGCCGACAAAGCGGCGCGCCTGCTCCACATTGTTGATCATCGGGGCGATGACGGCTTCCGCGCCGACATCGAGGACGCGGCTCGCCGAGGCAAAGTCGTTGAGCGGCACGCGCACGACCGCCGCAGCGCCCGCGAGCCGCACCGGGCCGATCGCCGCCGCGGTCGACGCGATCTCATACATGCCGTGCTGCTGGTCGAGCACGACGCAGGTGAAGCCCGCGCGCGCGACATTTTCTGCGACGATCGGCGCCGGCATCGCGCACCAGGCCGTATAAACGGTCTTGCCCGCGCGCAGGCGGCGGGCGAGGGAGAAGCCTTGTGCGCTCATCGCGTGCCCG
>CAYJNT010000494.1:0-1525 GCA_964370945.1 uncultured Hyphomicrobiales bacterium | reverse complement strand
GATCAATCCCGACAAGGTGATCGGTCTCGATACCATCGTGAAGGACGCCGTCGACTTGAAATTCACCGCCACACAACTGACCAAGGACCAGCTCGCGGAACTGATCAAGATTCCGCCGCGTTAACACCTTGCCCGTGGGCAACGAGTGTGGCGGTTCAGAAGTCCCCTCGGTCCCGCCAGCGAACTTCGGATTCGGGACACTCGCAAGGATCGCGGGCTGAAAGGCCCGCGATTTCTTTTTAAGGCGCCGTGAACGGGCAAAGTCTGAGCCGGTCTGAGCTCGGTCTGAGGCCAAGCCGCCCACAGAAACGCCACGTCCGTATGTTGCTTTCCGGGCCGGAATTGACGCATTTTGCGTCGCGCCTTCCATCTGCTAGGAGGGCCTCGCCATAGCGAGAGAATGATCGTGCACGGGATGTCATCCGGACCGGGGCGGGGAATACTCGGAAAATTGCGGGCGATTGCGCGATCGATCGATGAGACGATCGGCTGGAATCGCGTCGGCCTCGCGCTGAGCATCACCATCATCGTCGCGGCGCTGGTCGTGCTCTACCGGATGCTGCACAACATCGACCTCAACGAGGTCGTGGTCGCCTTGCGCGCGACGCCGGCGCATCAGATCGCGCTGGCGGCCGCGTTCGTCGCTGCCGGCTATCTCACCCTGACATTCTACGACCTGTTCGCGCTGCGCACGATCGGACGCAGCGATGTGTCCTATTGGACCGCGGCGTTGGCCGGATTCACCAGTTATTCGGTCGGACACAATGTCGGCGCCAGCGTCTTCACCGGCGGCGCGGTGCGCTACCGGATCTATTCCGCCAGCGGATTGACCGCGGTCGATGTCGCGAAAATCTGCTTCATTGCGGGTCTGACATTCTGGCTCGGCAATGCCACGGTGCTGGGCTTGGGGATTGCCTATGATCCGGATGCGGCAAGCGCCATCAACCAGGCGCCGCCCTTGCTCAACCGCGCGCTGGCGCTGATCGCGCTCGGAATTCTCACCTCTTACGTTGCCTGGGTCTGGATCAAGCCTCGCACGATCGGTCACAGGACTTGGAAAGTGACGCTGCCGGGCGGGCCGCTCACGCTGTTGCAGATCGTGATCGGCATCATCGACCTCGGCTTCTGCGCGCTAGCGATGTATGTGCTGGTGCCGAACGATCCGCATATCGGATTCATCACGCTGGCGGTGATTTTCGTCTCGGCGACGTTGCTCGGCTTCGCCAGCCATTCGCCCGGCGGCATCGGCGTGTTCGACGCCGCGATGCTCGTCGCGCTCTGGCAATTCGACAAGGAGGAATTGCTGGCGGGGCTGCTGCTCTTCCGCCTGCTTTATTACATCGCGCCGTTCGCGCTCTCGCTCGCCATTCTCGGCACGCGCGAAATCATTCTCGGGATGATGGCGCCGGACGTGCCGCATGTCGGCGATCTCGCGAGCGATGTGCTGAGCGAGGACGACGAGGCCAAGCGGCGGAAAAAACCCACGGGCAAACGCGATGGCCGCAGGTGAGGCGACCTCGCGGCG
>CAYJNT010000493.1:0-1526 GCA_964370945.1 uncultured Hyphomicrobiales bacterium | reverse complement strand
CAAGGACTTGCGCAGGATCATCCGCTTTCGCGGATGATGACAACGGAGAATCGGGTGCTCACTCCGCCTCAGACGACCGCCTTGCCGATCGGTGATCGGGTCGCAGGCGCCGCGGGCGGATTTTGTGTGCGCGCCATCTTGAACGCACGGACGCGGTGAACCAGCGCGCTGAACCAGGCATCGGGCAGCAGCGTCGCCATCGCCAGCAGAGTGATCGCACGCGTCAGCCGCAATTCGCCCGGAATATGGCGCGTCGTCCACCACAGCCGGACCAGCGAGGAAAGCCGGTAGATGTCGCTGTGCTTTTCGCGCATGCGCCGCCACAGCTGCGCATGCATGTGCGATGACAGGCGCAGCAGCAATCCTTCGTCGCTGACGCGATAGGTGAAGAGCGGGCGCGGGATCACCAGTGCGCGATATCCGGCGGCCGCGAGTGCAATGGTGAATTCCCAATCCTCGTAGCCTTCGCGCATGCGCGCGTCATAGCCGCCGGCGTCGCTCCAGGCCTTTTTCCGGAACATCACGCACGACGGCACGCGATTGATGAAGAGCTGGTCGAACAGCTTGAAGTAGCGCGGGTCGATGCCGTGCCGCAGGCCGGTCATCCGCTCGTGGGTGAAGATGAATCCCACGTCCGGCGGCGACGCCTGCATCAACGACACCGTTTCCGCCAGATAGGTCGGATCGAGCGTATCGTCGCAATCGAGCGCGAGGATGATCGGCGCGCGCGCCTGCGCGATGCCGGTGTTGCGGGCGGCGCCCGGCCCCGCATTGTCCTGGCGGATGACGCGGATCGATGTGTCGAGTGCCGCGAGCTTCGCGCGCGTCTCGTCGTTGGAGCCGTCGTCGACGATGATCAGCTCGAAATCGCGGAACGTCTGCTGCGCGAGCGAGGCCAGAAGCTGATCGATGAAGCGCCCGCCATTGTAGCAGGGCACGACGACGCTGACGGCGGGGTTGGTTGCTGGCATCTCGGCTGGCGCGGCCCGGTTGATCGCTGGCACTAACGCAGCCTTAACCGGAACGGGTAAATGATCGGTGATACCTGGTGCGGCAGGCTGTCACGCTCGGGCGGCAGCCCTTCGTTCCCGTTCTCTCCGCCCCTCCGGAACCATCCTGTGCCTCGCCAGAACGTCAGCCGCGCCGCGATCCGAGGCCGCCTCCCGGTGCCAGCCGATCCGGCGTGACATGGCGGACCGGTTCCTCTCGATCCCCTATTTGTTCCTGCGCTCCTCGACCGCGGGCGGCGCATTGCTGTTCGGGCTGATCCAGACCTTCGTGTTCGCCCGGGTGCTCAGTCCCGAGCGCTTCTCGGTCTTCATCCTGATCGGCACGCTCGGCATCACGCTGTGGCTCGTCGATTTCGGCCTGACGCGTATCCTGTTCGTCCGTCAGCGCGAGGCGTTCCTGGCGGGACGCAAGGATCCAGTGATCGCGGGGCAATCGATGGCCGTCATGATCGCTTATGCCGGCGCGGTCCTTGTCGGCACGCTGGCCTGCACGGCTTTCATCGCGATACGCGGAAC
>CAYJNT010000492.1:0-1528 GCA_964370945.1 uncultured Hyphomicrobiales bacterium | reverse complement strand
AGGATGATCGCGGTCGCCGACAGTTCGAGCGCGCGCTTGACCACTTCGCGCGGGTAGACCGGGGTGTGGTCGACGGTGCCGGTCTGCTGGGTTTCACCGCGGATCAGGTGATTGCGCTTGTCGAGAAACAGGATGTGGAAGCTTTCCTTGTCGTCGAAAGCCAGCTTGGTCCGGCAATAATCCAGCACCATCGGCCATGACGAGAGCACTTCGCGCTTGTTCACCGCACCTTGCGTCATGCGGCTCGCGACAGCCTGCATGATCTTCAGATCGGTTGCGGCTGCTTCGCCAAGCCCTTTCACCTTCTTCAGACGCTCGATCGGCGCCGCGATCGCCTCGGCAAAGGAGCCGAATTCCGCGATCAGGTCTTTCGCCAGCGGCTTCACGTCGCGCACTGGGATCGCGCGGAACAGCACCAGTTCGAGCAATTCGTAATCGGCGAGCGCCTGTGGCCCGGCGTCCTGGAATCGTTTGCGCAGCCGTTCACGATGGCCGTGGTAGTGCGGCTTTTCTTGCGCGCCATCGCCTGTTTTCTTGGCTGGCATTCCCGCCCCGCATTGTCACGGCCTTATGATGCCGCGAAAGCGCGGCCAAGCAAATCGCGGAAAAGCCGGATCAGACGGAATAAGGCGGCTTGTGCAGGCCCTTGGGCGAGGTCGTGAAGATCTCGACACCCTTATCAGTGACGCCGACCGTGTGCTCGAACTGCGCCGACAGCGAGCGGTCGCGCGTGACCGCGGTCCAGCCGTCGGACAGCACCTTCACATGCGGGCGGCCGAGATTGATCATCGGCTCGACCGTGAAGAACATGCCCGGCCGCAACACGGTGCCTTCGCCCGCGCGGCCCACGTGGACGATATTCGGCTCGTCGTGGAAGAGGCGGCCGAGGCCGTGGCCGCAGAAATCGCGCACCACGCTCATATGCTGCGCCTCGACATAGCTCTGGATCGCGGCGCCGATATCGCCGGTCGTGCCGCCCGGCTTGATCGTGGCGATGCCGCGCATCATCGCGTCGTAGGTGACCTCGATCAGCCGCTCGGCGCGGCGCGGAATTTCGCCGACCGCATACATGCGGCTGGAATCGCCGTGCCAGCCGTCGAGAATGAGCGTCACGTCGATATTGACGATGTCGCCCTCGCGCAGCGGCTTCTCGTTCGGGATGCCGTGGCAGACGACGTGATTGATCGAAGTGCAGGTGGACTTGCGGTAGCCGCGATACATCAAGGTCGCGGGCAGGGCGCCATGGTCCATCGCATAGTCGAAGACCAGCCGGTCGATCTTCTCCGTCGGGACGCCGGGTTCGACTTCGGCGGTCAGCATGTCGAGGCATTCGGCGACGAGCCGTCCGGCCTTGCGCATGCCTGCGAAGGCTTCGGCATCGTGCAACTTGATCTGGCCGGTCTTGCGCGGAGGCGCGAGCGCGGCATCGACGAAACTCATGGGAAAACCAATTGTCGGCGCGGGTCGCCTTTAATGTAAGGCAAGCCGCGCGCCGTGCAAGCGTCGAAGCGCAATCCGGCAAAGTGGA
>CAYJNT010000491.1:0-1533 GCA_964370945.1 uncultured Hyphomicrobiales bacterium | reverse complement strand
TGGCGACCGCGTTGCCGCGCGCCCTTTATGGCGGCTGACAACTCGTCTAAGAAAAAGCAAAGAACAATTGACTGGGACGGGCGCGCGATGAAAGCCAAGGATATGTTTGATCTCACCGGCGAGGTTGCGCTGGTGACCGGCTCGTCGAGCGGCCTCGGCTTGCGTTTCGCCGAGGTGCTGGCCGCGAATGGCGCCAAGGTGGCGCTGGTCGCGCGCCGCGCAGAACGGCTCGAGTCACTAAAGAAGAAGATCGAAGCGGCAGGTGGCAAGGCGATCGCTATCGAAGCCGATGTGCTCGATCGCAAGGCCATGGCACGCGCCTTCGATTCGGCCGAGAAAGCCTTCGGCACGGTGACAATCCTCGTCAACAACGCCGGCATCGCCCATACCGATCGCGCCGTCGAACTCTCCGAAGAGACCTGGCGCGGCGTGCTCGCGACTAATCTCGACGCGGTGTTCTTCTGGTCGCAGGAATGCGCCAGGCGCCTGCTCGCCGCCGAGAAGAAAGGCGCCATCGTCAATATCGCCTCGGTGCTGGCCTTCGGTGCGAGCAAGGGCGTGGCGGCCTACGCGGTCGCCAAAGCGGGCGTGGTGCAGATCACCAAGGCCTTGGCGCTCGAACTCGCCTTCAAGGGCGTGCGCGTGAATGCGATCGCGCCCGGCTGGTTCGTGACCGAAATCAATGACGAGTTTCTCAAAAGCGAGAAGGGTCAGGAGATCAAGCGCGCGATCCCGATGGGTCGCTTCGGCGAAGCCGGCGATCTCGATGGCGCGCTGTTGCTGCTCGCCTCGAAGGCCGGGGCGTTCATCACCGGCGCGACCCTGGTGGTCGACGGCGGGCAGGTCATTCAATTGCGTTGAGCAGGAAGACGATCATGGATTTCAAAATCTCACCGGAACTCGAAAGCCTGCGGCAGCGCACCCGCACCTTCGTCGACGCGCATGTCATTCCGCTCGAAAGCGACACGGCCAATTACGACGAATACGAGAATATCCGGCTCGACGTGCTGGAAGGGGTGCGCGCCAAGGCGCGCAAAGCTGGATTGTGGGCGCCGCAATCGCCGAAGGAGTTCGGCGGCATGGGATTGCCGATCACGTCCTGGGCGGTAATGTACGAGGAGGCCAACCGCTCGATCTTCGGGCCCAACTGTTTCAATTGCCAGGCGCCCGACGACGGCAACATGAGCGTGCTGGCGAAAGTCGGCACGCCCGCGCAAAAGGAAAAATGGCTGCGCCCGATCGTCGAGGGAAAAGTGCGCTCGTCCTTCGCGATGACCGAGCCGCATCCCGGCGGCGGCTCCGACCCGTCCATGATCCGCACCAAGGCGGAGAAGAAAGGAAACAAGTGGGTCATCACCGGGCATAAATGGTTTATCTCCGCCGCGGCCGCGGCGTCGCATTTCATCGTGGTCGCGCGCACCTCCGATGACAAGCGGCGCGGGCTCACCGCGTTTCTCTTTCACAAGGACCAGCCGGGCTGGCGCCTCGTGCGCCGCATCCCGACGCTCGGGCCGGAAGAGCATGGCGGCGCCT
>CAYJNT010000490.1:0-1538 GCA_964370945.1 uncultured Hyphomicrobiales bacterium | reverse complement strand
CGATACCGTCACCCAGCCCACGCCCGCCATGCGCGAGGCGATGGCCAAAGCCGAAGTCGGCGACGACGTGTATGGTGAAGACCCCACCGTCAACCGCCTGCAGGAGATGGCCGCCAGCCGCATGGGCAAGCAGGCCGCGCTTTTCGTCCCGACCGGCACGATGGGCAACCTGGCCTCCATCCTCGCTCACTGTCAGCGCGGCGACGAGGTGATGCTGGGCGACAAATCGCACACCTTCCTGTACGAGGCGGGCGGGATTTCCGCGCTGGGCGGGATTCACTCGCGCCAGGTGACGAATCAGCCCGACGGCTCGCTTCTTCTTTCGGACCTCGAGGCGGGTCTGCGCGGCTCGGACTCACACTTCCCCCCGTCGCGGCTCATCTGCCTCGAGAACACGCACAACCGCTGCGGCGGCACCTACCAGTCGCCCGACTATTTTTGGCAGGTGGGAGAGTTCGCGCACGCGCACGGGTTGAAAGTCCACCTCGACGGCGCGCGTATTTTCAACTCGGCGGTTGCGCAGGGCGTGGATGTGAAAGCTTTTACCCAGCACGTGGATTCGCTCACGTTCTGTCTCAGCAAGGGACTGGCCGCGCCGGTGGGTTCGCTCATCTGCGGGACGCGGGACTTCATCCAGCAGGCGCATCGCTCGCGCAAGATTTTGGGCGGCGGGATGCGCCAGGCCGGGATTTTGGCCGCGGCAGGCATCCTCGCTTTGGAGGGGATGGTGGAACGCCTGGGCGAGGATCATGCCCGGGCGCGGGAGCTGGCCAAACGTCTGGGAAAGACGCGGGGGCTGGCCATTGATAACGGCGGTCCGGCTACGAACATGATCTTCCTGTCGCTGGCGGATTCCGTCCCCCTGTCCGCCAAAGAGGCGGCGGAACAGTTGAAGGCGCGCGGCGTGCTGGTGGGCGTGGTGGGCGCGCGTCAGTTCCGTCTCGTTTTGCATTACGAGGTGGATGACGTGGGAGTGGAGCGGGCCGCGGCGGCCTTTGCCGAAGTCACACATTAGAAAAAGAGTCCAAAGTCTGGAGACTTTGGACTCCGATGGCAGACGTTGAACTCCGATGAAGTTTGAGGCGAGCTTCGTTAGACAGTATTGGGGCTAATTCCATCCAGCAATCCCTGGGAAGCGAGTTGTTCCAGCGACTGAACGATCTGCGGGTCAAACAGAACCTCCGCCTGTTCGCACAGGTACTGGAGCGCCTCTTCCGCCTGGATGCGCGTCCGGTAGGGACGGTCGCTGGTCAGCGCGTCGAAGGCGTCGGCCACCGCGAAGATGCGCGCCAGGTAGGGAATATCCTTGCCGCTCAGTCCGACGGGATAGCCGCTCCCATCCCAGCGTTCCTGGTGGTAGCGGACGACGGCCAGCGTATCCTGCAGGAAGGGGATGCCCTCCACGATGCGCGCGCCGATGTCCGGGTGCAGGCGCATGAGCTTCCATTCGGCAGGGTCGAGTGGGCCGGGTTTGAGCAGGATGGTGTCGCTGATGCCGATCTTGCCGATGTCGTGGAGCAGGGAGCCGCGTTCCAGCG
>CAYJNT010000489.1:0-1538 GCA_964370945.1 uncultured Hyphomicrobiales bacterium | reverse complement strand
AACGATATTCCGCAAGGACTTGCGCTGGATCATCCGCTTTCGCGGATGATGACAAGGGAGAATCGGGCGCTCACTCCGCCTCAGACGATCGCCTTGCCGATCGGTGACCGGTTCGGAGCTGCCGCGGTCGCATCCTGTGTGCGCGCCATCTTGAACGCGCGCACGCGATGGATCAGCGCGCTGAACCACGCATCGGGCAGCAATGTCGCCATCGCCAGCAGGCTGATCGCCCGCGTCAGCCGCAACTCGCCCGGGACATGGCGCGTCGTCCACCACAGCCGGACCAGCGAGGAAAGCCGGTAGATGCCGCTGTGCTTCTCGCGCATGCGCCGCCACAGCTGCGCATGCATGTGCGACGACAGGCGCAGCAGCAATCCCTCGTCGCTGACGCGATAGGTGAAGAGCGGGCGCGGGATCACCAGCGCACGATAGCCGGCGGCGGCGAGCGCGATGGTGAATTCCCAATCCTCGTAGCCTTCGCGCATGCGCGCATCATAGCCGCCGGCGTCGCTCCAGGCCTTTTTCCGGAACATCACGCACGACGGCACGCGATTGATGAAGAGCTGGTCGAACAGCTTGAAGTAGCGCGGGTCGATGCCGTGCCGCAGGCCGGTCATCCGCTCGTGGGTGAAGATGAATCCCACGTCCGGCGGCGACGCCTGCATCAACGACACCGTTTCCGCCAGATAGGTCGGATCGAGCGTATCGTCGCAATCGAGCGCGAGGATGATCGGCGCGCGCGCCTGCGCGATGCCGGTGTTGCGGGCGGCGCCCGGCCCCGCATTGTCCTGGCGGATGACGCGGATGGATGTGTCGAGTGTCGCGAGCTTTGCCCGCGTCTCATCGCCGGACCCGTCATCGACGATGATCAGCTCGAAATCGCGGAACGTCTGCTGCGCAAGCGAGGCCAGCAGCTGATCGATGAAGCGCCCGCCATTGTAGCAAGGCACGACGACGCTGACGGCGGGGATGGTTGCTGGCATGTCGGCTGGCGCGGCCCGGTTGATCGCTGGCACTAACGCAGCCTTAACCGGAACCGGTAAATGATCGGTGATACCTGGTGCGGCAGGCTGTCACGCTCGGGCGGCAGCCCTTCGTTCCCGTTCTCTCCGCCCCTCCGGAACCATCCTGTGCCTCGCCAGAACGTCAGCCGCGCCGCGATCCGAGGCCGCCTCCCGGTGCCAGCCGATCCGGCGTGACATGGCGGACCGCTTCCTCTCGATCCCCTACCTGTTCCTGCGCTCCTCGACCGCGGGCGGCGCGCTTCTGTTCGGGCTGATCCAGACCTTCGTGTTCGCCCGGGTGCTCAGCCCCGAGCGCTTTTCCGTCTTCATCCTGATCGGGACGCTCGGCATCACGCTCTGGCTGGTCGATTTCGGCCTGACGCGCATCCTGTTCGTGCGCCAGCGCGAGGCGTTTCTCGCCGGGCGCAAGGATCCGGTGATCGCGGGGCAGTCGATGGCCGTCATGATCGCTTATGCCTGCGCGGTCCTTGTCGGCACGCTGGCCTGCACGGCTTTCATCGCGATACGCGGAAC
>CAYJNT010000488.1:0-1552 GCA_964370945.1 uncultured Hyphomicrobiales bacterium | reverse complement strand
CTCCTCGTCGAGTGCTTTCGGTCCCCATTGACCGGCCGATCAGATCGGCGATCTTCGCGCGGCGAGCGGCGCGCAGCAAGAGCATATTGTTGCACTGCAAGGAGGCTGCGAATGATCAAAGCGAAGGCAATCCGGTTGCTGGTGCGCTCGGTCGCGCGCTCCGATCGAGTGCTCGTCGGTCCGACAATGTGAGCAAACACTCTCAGGCCGGTGCCACATTCGGCACCACGATCGGTTGTGCAAGAATCCACAAGCTGAGCATCGTGTATCCGATCATCAAAAACGGCATCGCCGTGAAAAACGCGGCGGCTGCGAAACGGCGGGTGCGCCATAAGTTCCATTCGATGATTATGCCCATCGCAGGCCTATGCCGCCTTCTTTCGACAGCAAGATTATCATAGACTGCAATGGCGTTTTGCAGACCGGCGCGGAGCAGGCGCGTTCAAGTCCGCCTGCCAAGAAAACTGCCGCCCGGACATTCTTGCGACTGGCATCGCTGTCTTTTCGCCGCGGCCAGCAACGTGCAGGTCGCGCGATTTTCAGCATGGAAAACAAAGATCGGGAGACAAAGTCATGAAACGCATCGTCGGTGTCGTGGCGCTGCTCGCGGGCCTTGGTTGGGCCGATTCCAGCAAGGCCGAAATTCTCGCCATGCTCAACTACGAAAGCAAATCCGCGGATGCCCTGAAAGCGTTCAAGAGCCCGGTGCCGGGCTCGAAGCGCACGGAAGGCATCGCGGTGATCGACGTCAATCCGGCCTCGCCGAACTTCGGCAAGATTGTTGAAACCATGCCGTTGCCGCCTGACCTCGTCGCGCATCACATCTTCTACAATCGTGACTCATCGAAAGCCTATGTCACGGCGCTGGCCAAGCCCGAGCTGCGCGTCATCGACATGTCGAAGCGGCCGTTCACAGCCAAGGTCGTGGCGGTGCCCGATTGTCAGGTCGGCGAGGACGTCGTCTTTTCGGACGACAACAAGCGCTGGTATCTGACCTGCATGGGCTCGTCCAAGCTGATCATCGGCAATGCCGTGACCGACATGCCCACCAAGACGGTTTCACTGCCGAAGCCGTATCCGCACGGCATCGCGATCCATGACGGAATCGACCGTGTGCTGCTCACCAGCACGGTGCGGGCGTCCGATCTCGGCGATGCCGGCGAGTATATCACCGCGCTCGAAGCCTCTACAGGCAACGTGCTGTCGACGCACAAAGTGTCGAACAAGCCGTCGCCCTCAGGCGAGGCGCCGGTCGAAGTCCTGTTCCTGCCGGGCAGCAACCCGCCGATCGCCTATGTCACCAACATGTTTGGCGGCACGTTGTGGACGGCGACCTGGAACGCCCAGAAAAAGGATTTCGATGTCGCGCAGGTGTTCGATTTCGCGACCGTCAAGGCCGGCGTTCCGCTCGAAATCTATTTCAACGGCAAGAACGACAAGATGTATGTGACGACCGCAAAGCCCGGACATCTCCACATCTTCGACGTCAAGGATCCGGCCAAGCCGCAATTGCTCAAGTCGATCGCGACCGCCGAAGGCGCGCATCATGTCG
>CAYJNT010000487.1:0-1555 GCA_964370945.1 uncultured Hyphomicrobiales bacterium | reverse complement strand
GCTTCGCCGACGTCATCCAGGGCCCCTGGCTGATGGAGCAGATGCAGAAGCAGGCCGAGCATGTCGGGACGAAAATCGTCACCGATCATGTCAACGACATCGACATCACGCAGCGCCCCTTCCGGCTGACCTGCGATTCCGGCGACGTCTATTTCGCCGATGCCGTCATCCTTGCGACCGGCGCGACCGCGCGCTGGCTTGGCATCCCTTCCGAAGAGAAATTCCGCGGCTACGGCGTGTCGGCCTGCGCGACTTGCGACGGATTCTTCTATCGCAACAAGGACGTCATCGTGATCGGCGGCGGCAACACCGCGGTCGAAGAGGCTCTGTTCCTGACCAATTTCGCCTCCAAGGTGACGATCGTACACCGGCGCGACGCGTTCCGCGCGGAAAAGATCCTGCAGGACCGTCTGTTCAAGAATCCGAAAGTCGAAGTGATCTGGGACTCGGCGCTTGAGGAAGTCACCGGCAGCGCCAATCCGCCCAAGGTCACGCACGCAAAGCTGAAGAACGTGAAAACCGGCGCCATCACCGAGCGCGCCGTCGACGGCGTGTTCATCGCCATCGGCCATTCGCCCGCGACCGAACTCGTCGCCGGCAAGGTCGAGATGAAGCCGAACGGCTATGTGAAAACCGCGCCGTTCTCGACCGCCACCTCGGTGCCGGGCCTGTTCGCGGCCGGCGACGTCACCGACGACATCTACCGGCAAGCTGTTACCGCCGCGGGGCTCGGCTGCATGGCCGCGCTCGAAGCCGAGCGGTATCTGGCCGCGCAAGCCGAGCCGCGTCTCGCGGCCGAGTGAGATCATCATGCCGATTTCCGCGCGGCTGACAGCCGCACCCAGCATGGACTGGGACAAGCTCAAGGTGTTCCACGCCGCCGCCGAGGCTGGCAGCTTCACCCATGCCGGCGACCAGCTCGGGCTGTCGCAATCGGCGGTGTCGCGCCAGGTGTCGGCGCTCGAACAGGCGCTCAACGTTTCGCTTTTCCACCGTCATGCGCGCGGGTTGATCCTGACCGAACAGGGGGAACTTCTCTACCGCACCGCGCATGATGTGTTCATGAAGCTGGAATCGGCGCGCGCCAAACTGACCGACAGCCGCGAGCGCCCGAATGGCGACCTCAAGATCACGACCACCGTCGGTCTCGGCACGCATTGGCTGACGCCGAAGCTCGGCGAGTTCATGGACCTGTATCCGGATATCCGCATCACCCTGATCACGACCGACGAAGAGCTCGATCTCGCCATGCGCGAGGCCGATGTCGCGATAAGACTGCGGCTGCCGACACAGCCCGACCTGATCCAGCGCAAGCTGTTCGCGGTGCATTATCACGCCTGCGCCACGCCGGATTACCTCAAGCGTCACGGCACGCCGCGCACCATCGACGATCTCGACCAGCACCGCATTGTCGTGCTGGGCGGTACGGTGCCACCCTACCTGCAGCCGGCGAAATGGCTCGCGGAAGTCGGCCGCGATGGCAAGGGTCCGCGCTCGGCCTTCCTCACCATCAACACCATTCTCGGCGTGCTGCGCGCCTGCCAGCAGGGCCTCG
>CAYJNT010000486.1:0-1561 GCA_964370945.1 uncultured Hyphomicrobiales bacterium | reverse complement strand
TCGTGCGTAGACCAAGACGGCCAATGCTCAACATGCTCCAGCAAAACGGGTGCAAGAACAGCTCCAAGCCCGCGCAACGCCGAATAGAGGCGCTCTCACGGCGCGAGCGTGGCGCCATCATGTGCGCATAAACCATATCGCGCCGCGCACCCGACGCCACTTAACCCTAACGCGCCGTTCTCTGCCGGATGATCGCCGCCGCTCTGTGAAACGGCATCGTGCATGGAGTAGACCGGTGCATGACTGTGCGCGCAGGAGGCGGTGTTGTTGCCTGACAAGAAATTTGCCGGCGGATTAACGCCGTCCGCGCGCCGGCGTCACGATGATCCCGAGAGGAAACACACGGCCGCGTGGCGTACGGTGGAAGCGCGCAGGCCGCTCATGGCGAGGCGGCGTTCGCCGGATATTTCGGTCGAGCTCGCCCGCGGCGAGAGGCTCGCCGAAATCCGGCCGTCCTGGAGCGAACTGCTCAAGCGCAGCGACGCGCCGAATGTCTTCATGGATCCCGCGCTCGTGCGCATCGCCGCCGACGCCTATCCGAAAAGCGAATGTGCGGCGCTCCTGGCCTGGACCACGACCGACGAGCGGCCGCGATTGGTCGGGGTCTGGGCGTTTTCCGTGGGCTTTGCCCGCCAGTCCGCGCTCCCGGTCCGGGTCCTGACGGTCCCGCCGTTTCTCCACGGTTATGCCGCCACGCCGGTGATCGATCGCGCCTGCCTCGACGAAACGCTTGATGCAATGCTGGAGCGGATCGCCGCCGACGAGCGCTTGCCGAAAATCGTCGCGCTCGATGCGATGGCAGCGGACGGTCCAACCATGCAGGCGCTGACCCGCGTGCTCGGAAGCCGCGGCTGCGCGCCGCGCATCCTTGAGCGCTCGTTGCGGCCGAGACTCCAGTCCGATCTCGACGGAAAGGACTATCTGGAGAAAGCCCTTTCCAGCGCAAGCCGCAAGAAGCTGCGTCAGCACCGGCGAAGGCTTTCCGAGAAGGGCGAGCTGTCTTCCGTGGTCATCAGCGATCCGCAAGCCGTGCGCGCGGCGCTCGAGCATTTTCTGCAGATGGAGGTTTCGGGGTGGAAGGGTCGGCAGGGCACCGCGCTTCTTTGCAGCGACGCCGACGCGGCTTTCACGCGCGAGGCGGTCGGCGCGCTGGCGGACGAGGAAAGCGCGTGCATTCACGCAATTTATCTCGATCGCAGGCCGGTGAGCATGCAGATCGTCCTGCGCGCGGGTTCTGCGGCGTTCACCTGGAAAATCACCTACGACGAGGAATTGCGCGATGTCTCGCCCGGGATGCTGCTGCTCGAAGACTACACGACCACCTTTCTGAAAGATCCGAGCATCGCGTTCGTCAATTCCTGCACTTATGACGAGCGGAGCTTCATGTCGGTTTGGAGCGAACGCGAATCGATCGCCAATCTGTGGATCGATGTCCGGCGCGGCGGATCGGTCTCGTTCGAGCTGCTCTGGCGATTGCAGAAGAGCTATTGCGGACTGCGCGCCAGGGTCAAGAACGCCTATTTGGCGCGGCGGGGCGCGCATTCGCGAAAATGAAACGGCT
>CAYJNT010000485.1:637-1564 GCA_964370945.1 uncultured Hyphomicrobiales bacterium | reverse complement strand
CCGGCTCAAGGCCGGGCATGACGAGTCCTACAGCAACGGCCTCGTTTTATCAGCCTTTCACTCCGGCAATGCATTTTTCGCCGCCGCGAAGAGCTGATCCTTGAACTGCACCAAGGCCGGCGCGTCGAGCACGCGCGGCGGCGTGGCCGCAATCTGCCCGTCCGGCATCAGCCGCGCGACATGGATTTCGCCGTCGCTGAAATAGCGGTCGCCCTCGCCGTTGCGGCCGTTGAGCGTCGGGCCGATGCCGGTGACCTGATAGAGCGCCTCGACCATCTTTGCCTTCACGAGATCGGCGGTCAGGCCGTCGCGCTCGGCGTCGATATCGGGCGCGATGTGATGGGTGACCGCGCCGGTATAATGACTCAATCCCACGCCGCGATCGAAGGTCACCGAGCCGAGGAAGACCGGCCGCTCCTCCTCGCCCCGCTCCAGCACCTTCCAGAACCGGACATGGTGCCGCCGGTCGGCGCTCTTGCCGGACGGCTTTTCGAACGCGAAATCCTCCTTGCGGCCGTCATAATAAAGCGGGCTCACGGGCGCCGATCTGTACGGCCGGTCGAGCAGCACGCTGCCGATGATCTCGACCGAGCTTTTCAGCGTCACCGGATCGGCGGGAAACCATCCGGCCACGTGCATCGCGCGCACCACGTCATCGCGGCTGCCGACCAGCCCGACATTGAGCGCGTCGCCCGGAATGCCCTGCGCGGTGCGCGTGACCATCGGGGCTGCGGCGAGTTTCGGCTGACGCTCGTGATGGGTCCAGGCCAGCGGCAGGATGATGTAGGCAAGCGAGACATAAAGAATGACGATCGCGGCGAGCGCGACAACTATGCGATTGAATCGTCGGCTCATCATCTGCTGTCATTCCGGGGCGTCCGCCGAAGCCCGAAAGGGCGAAGGCGGACGAGCCAGGAATCCATATTC
>CAYJNT010000485.1:0-627 GCA_964370945.1 uncultured Hyphomicrobiales bacterium | reverse complement strand
CCCGGGCGCGCCCCCCCCCCCCCCCCCCCCCGGCCCCCCCCCCCCGAGCCCGGAATCCATATTCCAGAGTCGGGGTTATGGATTCCGGGCCCGCTCGCTTCGCTCGCGTCCCGGAATGACAGAAGAAATGGGGCGCGCCCCGGAATGACATTACCGCTTCAGCCATCGACCAATCCGTTCGACCGCCTCGCGCATCTCGTCCTGCGCGCCCGCATAAGAGAAGCGGATGAAGTGGCGGCCGTCGCGCGGATCGAAATCGACGCCCGGCGTGACAGCGACATGCGCCTCCTGCAGAAGCCGCCGCGCGAAATCGAAACTATCGTCGGAGAATTTCCGGATATCGGCATAGAGATAGAACGCGCCATCAACAGGTAAGAAAGTATCGAGCCCCGCGCCCGGCAGGCCTTGCGTGAGGATGCGACGGTTCTCCTCATAGCCGTGCTTGATCGCGTCCATCTCGGCGCGGCCATCGAAGGCGGCTTCCGCCGCGATCTGCGACAGATGCGGCACGCTGATCGCGAGATTCTGCTGCAGCCGTTCGATCGGCCGCACCATCGCCTCCGGTGCGACGATCCAGCCGATGCGCCAGCCGGTCATGCAGAAATATTTGGAGAAGGAATTGATCAC
>CAYJNT010000484.1:0-1574 GCA_964370945.1 uncultured Hyphomicrobiales bacterium | reverse complement strand
TCGAATGCTGCGCATCGCTGCTCCGAATTCGAGTATTTCAGCAAACTGCTAGAGCCTGCTCCATTTGAATTGAAGCGTATTCTCTCTCCGCTCATTCCCGTACCCGGGTCCGGCTTCCCCGGCCCGAATACGGGGACGAGCGGAGATGAATCTGTTCAATCTCCGCGGGTCTGATGCTAGCGTTCCGACGCGGCGCTTTCGCCCGCGGAGCCCTCGCGCATGAGCCCCGAATTCCTGCTGATCTCGTTCATCGTCGTCGCCTCGCCCGGCACCGGCGTCATCTACACGCTGGCGGCCGGGCTGGCGCATGGCGGGCGCGCCTCGGTGCTCGCCGCCTTCGCCTGCACGCTCGGCATCGTGCCGCATCTCCTCGCCGCCTTGCTCGGGCTTGCCGCGCTTCTGCATACGAGCGCGCTCGCCTATGAGGCGGTGCGCTATGCCGGCGTCGCCTATCTTTTGTGGATGGCGTGGCAGACGCTGCGCGAGCGCGGCGCGCTCAGCGTGACGCCCGCGGCCGGCCGGCGCTCCGCGCTGCGCGTTCTCGTCGACGGGATTGCGATAAACATCCTCAATCCCAAGCTTTCGATATTTTTCGTGGCATTCCTGCCGCAATTCATCGCGGCGGACGAAGCGCGTCCGCTGCTGCGCATGGTCGAATTGTCGGGGGTATTCATGGCGATGACCTTTGCGGTGTTCGTCGTTTACGGACTATTCGCCGCCGCCATGCGCGCGCACGTGATTTCGCGGCCGGCGGTCATGACCTGGATGCGGCGCACGTTCGCGGCGGCGTTCGTTATGCTCGGCCTGCGCCTGGCGCTGCAGGAGCGGTGAGCGGGCGGCGTCAATATGCGCGGTGGTATCGCGCTTGCGAATTGTCCTCGTCTGGCGATAACGGTGCCGGCCCGGGCGTAAACTCGCCCCGGCAAACCATCGGAAAGAAGCCCGGCGAAAGCCGGGGTTTTTGTTTGCGGTCATCCCGGGCGCGCGGCAACACGAAGTGTTGCTGCGCAGACCCGGGATCGCGTTCGGTTTAATGTTCAGTCCGGTCGGTTCCGCGCAAGCGGGGATCAGTAAACACAAACGCCGCGCTCGGAGATGCGCGTGGCGCATGTGTTTGACTTTTCAATCTGATACCAAGCATGTTTGATCTCGACCTGTCCGCACTGTCATTGCCGGGCAACCGGGTCCGACCTGCGGTCGGCCCGGTGGCAAACTTGACCCGGCAATCCATCATCTTGAGACGACTCTTCTTTTTTGCGACGGATGCGCGGGTCAGGCTCGCGCGTGACCGGTCGGAAATTGGCCCCGGTGGTATGATGCCAGCGGCATTGAATTTTGACTCGTGGGCGATTCCGGATGGTTTGGCGGCGTGATTCCCTTGCCTTCTTGATTCGCAGAGGAGGCGGGCATGGTTGCGGCGGGCATGGCGGCGGCGGTCGCGATTACGCGCTTGGACCTTTCGAATCCTGTTGACAACATTCTGGACTAGGACTATATTCCGCATCACCTCATCCCCCGAGGGGCGCTTGTCGCGAGGCGTCGTGCAGGCGGGATGAAGGGGAGGGCGCCGCCGG
>CAYJNT010000483.1:0-1585 GCA_964370945.1 uncultured Hyphomicrobiales bacterium | reverse complement strand
CCGATGGTGTTGAAAAAGTCGGTGATGAAGCGGGCAGTGCTCTTAATTTGCGTTTTTGCTGGTCGTTTTCTCGCCGCTCCCGTTGGGGGAAGACGACGTTGCTCTCACGACTGACGTTTTGCCGCCACTAACACTCAAGCGAGGTAGGCGGCCGGCATGCTTGGTGGTGGCCGCCAGAGACGGTTCGCAAGGGTTTTGAGATTTTGGACGATGGCGGCGAGGTGGAATTCGTCACGTGCGCCGGAGAGGCCCCGCAGGCGCATGCGCTCGAAGCGGTGGTGGGTCTTTAAGTGCGCAAAGCGCATCTCGACCCTCTTCCTCTCATCGCGAGACTTCTCAAACTCCGGCGTCCCCATGAGGGCGCGCGCTTGGTCACGGGCCTCTTCGTTCACGTCGCGCGGCACTTTGCGCCAGGGTAGCTTTGGACAGCACTTCGGCTTCAACGGACATGGACCGCAGTCATGGGTGCTTGCGCGATAAAGAACAGTTCTGTCATCGTGGATCCTTCCGGTCGTAGCGAGCAGCTTGTCTGCGGGGCAGACGTAGACGTTCCGTTCTTTATCGAACGTGAAGTCGGCGCGTGAGAACGTGCCGTCCTGTCGCTGGCTTTTATCCCACACGGGGATGTGCGGCATGATGCCCGCACCGATCAGCCATCGAAGGAACTTGCCAGTACCATAGGCCGTATCAGCGGCGAGCCGATTTGGCTTGAGCCCCAAACGCTCTTCAGTTCGCTTGATCATCGTCTTCGTCGCTGCGACCTCGTCGTAGGTGCGGGCGGGTGTGGCTTCCACATCGACGATGACAGCGTTCTCGATATCGATCAGGTAATTGAGCCCGTAGCCGAACTGCACGCGCTTGTTGGCTTTCGCCGTCCAGGCCGAGCACGGATCGACCGGCGAGATCACCTTCGGCAGCTTGCGATCGGCGTTCGTATCTTCGTCATCGAGCGCCGTGAGGAACTCGGCAACCGCGCGGGTCTGACGCTCCGGCAGTGACCAGTCGATCTCATCAGGAGTCTTGCCACGATACCGGCTGGCGTCGGCCTCCATGACGCTGGCATCGACGGCAAAGCCTTCGCCCTTGACGAGACCCGCGTCCATACACGCTCGCACCACCGCCTCGAACACAAGGCGCAGGAGGTCGCTGTCGCGGAAGCGGCCATGCCGATTGACCGAGAATGTCGAGTGGTCAGGTACGGTGTCGTCGAGATCAAGACGGCAAAACCACCGGTAGGCGAGATGCAGCTCGACCTCCTCGCACAGCCGCCGCTCGAAGCGGATGCCGTAGCAGTAGCCCACGATCAGCATCCGGATCATCAGCTCGGGATCGATCGAAGGCCGCCCAATGTCGCTGTAGAAGGGTTCCAGCTTCTCGCGCAGGTCAGCCAGCACTCGTGACACGACTGGATTGATCCGGCGCAGCAAATGGCCGGCCGGAATTCGCCTTTCGAGATTGAACAGGTAGAACAGCTGGCTCTGATCGCCCGTCTGTCGCCCCATCATGGCAAACCTCCGCCGCTGAAAGCCTCAAGCAGACGGAATCACTGTTCGCCAATAATCACGAGCCCTTTTTCAACACCATC
>CAYJNT010000482.1:0-1590 GCA_964370945.1 uncultured Hyphomicrobiales bacterium | reverse complement strand
TGGCGACCGCGTTGCCGCGCGCCCTTTATGGCGGCTGACAACTCGTCTAAGAAAAGGCTCATAAGTTTGTCGCGCAATCGGACGGCGAACCGGCGCCCACTTCGCCTGATTGCGCTCAAAGAATAATTTCGGGACGGACACGCAATGAAAGCCTCTGCCATGTTCGATCTCACGGACGAAGTCGCGCTGGTGACCGGCTCGTCGAGCGGCCTCGGCCTGCGGTTCGCCGAAGTGCTGGCCGCGAATGGCGCCAAGGTGGCGCTGGTCGCGCGCCGCGCAGAACGGCTCGAGTCACTAAAGAAGAAGATCGAAGCGGCAGGTGGCAAGGCGATCGCTATCGAAGCCGATGTGCTCGATCGCAAGGCCATGGCACGCGCCTTCGATTCGGCCGAGAAAGCCTTCGGCACGGTGACAATCCTCGTCAACAACGCCGGCATCGCCCATACCGATCGCGCCGTCGAACTCTCCGAAGAGACCTGGCGCGGCGTGCTCGCGACTAATCTCGACGCGGTGTTCTTCTGGTCGCAGGAATGCGCCAGGCGCCTGCTCGCCGCGGAGAAGAAAGGCGCCATCGTCAACATCGCCTCCGTGCTGGCTTTTGGTGCAAGCAAGGGCGTCGCGGCTTATGCCGTAGCGAAAGCCGGCGTCGTACAGATCACCAAGGCCTTGGCGCTCGAACTCGCCTTCAAGGGCGTGCGCGTCAACGCGATCGCGCCCGGCTGGTTCGTGACCGAAATCAATGACGAATTTCTCAAAAGCGAGAAGGGTCAGGAGATCAAGCGCGCGATCCCGATGGGGCGCTTCGGTGAAGCCGGCGATCTCGACGGCGCGCTCTTGCTACTGGCGTCGAAGGCCGGCGCCTTCATGACCGGCGCGACCCTGGTTGTCGATGGCGGGCAGGTCATTCAATTGCGTTGAGCAGGAAGACGATCATGGATTTCAAGATTTCACCGGAACTCGAAAGCCTGCGGCAGCGCACCCGCGCCTTCGTCGACGAGCATGTCATCCCGCTCGAAAGCGATGTCGCGAATTACGACGAATACGAGAATATCCGCGTCGACGTGCTGGAAGGCGTGCGCGTCAGGGCGCGCAAAGCCGGATTGTGGGCGCCGCAATCGCCGAAGGAGTTCGGCGGCATGGAATTGCCGATCACGTCCTGGGCGGTGATGTACGAGGAAGCCAACCGCTCGATCTTCGGCCCCAACTGTTTCAATTGCCAGGCGCCCGACGACGGCAACATGAATGTGCTCGCCAGGGTCGGCACGCCGGCGCAGAAGGAAAAATGGCTGCGCCCGATCGTCGAGGGAAAAGTGCGCTCGTCCTTCGCCATGACCGAGCCGCATCCCGGCGGCGGATCAGATCCCTCGATGATCCGAACCAAGGCGGAGAAGAAGGGAAACAAATGGGTCATCACCGGGCACAAATGGTTCATCTCCGCCGCGGCCGCGGCGTCGCATTTCATCGTGGTCGCGCGCACCTCCGACGACAAGCGGCGCGGGCTCACCGCGTTTCTCTTTCACAAGGACCAGCCGGGTTGGCGCCTCGTGCGCCGCATCCCGACGCTCGGGCCGGAAGAGCATGGCGGCGCCT
>CAYJNT010000481.1:0-1592 GCA_964370945.1 uncultured Hyphomicrobiales bacterium | reverse complement strand
GTGAGGAAGACCCATGTACACGGATCTGCAGCTGCATATCGACGGCGAATGGCTCAACGGCAGTAACCGCAAGAGCGAAGAGGTGATCAATCCGGCAAACGGAAAGATCCTCGCCAATCTGCCGCATGCCACCAAGGCCGATCTCGATCGCGCGCTTGACGCCGCGCAAAAGGGCCTCGCCGTCTGGCGCGCGATGTCGCCTTATGACCGCGCCAAGATCATGCGCAAGACCGCCGACCTTATCCGCGAGCGCGCCGAAAAAATCGCGACTGTCATGACCATGGAGCAGGGCAAGGTCTTTGCCGAAGCCCGCATGGAAACGATGACGACGGCGGATATTTTCGAATGGTTCGCCGAGGAAGGCCGCAGAGCTTACGGCCGCATCGTTCCCGGTCGCGTAAAAAACACGCGCCAGCTCGTGATCCAGGAACCGGTCGGCGTCACCGCCGCCTTCACGCCGTGGAATTTCCCGGCGGTCACGCCGGCGCGCAAGATCGCGGCCGCGCTCGCCGCCGGCTGCTCGATCATCGTGAAAGCGTCGGAGGAGACCCCGGGCACCTGCGTCGAACTCATGCGCTGCATGGTCGATGCCGGATTGCCGAAAGGCGTCTGCAATCTCGTGTTCGGTGTGCCGGCGGACGTGTCCGAGCATCTGATCGGATCGGAAATCGTGCGCAAGATTTCATTCACCGGGTCGGTGCCGGTCGGCAAGCATCTCGCCGGTCTCGCCGCCAAGGGTATGAAGCGCGCAACCATGGAACTCGGCGGGCATTCTCCCGTCGTGGTGTTCGGCGACGCCGATCCGGAAAAGACCGCCGACACCATCGCGGCGTTCAAGTACCGCAATGCCGGCCAGGTCTGCATTTCGCCGACGCGCTTCTACGTGCAGGAGCCGGTCTATGACCGCTTCCTCAAGCGCTTCACGGAATTCGCCAAGAACATCAAGCTCGGCGACGGCCTCGACAAGGACACGACCATGGGCCCGCTCGCCAATCCGCGCCGGCTCGATGCGATGGAAGCCATCGTCAACGACGTGAAGAGCCGCGGCGGCAAGGTCGTCACCGGCGGCAAGCGCCATGGCAATCAGGGCTTCTTCTTCGAGCCGACGGTGGTCACCGACATCCCCGACGACTGCAAGATCATGACGCAGGAGCCGTTCGGTCCGATCGCGCCGATCGTCCCCTTCAAGACTTTCGACGAAGTGGTGGAACGGGCGAACTCGCTTCCTTTCGGGCTTGCGGCCTATGCCTTCACTTCCTCGGCGCAGACCGCGACCATGATCGGCGACGCGATCCAGTCCGGCATGGTTGGCGTCAATTCGACCGCGATCTCCACCCCCGAGACGCCGTTCGGCGGCATCAAGGAATCCGGCTACGGCCACGAAGGCGGCATCGAAGGGCTCGAGGCGTATACCAACAAGAAGTTCGTCTCGCAGGCTTAGGTCTTGGATCCGTCATCCTGAGGTGGCCGCTCTTGCGGCCCTCGAAGGATGACGGCCGCCGGTTCGCCGTCGCCCTTCGAGGCTCGCATCGCTCGCCCCTCAGGGTGACGGCGCCGGCAAATGGGGCGCAATCCCAAATACCTGCTTTGCG
>CAYJNT010000480.1:0-1593 GCA_964370945.1 uncultured Hyphomicrobiales bacterium | reverse complement strand
CTCCCCCTGGTCCGGAGGCTGCGGCAGCAATGATGTCTGCGCTCGAACCCATGGCCCATCGCATCACCGCTTTCCTGGCCGGAGTCTTCTTGCTCGTCGCCGCAGCGCCGTTGACGCACGCGCAGGAGCCGCCGAAAAACTTCGTCCTGCATCCCACGCCCAAACCGATCCCGGCGGTCAGCTTCGACGACGATCAGGGACGGCCGCGCAGCCTTGCGGATTTTCGCGGCAAGGTCGTGCTCCTCAACATCTGGGCGACGTGGTGCCCGCCTTGTCGGCGCGAAATGCCGTCGCTCGACCGCTTGCAGAGCAAGCTCGGTGGACCGGACTTCGAGGTCGCGGCCCTGTCGATCGACCGCGCCGGCATCGAGGTGGTGCGCAGGTTCTATGCCGAGATCGGAATCCGCAATCTGGCGATCTATATCGACAGCAGCGGCAAGGCGTCCCGCGAGCTCGGCACCGTCGGTGTGCCGTCGACATTGCTCATTGATCGCGAAGGGCGCGAGCTCGGTCGCCTCGCGGGCGCGGCCGAATGGGACGCACCGGAAATGGTCGCGTTCATCGGCCGCGTCGTTTCCGGAATTAAGGAAACACGCTTTCGAAGGACATTGTATTCCGCCGCAACGCCATCCTGCGGCGGATGTAACCCGGACGTTTCAACGGGTGGCACCGGCAACAGCACTCAACCATGATGGAGAAACTACATGACTGTCGTTAAATCGGCCGAGACGACCGATGCGTCATTGAGCAGCCAGTGGCTATACGCCGCGCGCTATTACCTCGGCAATTGGCGCGCCCTTCTGATCCTGGGTGGCGTCGTTCTCCTGGCCATCATCGGGTTCAACTGGAGCTGGTTGGTGGCGGTGGGACTTGCGCCGATCCTTTTGAGCACCTTGCCCTGCCTTGTGATGTGCGCATTCGGTGTATGCGCGATGTGCCGCTCTGGCGAAAAGAAGTCCGCAGCAACACGTGAATCGGTTGACGAGGTGACAACACGGGCGGCGCTTGGAGTGACCAGGATCGATGCCGCCACGGTCGCAGGCTCTGGTTGTTGTCACGAGGAAGCTGGTGAACCGCAATCACCGAACGTGAAGCAAACGCAATCGATCGAGGAAAGGAAGGTCTCCAATGTCTAGGTTCAAAACAACGCTCTTGCTTGTTCCCGTTCTCGTGGCGGGCGCCATCGCAGCACCGCCCCTCCATGCCCAATCCGGCCATGAACCATCCGGCTCGATGATGGATCATGGGATGATGGGTGGCAAAAGTGAACAGGGCGACGGTGGAATGATGGGCATGATGGGGCAGATGAGCCGGATGATGGATCAATGCGCCGGCATGATGCAGGGCGGCAACCGCCCGAACGAGCAATGGCGAAAGCCCGCTGAGCCGGACAAGGGCAACTGAGAAACGTCGTTGGTGAGAGCGCGTTCGTCATGTCTGCGCGGCCGTCCGTCTCTCGTGCCTTGGAGCATTCCATGAAGCGTCTCAAGCCGTTCGCCGTTGCGGCGGCGCTGGCGATAGCTGTGGCGCCGGACGCGTCGTCGCACTCGCTGAAGGACCTTGAGGCCATGCTCGGCAGCCGGGAGAAATATT
>CAYJNT010000479.1:0-1602 GCA_964370945.1 uncultured Hyphomicrobiales bacterium | reverse complement strand
TGCGGCTGCCGCGCGACGACGACATGCGCGCGACCGGCAAGCGCCATCCGTTCCTCATTCGCTACGAGGTCGGCTTCGACGAGACGGGCGCGATCCAGGCACTGGATCTGACGCTCGCGGCCAATGGCGGCAATGTCGCCGATCACACCCCGGCGGTGATCACGCGCGCGCTCTGCCATGCCGACAATTGCTATTGGCTCCCCGCGCTGCGCTTCACCGGTCTGCCCTGCAAGACCAACACGGTCTCGAACACCGCGTTTCGCGGCTATGGCGGGCCGCAGGGCATGCTCGCGATCGAGACGATTCTGGACATCATCGCGCGCCAACTGAACAAGCCGCTCGATGAAATCCGCGCGCGGAATTATTACGGCGCGGCACGCAACAATGTCACGCCTTACGGCATGACCATCGAGGACAACATCATCGGCAAACTCGTCGATCAGTTCGAGCGCGATGTCGATCTGAGAGGCTGGCGCGCCGAGGTCGATGCCTTCAACTTAAAGAACACGGTGATCAGGAAAGGCCTTGCTACCATGCCGGTGAAATTCGGCATCTCGTTCAACCGCCCGACACTGAACCAGGCCGGGGCGCTGCTGCATGTCTATACCGACGGCAGCGTGACGCTGAACCACGGTGGCACTGAGATGGGGCAAGGCCTGTTCGTGAAAGTGGCGCAGGTGGTCGCGGAAGCGTTCCAGATCGACATCGAGCATATCCGCATGTCGGCGACCACGACGGGCAAAGTGCCGAACACCTCGCCGACCGCGGCGTCGTCCGGCTCCGACCTGAACGGCATGGCGGCGCGGAATGCCGCCGAGCAGATCCGTGAGCGCATGTCGGACGTCGCCGCCGATCATTTCGGCGTGCCGAAAAGTGAAATCACTTTCGCGGCCAACCGCATCTTCGCCGGCAATCGCAGCGTCTCGTTTCCCGAGCTCGCGGCGATGTCGTGGGAGAAGCGGGTGTCGCTCTCGGCCACCGGCTTCTATCGCACGCCGAAAATCCATTGGGACTTCGTAAAGAGCCAAGGCCGGCCGTTCTATTATTTCGCTTACGGCATCGCCGCGTCCGAAGTCGCGATCGACACGCTCACCGGCGAGACGCGCGTGTTGCGCTCGGAGCTGCTGCAGGATTGCGGGCAATCGCTCAACCCGGCGATCGATCTCGGCCAGATCGAAGGCGCCTTCGTGCAGGGCATGGGCTGGCTCACGTCGGAAGAATTGTGGTGGGACGAGAAAGGCCGGCTGCGCACGCATGGCCCCTCGACCTACAAAATTCCCGGCAGCCGCGACGTGCCGCGTATTTTCAACGCACGCATTCTGGCGGATTCGCCGAACCGCGAGGAGACCGTGTTCCGCTCGAAAGCCGTGGGCGAGCCGCCGCTGATGCTCGCGATCTCGGTCTGGCTCGCGATCCGCGATGCGATCACCAGCGTCGCCGGTCACAAACGCGCGCCGCTTCTCGACGCGCCGGCAACGCCGGAGCGCGTGCTCATGGCGGTGGATGCGATCAGGCACGGTTAGAGACGCACTCGCTTTATCACCGTCACCCTAGAGCCTGATCCATCCGCATTGAAACGCGCGGACTCTCCATTCGGCCTCA
>CAYJNT010000478.1:0-1606 GCA_964370945.1 uncultured Hyphomicrobiales bacterium | reverse complement strand
CACCGCTTTCGCCACCGCTGCGGCGCCGTCGCGGCCGCCGAGATCGAACGGTTTGAGCGGACGAAGCCGCATCTTGAATGATGGGCGGCCCGGCTTGCGCATACCCTGCTCAAGCTGAATTCCCTTCGCCACCCCAGGGATAGATGCGCGGGATCGCGTAGTTCAGCAGCGAAGCCACCGCGACCGCGAGCGCTGTCGCCACAACAAATTGCGTCCAGTCGATCGGTCGCAACGCTCCGAGCGACACGATCACGACCAGGATCGGGATGTCGAGGAAATGTGTGAACGATGCGAGCTGCTCGCTGCGGGCACGCGCGAGCTCCGGGGTCACTCGTTCGGCCGCGAGGGCCTCCCGCGCGAGGCGGCGTAACCGCATGAAGTACAACCGCGTGATCGTGTTCCCCTCGATGAACTCGAAGGCGAAAAGAAGAACCATGCCGGCAAGCCACGGAGCGGTGAGGAAGCTCCATCCGTCGTAGTAGGAGATGATCAACCAGGTGCCGCTTCCGAGCAGAAGGAGCGCGCCCGGAACGACCAGTCCGTCGTAGAAAACCGCGATCAGCGTCACTGCCTGTGCAAACAGTTTCAGATCGCGCACTTGGCGGGAGCTCATATCGGACACAAAGACACCAATTAAGCCGGCCGACATGAGCATGAGACCGAGCAGATGCGCAAAGCGCAGCAGGAGGTAGGTGTCCATTTTGCACCCTCTACTCTTCTCGTTGCTTGCGGAGTTGCATGCCCTTCGTCGTAGCACGCCGGCGCGCCACATGCCGTCGCTAGTCCAGCGCCCCGATCACCGCTTTCGCCACCGCCGCGGTGCCGTCGCGGCCGCCGAGATCGAACGGCTTGATGCCGGAGGCGAACGCCGTGTCGACCGCGCGGTCGATGCGCGCGGCGGCTTCGCGCGCCGGCGGGTGGTCGTGCTTGTCGGCGAGCCAGTCGAGCATCAGCGAAGCGGACAAAAGCATCGCGGCCGGATTGGCCTTGCCCTGGCCCATGATGTCGGGCGCGGTGCCGTGGCAGGGCTGGAACACCGCGTGCTTGTCGCCGATATCGGCGGAGGGCGCCATGCCCATGCCGCCGACAATGCCGGCGGTGAGATCGGAGAGAATGTCGCCGAACATGTTCTCGGTGACCAGCACGTCGAAATCCCACGGCCGCTTCACCATCGCCGCCGCGCAGGCGTCGATATAGATGTGGTCGGCCTTCACGCCGGGAAACGCTTTCGCGCGCTCGTAGAAGATCTGCCGGAAGAAGGCGAAGGCGCGGAAGATGTTGGCCTTGTCGACGCAATGCGCGACGCCCTTGCCGCCGCGCGCCTTCCTTCGTTGGGTGAGCCGCAGGGTGAAATCGAACAGCCGCTCCGAGGTGCGGCGCGTGATCACCATCGTCTCTTTCGCGTCCTCGTGCGTGACCACGCCCTTGCCCCGTGACGCGAACAGGCCTTCGGTCGATTCACGGACGACGACGAGATCGATGCCGTGCCTGTCGGCGCCGGCAATGGGACTTGGAACACCAGGAAGCAGCCGGCACGGCCGCACGCCGGCGTAAAGATCGAAGATGAAGCGCAGCTCGAGCTGCGGCGCGATCTCGGTGCCGTCGG
>CAYJNT010000477.1:0-1616 GCA_964370945.1 uncultured Hyphomicrobiales bacterium | reverse complement strand
CTCAGGATGACGGATTGAAATCACGTCACGGTGATGGTGTTGAATCTGATTTCGCGCTTATAATTGCTACGTGCAATTTTCGGAGGCAATCATGCGCGCGCGTGTCTGCCTGTTGCTCGCGGCGCTCGGTGTTGCGCTCGCCGCGAGCCCGGCTTTGGCGCAGCGCTCGTCCATGCCCGACCTGCTCGCGCCGGTCGTGCGCATCAAGACCGTGATCAATCCGGATGCGCGCACCACGCAAAATCTCGGCCGCGAGCGCGAAGGCTCCGGCATCGTCATCGACGAGAACGGGCTGATCCTCACGATCGGCTATCTGATGGTCGAGGCGCATACCGCCGAGATCGTCACCAATGACGGCCGCACAATTCCTGCCAACATCGTCGGCTACGATCACGAGAGCGGCTTCGGCCTGCTGCAGGCGATCGTGCCGCTCAAGATCAAGCCGATGCCGTTCGGAAAATCCGCGGCGCTCGTGACCGACGACGTGGCGATCGTCGCGAGCTTCGGCGGCGCGGCGCGGGCGGCGCCCGCGCGCGGCGTGGCGCAACGCGAATTAGCCGGAAGCTGGGGATATCTGCTGGTGGAGGCGATCTTCACCGCGCCGCCGCATCCGGCCTGGAGCGGCGCAGCGTTGATCAGCCGCGAAGGCAAGCTCGTCGGCGTCGGTTCGCTGATTGTGGGCGACGCGCGCGGCGACGGCTCGGGCGACGCCGGCAACATGTTCGTGCCGATCGACCTCCTGGAGCCGATCCTCGCCGATCTCATCGCTGAGGGCCGTGCGCTGCGCGATCCGCGGCCGTGGATCGGTTTGTCGACCAATGAAGTCGCCGGCCGTCTCGTGGTCTCGCAGGTGTCGCCGCAAGGACCGGCGGAGAAGGCGGGTGTGCGCCGCGGCGACATCATCACCGGCGTCGGCGGCGCGCCCGCGAAAAGTCTGTCGGACCTGTACCGGAAAATTTGGGCGCGCGGGAATGCGGGCGCGAGCGTGCCGCTCGATTTCGAGCGCGAGGGCGACAGCCGCAAGGCGAACGTCACCTCGATGAACCGGCTCGATCATCTGAAGCTGAAATCGACCTATTAATTTCGTCATGGCCGGGCTTGTCACCGCAAGTCGGGTTTACCCGACTTGCGGCGCTTAATTTATGCGCAACTCGGGCAAGCCCGAGTTGCGTTGCCATCCACGTCTTGCTTGGAAACAGCAAGGAAGACGTGGATGCCCGGCACAGGGCCGGGCAAGACGAATGGGATAATTGCCGCGCTACTTCGCCGGCCCGATCAGCCACCACACCGGCCCGCCGAACATGGCGTCGAGCTGCACCGTCACGCTGCGCAGAAACGCCGGCGCCTGGTCGCTGTAGCCGAACGCCATGATCACAAACAGCAACGGCGGAATCGCCAGCAGCCAGAGGATGCCGGAGATGATGTTGGCGCGGTGCGCCTTGGCCTGCTGCGGCGTTTTCGGCGGAAGATAATGGCTCATGACGGCGGCCCTGATTGGATCAGGGAAGTGTCATAGCGTGCGTGCGCCGTATGTGGAAGACGCAAGCCGGATCGCGTAGCCTGTTCTGCATGACGCGTTCCCGGTTTTACTTTGTCGCCGCGGCGTTCTCCGCGGC
>CAYJNT010000476.1:0-1621 GCA_964370945.1 uncultured Hyphomicrobiales bacterium | reverse complement strand
TTTCCGGCTTGATCAGGATGAAGGCCTGCTTGGCCCCACGCGGCGTCTGAATCGAGACGAGCGTCGTTTCGGCGCGCGCGGCACCGGTCGCGAGCACCATTCCGATCGCAGCGATGAATCGCACCGCCGTGGTCATCGTCCTCCGTGCGCGTCAGGCGCTCGCCAGCGCCGGTTTGCAGCGGCGGGAATATTGCAACACCCCGATGCCGGCGGCGACAATCAGCGCGATCGCCGCAGGAATTGCAGGCGACGGCCGCGGCGCCGGTTCGAGAATGGAGACGACTTCGTACCCTGCCTCGAGTCCGATCCGCTTGGCGTAGGAGCCGAAGGCAACATTGCTGATCGTGACCTTGTCGCCCGCCGGCACGACGCCCAGCCCGACCGCGCGCAGGCGCAGCCGCGGCTCTTGCGGCGTGCCGAGCGGTACGCTCACGGTCTTGCGCACTTCCTCGCCTTCGAGATTGGTGCCGAGCACCACGATTGTCAGCCGCTGGCCCTCGGGCGCCTGCTGCACCTTGGTCAGCAACTCGGCCGCCGGCCGCTCGACGTGCGGCGGGTAGAACCGGTCGAGCCACCAGGCCGGCCGGAACAGCGTGAAGCAGCAGACGAGAAGCACCGCCGATTCCCAGAGCCGCGACTTGGTGATGAACCAGTTCATGGTCGCGGCTGAAAAAATGAGAACGGCGGCCAGCGAGATGACGATCACCCAGATCAGATGGACCCAATTCTCGATGCCGATCAGCAGGATTTCCGGGTTGAAGATGAAGACGAAGGGCAAGATCGCGGTGCGCAGCGAATAGACCGACCCCTGGAGCCCGGTGGCGATCGGATCCTCTTTCGAGATCGCCGCCGCCGCGAAGGCCGCGAGGCCGACCGGCGGCGTGATATCGGCCATGATGCCGAAATAGAACACGAACAGGTGCACGGCGATCAGCGGGACCGCGAGCCCGGCCTGCGCGCCGAGCTCGACCACAACCGGCGCCATCAGCGTCGCGACCAGGATGTAGTTCGCCGTCGTCGGGATGCCCATGCCGAGCACCAGCGAGATGATGGCGATCAGGACCAGCATGATGATCACGTTGCCGGCGGAAACGAACTCGACGAAGTCCGTCATCATCAGGCCGAGGCCGGTCAGGGTGATGGTACCGACGATGATGCCGGCGGTGGCGGTCGCAACCGCGATGCCGATCATGTTGCGCGCACCGAGCGACAGTCCATCGACCAGATCGTAGATCGCATCGCGCGAGGCCACATTAAAATTCTGCTTGCGGAACAAGGCGAGCAGCGGCTTGCGCGTCAAAACGATGCCGATGATGCTGATCGTGGCCCAGAACGCCGAAAGCCCCGGCGACAATTCCTCCACCATCAGGCACCAGAGCAGCACGACCAGCGGAATGACAAAGTCGATGCCGGTGCGGGTCACTTCCCAGGTATACGGCAGATGCAGGATCGGCGCGTCCGGATCATCGAGCGCGAGATCCGGGAAGCGCGCGGCGTACCAGATGGTCCAGAGATAAATGGCGAGTCCGGCGGCCGCGAGCACCCAGGGCGCGCCCGTGCCGAAGGCCGCGCGCGCGCCTTCGATGCCGTACCAGAGCCCGCACAGGACGGCGATCACACC
>CAYJNT010000475.1:0-1632 GCA_964370945.1 uncultured Hyphomicrobiales bacterium | reverse complement strand
ACGGTGAATTCAGCCTTGGTCTTGATCTCGCCGCCGCCAAGGAGCTTCACGCCGCCCTTCGGACGGCGCAGCACGCCGGCCTTGACCAGCGTGTCGACGTCGATCGCGTTCTTGGCGTCGATCGCGCCGGCGTCGATCGCTTCCTGCACGTCGCCGACATTGATCTCGGTCAGACGGATCTGGAAGGCGGTGTTCTTGAAGCCGCGCTTGGGCAAACGGCGATGCAGCGGCATCTGGCCGCCTTCGAAGCCCTTGATGCGCACGCCCGAGCGCGCGGTCTGGCCCTTGCCGCCGCGGCCGCCGGTCTTGCCGCAGCCCGAACCGATGCCGCGGCCGATGCGATGGCGCGTTTTGCGCGCGCCGGGATTGTCGGCGATCTGGTTGAGTTTCATGGCTTAGTTCTTTCCTTCGACGACGCGCACGAGATGGCGCACCTTCGCAATCATGCCGTGCGTCTGCGGCGTGTCGGGCAATTCCCGCACGCGGCCGATCTTGTTCAAGCCGAGCCCGATCAGCGTCTGCCGCTGGCTCGCCTCGCGGCGGATCGGGCTGGCGGTCTGCTCGACCTTGATGGTTTTTGCGGTGGCCATGATCGGTCTTCCTTAAAATTATTCGGCCGATGCTTCGTCGCCGCCTTCGCGGGGGCGCGACTGCAGCGTCGACACCTTGATGCTGCGGCGGGCGGCGACCGAACGCGGCGAATCCTGGCGCTTGAGCGCATCGAACGTCGCGCGCACCATGTTGTAGGGGTTCGAGGACCCGAGCGATTTGGCGACCACGTCCTGCATGCCGAGCGTGTCGAACACGGCGCGCATCGGACCGCCGGCGATGATGCCGGTGCCGGGAGGCGCGGCGCGCAGATGCACCCTGCCGGCGCCGTGGCGGCCGAAGACGTCATGATGCAGTGTGCGGCCTTCGCGCAGCGGAACGCGCGTCAGGTTGCGCTTGGCCGAGTCGGTCGCCTTGCGGATCGCTTCCGGCACCTCGCGCGCCTTGCCGTGGCCGAAGCCGACGCGGCCCTTCTGGTCGCCGACGACGACGAGCGCGGCGAAACCGAAGCGGCGTCCGCCCTTCACCACCTTGGCGACGCGGTTGATGTGGACGAGCTTGTCGACGAATTCGCTGTCGCGCTCTTCGCGCGGTCCACGATCGCCGCGATCGCGTTTGGGTTCACGTGCCATATCGGTCTTCCTCTGGGCGCAAGGCCCTTGCCTTCACCCGGTTAAAAGTTCAATCCGCCTTCACGCGCGGCTTCCGCCAGCGCCTTGACGCGGCCGTGGAAAATGTAGCGTCCGCGATCGAACACCACGTCCTTGACGCCCTTGGCCTTGGCGCGTTCGGCAACGAGCTTGCCGACCTCCTTGGCCGCGGCGATGTTCGCGCCGGACTTCTCGCGCAAGGTCTTCTCCATCGAGGAGGCCGAGACGATGGTCACGCCCTTCAGGTCGTCGATCACCTGCGCGTAGATATGCTTCGACGAACGATGCACGGAGAGCCGCGCGCGTCCGTTGGCCGCCGTCTTGATGGCGCGCCGCACGCGGAGTGTCCGCCGCTCGGTCGCAGTTTTGAAAGCCATAGCGCGCTCCGTTACTTCTTCTTGCCTTCCTTGCGGAAGATGTATTCGCCTTCGTA
>CAYJNT010000474.1:0-1636 GCA_964370945.1 uncultured Hyphomicrobiales bacterium | reverse complement strand
TTTCCGGCTTGATCAGGATGAAGGCCTGCTTGGCCCCACGCGGCGTCTGAATCGAAACGAGCGTCGTCTCGGCGCGCGCGGCGCAGGTACCCGCAGCATTTGCCGCGAGCACCATTCCGATCGCAGCGATGAATCGCACCGCCGTGGTCATCGTCCTCCGTGCGCGTCAGGCGCTCGCCAGCGCCGGTTTGCAGCGGCGGGAATATTGCAACACCCCGATGCCGGCGGCGACAATCAGCGCGATCGCCGCAGGAATTGCAGGCGACGGCCGCGGCGCCGGTTCGAGAATGGAGACGACTTCGTACCCTGCCTCGAGTCCGATCCGCTTGGCGTAGGAGCCGAAGGCAACATTGCTGATCGTGACCTTGTCGCCCGCCGGCACGACGCCCAGCCCGACCGCGCGCAGGCGCAGCCGCGGCTCTTGCGGCGTGCCGAGCGGTACGCTCACGGTCTTGCGCACTTCCTCGCCTTCGAGATTGGTGCCGATCACCACGATTGTCAGCCTCTGGTCCTCGGGCGCCTGCTGCACCTTGGTCAGCAATTCGGACGCCGGCCGCTCGACATGAGGCGGATAGAACCGGTCGAGCCACCAGGCCGGCCGGAACAATGTGAAGCAGCAGACGAGAAGCACCGCCGATTCCCACAGCCGCGACTTGGTGATGAACCAGTTCATGGTCGCCGCTGAGAAGAGGAGAATGGCGGCCAGCGAGATGACGATCACCCAGATCAGATGGATCCAGTTCTGGATATCGATCAGCAGGATTTCCGGATTGAAGATGAAGACGAACGGCAGGATCGCGGTGCGCAGCGAATAGATCGAGCCCTGGACGCCGGTTGCGATCGGGTCTTCCTTCGAGATCGCCGCCGCCGCGAAGGCGGCAAGCCCGACCGGTGGCGTGATGTCGGCCATGATGCCGAAATAGAATACGAACAGATGTACCGCGATGAGCGGGATCGCGAGCCCCGCTTGCGCGCCGAGTTCGACTACCACCGGCGCCATCAGCGTGGCGACCAGGATGTAGTTCGCCGTGGTCGGAATGCCCATGCCGAGTACCAGCGAGATGACGGCGATCAGAACCAGCATGATGATCACGTTGCCGGCCGACACGAACTCGACGAAGTCCGTCATCATCAGGCCGAGCCCGGTCAGCGTGATCGTGCCGACAATGATGCCGGCGGTCGCGGTCGCGACCCCGGTGTAGAACATGTTGCGCGCGCCGCGCGCAAGACCGTCGCCCAGGGCATAGATCGCAACGCGCGCCGCCAGGTTGAAATCCTGCGTGCGGAACAGCGCGAGCAACGGCTTGCGCGTCATGACGATGCCGATGATGCTGACGGTGCCCCAGAACGCCGAAAGCCCCGGTGACAACTCTTCCACCATCAGGCACCACAGCAGCACGACCAGCGGAATGACGAAATCGATGCCGGTGCGCGTCACTTCCCAAGTGTACGGCAGATGCAGGATCGGCGCATTTGGATCATCGAGTTCGAGATCGGGAAAGCGCGCCGCGTACCAGATGGTCCAGAGATAAATGGCAAGTCCGGCGGCCGCGAGCACCCAGGGCGCGCCCGTGCCGAAGACCGCGCGCGCGCCTTCGATGCCGTACCAGAGCCCGCACAGGACGGCGATCACACC
>CAYJNT010000473.1:0-1645 GCA_964370945.1 uncultured Hyphomicrobiales bacterium | reverse complement strand
GCTTGCGTCTATGGCGACCTTACCCCTCATTTGAGTAACCGGGTCGCCGGCGGGGGCAGGCTGGACATTGTCGACGTCCTTCCCGTCCAACTCACAAACCTGCGCAACAAGCTGCCGCCGAACGCACCGGCACGATTGCTTTCCATGAATTCAGCCAATCTCAGCTTGCCGGACGCGAGCTACGATCGCGCGCTGGTGTTCTTTCTGCTGCATGAGCAGCCGAACTGTTATCGCGTGCGGACAATGCGTGAGATCGTGCGGGTCATCAAACCGGGTGGCAAGATCATCGTCGTCGATTACGCGAGGCCCCGCTGGTGGCATCCGCTGCGCTATTTGTTTCGCCCCGTACTTGCGAGGCTCGAGCCGTTTGCTCTTGATTTGTGGCGACAGGACATCGCCCACTGGCTTCCGCCGGCATGCATGATCCGATCGCGGCAATCGTTCTTCGGCGGTCTGTATCAGAAGGTGGTGATCGCCTGCTGACCGGCCATCGAACGAACGGTTCCCGGCGTTGCGATTTTGCGAAAAAGGCGGTCTGCCCGTCGCTCGAACGCGTCAATGATGTCATCGGACATTGAACGGAATGCGCCGCGCGCGATGGCTGCCAGAAGTGAATTGTTGAGCTCGTATTTCACAGATAACTCGACCTCGGTGCAATTGTCCGCACGCGGGCTGAACGTCCACACAACTCGCAAATAGCGAAGCGGTCCCTCGCGCGCTTCAACGTCGATCCGGCGCGTTTGAAAATTACCGATTGTCCGGTTGGCGTAGCCGACCTGAAGCGCCGAGAATCCCACATTCATTCGCGACACGATCGTCGTTCTTGAACCGCTGGCTTCCCAGGATAGCAGTCTCACGCTGCGGCAATGCGGGACGAAGGCCGGATAGCTCTGGACATCGAGCACCAGGTGAAACAAGTCATCCCAGCGATGCCTGATACACTTGGTGATTTTGTAAGCCGGCATCTGCCCATCCACGCGTCGATGCGCAAAAAGAATAAGATGATGCCGTCGATGAACGTTGCGATAGATCAAAGGATTCCGCGGCCGATACGCGACTCGGCAGGACGCGGTTTCAGCGGCGAGGCCGCCGAAAGGCCTTGGTATCGGCGGATATGGAACCCGCTCCAAGCCATGCGCGTTTTGTCGTCGGCTCGCATTCTTTTGCAAGATTGGAGGCCGAGCAAACGCAGCTCGCCGCATATGACGATCATGATTGATTTCATACGAAACTGATGGAGGTGACCATGGATACGGACACCCTGACACAGACGGACACGCTGACACCGAAAAAGCACAGCTTGATCGCGAGCGACCGGGTCGAAGGAACGCCGGTTCGCAGACCGAATGGAGAGAAAGTCGGCACGATCCAACGCCTGATGGTGGACAAGCTCAGCGGCAAAGTCGCCTACGCGGTGTTGAGCTTCGGCGGCTTTATCGGACTCGGACAGAAGCATCTGCCGATCCCGTGGGAGCGGCTGAAATATGATCCCGACCGCGAGGCCTATCAGCTCGATTTGAGCGACGAGGAGCTCAGTCGCGCGCCCGCCTACGAGGCGGACAAGGAGTTCGATTGGGGCGACCGAAGCGAAGAGATCAAAATTCACGATTACTATCAGGCGACCCGCTATTGGGGCGCCTATTAG
>CAYJNT010000472.1:0-1656 GCA_964370945.1 uncultured Hyphomicrobiales bacterium | reverse complement strand
ACCGCTCCTTCGGGAGCGGACATCGAAAAACAGGACTGAGCTCGCGCGGGGATTTCCCGCAGCGAGAACGGCGGAGCATGTCCAGGCGAAGTGGAGACCGGTTCGCCGTCCGGACATGCGACAAACGAAAAACGACACGTGGCTCTTTGACAATTTAATCGGAAGGAGCCGCCGTAGGGTGGGCAAAGGCGCACCCGGATCGGCGCTTCGCGCCGTCCGGGCACAGGCTCCGCGCCGTGCCCACGTCAAGGAAAATGGTGGGCTCGCTTCGCTTAGCCCACCCTACGATCTGGCGTCAGCTCACAACCACTTCCGCCATTTGAAATAGAGATACGGCAGGATCGCCGCCAGGATCATCAGGAAGATCGCGACCAGATAGCCGAATTGCCAGTCGAGCTCCGGCATGTGCCTGAAATTCATGCCGTAGATCGAGGCGATCAGGGTCGGCGGCATGAACGCGACCGCGGCGACCGAGAATATCTTGATGATGTTGTTCTGCTCGATCGTGACCACGCCGAGCATGGCGTCGAGGATAAAGGTGATGTTGTTGGTCAGATAGGTCGCGTGGTCGGTCAGCGATTGGGAATCGCGCAGGATCGACTTGAGCTGCGCGCGCTGCTCTTTTGCCCAGCGCAGGCCTTCGGCCTCGTTGGCGGCGAAAATGAGCAACCGTCCGATCGAAACCAGGCTCTCGCGCACCTTGGACGCAAGCTCACCCTTGCGGCCGATGGTCTGCAACAGGACGTGATAAAACTTCGGCGTGCGGGCGCGGTCGCGCTCGAAGATGTTGTGCGAGACCTGATCGGTCTCGACCCCGATGCGCTCGAGAATATCGGCGCAGCGGTCGACCACCGCATCGAGCAGGTCGATGAAGACGGTCTCGCCCGACACCGAGGCCGGGCAATAGCGCGTCAGCTTGTGGCGCGCGATCGCGAACGGTTTCGGCTCGTCATAGCGCACCGTGATCAGGCGGTGGCCGGCGAGAATGAAGGTGACCGGCGTGGTCTTCGGGATCGGCGAGTCCGACTGGCACATCAGCGTCGCCGTCATGTAGCGCGCGCCGTTCTCCACATAGAGGCGGCTGGAGAGCTCGATCTCCTGCATCTCCTCGCGGGTCGGGATCGCGACGCCGACCAGCCGCTCGACCAGCTTGTCTTCGCCGGGTGACGGCGTGACGAGGTCAATCCAGACCGCGGCTTCCGGGACGTCCTGCCCCGGCTCGACGATTTTCTGCTCGAGCGATGTCCCGGTCGGGACATAGGCGGACAGCATGACGTCTCCATCGGCGGACGCGGGACCAAGACAGCGTCCGCGCGGATGTCATCGCTCCGCCGATCAAAGACTGCAAGATGTTTCGGCTTCGAGACGCGCTTTACGATCAGGCCGACGCGTTCACAAAACGATCGTCGGGCTTGCTTTCCGTCCGCGCATAGGCGGAGTTCTTCGCATCGCTCTGATACGGCAACGCGGCTGCCACCGCGAGAATGCCAACGGCACCATACCGGCTGTCGAGATCGCTCTTGTTGTTCGGCGCGTCGCGATCGGCCGTATTCCCGGACTTCATCGTTCCCTCCTAAGACTGACAGTCTTTATCTCGTCCCACCGAGACCTTCCCCCGCAGATGGGGTTTGAGTGCGGCGGAAATGGGCACCAATT
>CAYJNT010000471.1:0-1662 GCA_964370945.1 uncultured Hyphomicrobiales bacterium | reverse complement strand
GCCGCAGCCGCGTCTTGATCGCGTCCGATTGCGTGCGGTCGAAAACGCCTTTCGGATCGATCTTCATGGCGACAAGAATGTCCCGGATCACGGCCGGATCGGCGATCGGGCGGCCTTGCGCAAACTGCGCGCGATAGACGGCGGGAATGAATTGCGGGCCCCAACCTTCGTCGAGCCCGACCAGCGCAACGCGCGCGGCCACCAGACCGGATTGCGGAAAGATGTCCGGCTTTTTGAACGGCAGATCGAGATCGGCGCAGATCCGTTCCAGGTCGCGCCACATGTAACGGCCTTTCGCCTCGTAAAGATTGAACGGCGAATTGTCCCAGCCCTGCGCCTTGAAGATCGGCCCGAGCAGGAACGGCTGCCATCGCACCGTGACGCCCGCCGTTTGCGCGAGCGCGCCGATGCGCATGGCGGCGGGGTATGAATAGGTCGAAGCGAATTCGAACCAGAAATCGAGCGACGGTGAAGACATTTCTCTGACAAGCTCGTGATCGGACGAGCGAGCTTACCGGCTCGACGGAACGGCGGCGAGCGGCCATCATTGACGATGGGGGTTGTAAGAACGGAAGACCTTAAAGGAGGCCTCCATGCGCCATGTTCTCATTGCGGGTGCGCTCGCTTTTTTCGTCTTCGCGCCGACGAACGCCGCCGCGCAGGAACGTCAATATCCGTGGTGTGCCCGCTATGACTGGACGACATATAACTGCGGTTTTGTCAGCTACGCTCAGTGTCGTGCCACCACCTTCGGCGCCGGCGGCTATTGCGAGCCCAATCCACGTTATGTCCCGGGCGAGCCGCGCCGGAAAAAGCAATATCGATACTGAGTGTCGTCCGCCGGCGCGCTTGATCCTGCCGGCTCGCGTCGGCTTTCCATAAGATTTGCGGACGCTCTCGTCCCCCGCTAAGAGTGCGCGGCCTTAAAAGCGCGGCCGCGGACGGATGGGATGTAAATGACTGGAAATAAAAGAAAAAATGACGTGAAAAAGGTCGTCTTGGCCTATTCCGGCGGCCTCGATACTTCGATCATCCTGAAATGGCTGCAGACCACCTATGGCTGCGAGGTGGTGACCTTCACCGCCGATCTCGGCCAGGGTGAGGAACTCGAGCCGGCGCGCAAGAAAGCGCTCCTCCTCGGCATCAAGCCGGAGAACATTTTCATCGAGGACCTGCGCGAGGAATTCGTGCGCGATTACGTGTTCCCGATGTTTCGCGCCAACACCGTCTATGAAGGGCAATATCTTCTCGGCACCTCGATCGCGCGCCCGCTGATCGGCAAGAAGCAGATCGAGATCGCCGAGAAGGTCGGCGCCGATGCGGTGGCGCATGGCGCCACCGGCAAGGGCAACGACCAGGTCCGCTTCGAACTGACCTATTATGCCTTGAAGCCGGACGTGACGGTGATCGCACCGTGGCGCGAATGGGATCTGACCTCGCGCACCAAACTGATCGAATTTGCCGAGCAGCACCAGATTCCGATCGCCAAGGACAAACGCGGCGATGCGCCGTTCTCGGTCGACGCCAATCTGCTGCACGCGTCATCCGAAGGCAAAGTGCTGGAAGACCCGAATGTCGAAGTGCCGGATTACGTCTATTCGCGCACCGGCGATCCGGAAAAGGCGCCCGACAAGCCGCAGGTGATCACGGTCGATTTCGAGA
>CAYJNT010000470.1:0-1676 GCA_964370945.1 uncultured Hyphomicrobiales bacterium | reverse complement strand
GCTCGATCGCGCCGTGGTCAAGGAGCGCGCCGCGCGACTGCGGGCGAAGGGTGAGGCGGTGTTGCAGCGGCATCTCGAGCGCCAGGTCGGCAAGACCTTGCGCGTTCTCACGGAATTCTCGCCGATCGGCCACACCGAGCAATTCACGCTGGTCCGCTTTCCAGTCGCGCCGGCGCCCGGCCGCATCATCGACGTGCACATGGCCGGCCACGATGGCCGCTCCCTGATCGCCGCCTGATCCTCGTAAATCAACCGGATCTTTGAAGTCATGCGTGTGTCCGTCGGCGAGCGCTTTTCAGAAATCATCACGATGACGCTGGAGGATGCGATCGCGTTCGCGAAAGCGGCGCACGATCCGAACCCCCTGCATCACGATCGCGAGGCGGCGGCTCGAAGCCACTACAAGAAGCTGATCGTCAGCGGCACGCAGACGGCGTCGCGGCTGATGTCGCTGATCGCCACCTATTTCTCCAAGGAGCACGATGTGGTCGGCGTCGATTTCTCGCTGCGTTTCCACAAGGCGGTGTTCGCCGACGAGACGATTACGCTGGAATGGGAAGTCGTCGCGGTGACGCCGAATCCGCTGCGCAAGGGCGATATGGTCGAGGTCAAAGGCCGCATCACCAACGAAAGAGGCGAACTCGCGGTCGCGGCGACCGGCCGCGCTTTCGTGAGCGATAAGATTTAGCTATACGCTCTGCAATCGCCGCGTTTCAATCGGCGGATCCTCGCCGTCCCATCCACAGGCGAGCAATCCCTCGCGCATGTGCGGCGGCACCGGCGCCGTGACCCGGATCGGATCGCGATTCTTGTACAGTGGCACGGTCACCTGGCGCGACAGAAGCTGCAGCCCGGGACCGCCCATGCGCGGTGCATCGCCGTAGATCATGTCGCCGACGATCGGCCAGCCGCTTTCCGCACAATGCACGCGCAATTGATGCGTGCGGCCGGTCAGCGGCTCGAGCGCGAGCCAGGTTTTTCCCTGCGCGCGGCCAAGCGCCTTCCATGTCGTGACCGCCGGCTGGCCGGTCGGGTCGGGCTTCATCCACCAGCCGCGGCTGTCGTCGCGCTTGCCGAGCGGCATATCGATGCGGCCTTCGCCCTCGCTCGGCCCGTTTTGCACCAAAGCCCAATAGGTCTTGCCGACCTTACCCTGCTTGAACAGCTTGCCGAGGCTCTCCAGTGCTTTGCGGTGGCGGCCGAGGACGAGGCACCCGGAGGTGTCGCGGTCGAGCCGGTGCGCCAAGGCGGGAGCGCGCGGCAGGCCGAAACGCAGGGCGCCGAAATAATCTTCCAGGCTTTCGCCGCCCTTGGGGCCGCGATGCACGGCAAAACCGGCCGGTTTGTCGAGAACCAGCATCAGGCCGTCGCGATACAGAAGCCGCGCCGTGATCTCTTCCGGTGTCATGCCGAAACGGCTATCACGGCGGCGCAATGAGCGACAGCAGCAAGAAAACGAACTGGTGGCAGCGCCTCTCCGGCGGCTTGCGCCGCACCTCGTCGTCGCTCGGCACGGCGCTCTCCGATCTCGTGACCAAGCGCAAACTCGACGCCGCGATGGTCGAGGAGCTGGAAGAGGAGCTCATTCGTGCCGATCTCGGTGTCGCGGTGGCGTCGCGCGTCGCAGGGGCGGTGGGCGAAGGCCGCTACGACAAGGACGTGTCGGCGGATGACGT
>CAYJNT010000469.1:0-1676 GCA_964370945.1 uncultured Hyphomicrobiales bacterium | reverse complement strand
TGCCGATGCAGTTTCCGAATTTGAAGGTCATGTTCAATCTCGGCGCGGGCGCGGACCATGTGTTGGCGGATCCGGCGCTTCCCGATATGCCGCTGGTGCGGGCCGCCAATCCGAACCTGAGCATGCGCGTGACCGAATATTGCGTGTTGCATGCGTTGATGTTCCATCGGCGCCAGCGGCTCTATGATGCGCAGCAGCGTGAGCAGGTCTGGAAAGGCCATGAACAGCCGGCGGCAAGCGAAGTCACTGTCGGCGTCATGGGCCTCGGCGTCATCGGCGCGCATGCGGCGCAGACGCTCGCTCGGGTCGGCTTCAAGGTTGTGGGCTGGAGCGCGTCGCCGAAAACGATTCTCGGCATCGATGCCTTTGCGGGTCCGGGTGAACTCGATGCATTTCTGGGCAAGACCGAAATTCTCGTTGTGTTGCTGCCGTCTACACCCGCAACCGACGGCATTCTCGATTTATCGCTGTTTCGAAAGCTCAAGCGCGACGGCGCTGCGGGCGGCGCCTTCCTGATCAATGCCGGGCGCGGCAAGCTGCAGGTGGATGCCGATATCTTGCGGGCCCTCGATGACGGGACGCTCGCGGGCGCCGCGCTCGACGTCTTTCCGGAGGAGCCGTTGCCGCTGCAGAGCCCGCTCTGGACGCATCCCAGGGTGACCGTCACGCCGCACAATGCCGGTGATGTCTCGCCGGAAGCGATCGTGGCCGATATCGCGCGCCAGATCGGCCGCTTCGAGAGCGGCGAGCCGCTCGAGCATCTCGTCGATCGCAAGCGGGGATATTGATGCTTCACGCTTTATTGATTCCTCATTCATCGCAAGGTCTCGCATGAATACCCGCATGGTGAATCGGGCGATTATTCTCCTCGCATGTCTTGTGTTGTTTCCGGCAGCCGCACTCGCGCAGGGAACGCCCGCGCCCGCGATTCCGATCATGGCGGATGACGGCCGCCCGGTCGCCAATCATCGGATCGCGGCCGAACTGAGAGGCGCGGCGGAGAAACTGCCGGGCGCCGTGGTCGCCGGCAATCCGAAGGGCGACGTCACGCTGGTCGAATTCTACGATCTCAATTGCCCCTATTGCCGCAGCGCCTCCGCCGAACTCGACGCCATGATCGCGGCGGACAAGAAGCTGGCGCTTGTGCTGGTGCCGTTCCCCGTGCTCGGTATCCCGTCGATCCTGGCGGGCCGCGTCGAGCTCGCAGTTGCAAAGACCGCGACGCCTGCGCAATTCTATGCATTCCACCGCAAGATCTACGAAGGCCGCGGGGTGATCGACGGCCAGCGCGCCCTTTCGGTCGTGCGCGATCTCAAGCTTGACGAGCAGAAAATCCTCGGCCTCGCCGATGACGACACCATCACGGAAACGATGAAGACGCATGTGCGGCTCGGCAACCAGCTCGGCCTGCAGGCGACGCCGGCTTATGTGATCGGCGACATCGCGATTATCGGCCATCCCGGCCGCAACAGCCTCAAATACATGATCGATTCGATGCGCCGCTGCGGGAAAGCCTCATGCTAGGAGTGCAATCCGGCGAAGTGGAAACTAGTGTCCCGAATCCGAAGTTCGCCCGATCGTGCAGCGCTTCCTGTAGCGAACTTCGGATTCCAAGGGACACTAGAGTCTGATCCAATCAGATTGAAGCATATCCGGCGTTCCTGAAGTAATTGGCG
>CAYJNT010000468.1:0-1687 GCA_964370945.1 uncultured Hyphomicrobiales bacterium | reverse complement strand
ATTAAAGGGTTATGGAATGTCGCGAGTACCCTTCGTGTTCTCGTCATTTTTGCGAATTATTTGCTCGGTCTCCGTCAACCCGTTGGCCGAGTCGCGTGCATCGAAGCTCGTTCGCTGAAGCGGCTGAAGAAAGTGGCAAGATCGGGATGACCTTGCCGCCAGTCCTTCGTCGCGAACCGAAAGTCGAGATAACCGAGGGCGCAGGCGACGGCGATCACGCCGATGGTGACCGGTCCCCTCAGAGTGGCTATCCGTCGGGATTCAAGCAAATCGAGAGCGCAGTCGACCTTTGCCATCTGACCGTCATGCCACTCTCGCCAATACTTGTCCGACGGCCTTAGCAAGGTCTCATAGCGTAGCAGCAGGCAGGAATCGAGCAGCCCGTCGGCGAGCGCCTCAAGAGTCAATGCATCGTAGCGGGCGGGCCCATCGTCAGGATTGAGGCGGGGTGGGGCGAGGTCATCCACATAAGCGCTAATGACGCTGCTATCGAACAGGGATCGGCCGTCGTCCAGCAACAGGCAGGGTATTTTACCGAGCGGATTGTGCCGCTGCAGATCTTCGTTGCGCCCCACCGGACTAACCGTGATGTTGATCTGTTCGAATCTGTCGGCGATTCCTTTTTCGTGCGCAACGATCATCACTTTGCGCACATAGGGCGACGCTGGCGAATAAAAAAGCCTCACAGTTTTCCTCGACCGCTAATTCGTCGATCCTGCTCTTGCGACTGGTTCTTGTCCGTCGCGCTCATTTCAACATCTGGACATCGCCGCACACGCTCACTGCCTGACCCGTGATGCTGGCTCCAAAAGGGGACGCCAGATAGAGCGCCATATTGGCAATGTCTGTGGTCTTTACATTGCGTTTTAGTGAGACGACGTCGAGATATTGCCGCCGCATCTCTTCGAATGGCAGGCCGAGCGCTTCCGCTTTGGCTCCGACGACGCGCCGGAACCGATCGGAATCGACATGACCGGGCAGGATGGCATTGACGCGGATCTGATGCTCTCCGAGTTCGACGGCGAGGCTCTTGGTAAAACCGACAACGGCCCATTTGGAGGCCGCATAGGGACTTCGCATCGTAAAGCCAAGGCGGCCGGCAATAGAGCTGAGATTAATGATCGAGCCGCCGCCGGCGGCCTTGAGCATTGGTACCGCATGGCGGGCACAATAGAACTGGCTCGAAACATTGACGGCGAGCGTCTGTTGCAACGCTTCCTCCGTCACATCCTCCACGCGCGCGGTCGGACCCGCGATGCCGGCGTTGTTGACGAGAACGTCAAGCCCGCCGAGCCGCCTCTCGATGCCCGCGAACCACATTGCGACCGCTGCAGCATCTGCGACATCGGCAACCTCGGCATAGACGTCGGGCAGGTGCGTACTTGCGTGCTTGATCGTATCTGCCGAGACATCGCAAATGCACACACGTGCACCCCGTTTATGAAATGCTTCAGCGATCGTGCGTCCGATTCCCGATCCTCCTGCGGTCACGACAACCCGCAAGCCGGTTAAATCCACAGGCAGAAAGTCATCAGTCATGTCGCTGCCTCAAAACGATTTGCAGTGCCGGGAATTTCAACCTATTCAGAATCAGGACCAAGTTTTTTCCAGTACCACCATGTCCGCTCGACGACCCAATCCTTCACATCCTCCCGGAACTGCAAGTAGTGAGGCGAAGTCCGATGGG
>CAYJNT010000467.1:0-1695 GCA_964370945.1 uncultured Hyphomicrobiales bacterium | reverse complement strand
GGCGAACCCGGAATCCATATTCCAGAGCAGGGGTTATGGATTCCGGGCCCGCGCCACTGATCTCGGGTTTACCCGAGATCAGCAGTTAGACAGGCGGCGCGCCCCGGAATGACGTTACTTGAAAACAATCCGCCCCTCGATGCCGGTTTTCACCGTGCCGAGCTTGCGCAGATAGACCATCACCTCGTTCGAGATCAGCGGGCCGTCGTATTCGGGCACGAGCGGCTTGGCGTCGCGGAACATGGTGTAGCCGTCGTTGCCGCGCGCCATGAAATCGTTGGTCGCGAGCTTGTAGATTTTCGCATTATCGAGCGGCGCGCTGCCGACATGGATCGAGAGCACGCGGCTGCCGGGCGGACGTGACAGGTCGGCGTCGTAACGCATGCCCGACACCTGCGGGAAGCGTCCGGCCGTGCGCGGCAACAGGCTGAGCCCGTTCTCGATTGCGGCGCGCACGTCCTTGCCGGAGATCGCAAGCACGGCGACATGATTGCGGAACGGCAATTCCAGCAGCACGTCGCGGCGGGTGATGGTGCTGCCGGGCCGATAGACTTTCTCGCCGCGCAAGCCGCCGCCATTGAGGATGGCGATGTCGGCCCCGGTCTGCGCGCGGATGGCGTCGGCATAAAGGTTGCCGATCGCGGCCTCGCCGGTGCGCACCGTGGCGGTGCGGCTGTCGAGCGTGACATCGGTGGTCGCGATCGCGACATCGAATTCCTTCGACAATTCATTTTCGAAGCCGCGCACGGCGGCAAGCACGTCCGGATCGGGTTCGATATTGGCGGTGTCGACCGGGCGGATATTCGCAAACCAGGTGATGCGGCGGCCCTCGCGGGTGTCGAGCTGGATGGTGAGGTTGATCACCGTGACGAAGTGGCCGTCGTGACTCGATTCCACGATCGCGGTGCGGCCGTCATAGTCGACGAACAGGTCGTGGTCGTGACCGGTCAGGATCAGGTCGGCGGCGCGGCTGTTGAACAAGGCCATGTCCTGATCGCGCGGTGCATGCACCACGGTCACGACGAAGTCGGCGCCTTCGCTGCGCAAGGCCTTGCACTGCTCCTGCATCGACGCGACGAGCGGCGCGAATGTCACATCGCCGGAATTCGCGACTTGCGGCGTCTCGGTCAGCGCGGCGCCGGTCAGTCCGACCTTGATGCCGCCGATATCGAGAATGGTCCGGTCCTTGAAGCCGGGCAGGGCCGAGCCCCTGGCGTCGCGCATATTGGCGGCGAACAGCGGGAACTTCGCTTCCTTCATCCGTTGCAGGAAGACGTCCTTGCCGAAATCGAATTCATGATTACCCGGCACGAAAATGTCCGGCGGAATCATGTTGAGCAGCGAGACGATGTGGTGGCCGCGATCGATGCCGGACATCAAAGAAGGAGAGAGCGTGTCGCCGGCATGCGCGAAGATGACGCGGTTGCCGGATTGTGCGGCCCTGGCACGCTCCGCCTTCACGATGGTGGCGAGGCGCGGAAAGCCGCCGCGCTTGCGCCCATCCGGGCCGGTCTCCTCGTTCATCTGATAGATGTCGTTGACCAGCACGAAGGTGAGCTTGGTCGTCTGCGCGGCCTGCGCCAGCGTCAGGCGCGGCAGGCTCGCAAGCGTCGCCAGCGCGGACGACCCGAGCAGCAGCAGGCGGCGGGTGATGGTCATTTAACGATTGATTTCCATGTATTTTGTGTGGCTTAG
>CAYJNT010000466.1:0-1703 GCA_964370945.1 uncultured Hyphomicrobiales bacterium | reverse complement strand
GGCTGTGGCAATTGCGCCGCTACGTCCTCGGCGTCGGGCTCGTGCAGGTGATCGCGTCGACCTTCGCGATCGGGCTGATTGTGCGCCTTAGCGGCATCGCCCCGCCCGCCGGCATCATTCTCGGCCTGTGCCTGGCGCTGTCGTCGACCGCGATTGTGATGCAACTCCTGATCGACCAGCATCGCGCGGCGGCGCCGGAAGGCCGCGTCGCGCTGTCGGTGCTCCTGTTCCAGGACCTGATGGTGGTGCCGATCCTGTTCATCGTCGGCATCCTCAACGAGCGTCACGGCGGGGCGCACAAGTCGCTGCCCGATCTGCTGTTGCCATTCGCGCAAGCGCTCGCCGTCGTCGTCCTCATCATGGTGGTCGGAAAATACCTGGTCTCGCCGCTGATGCGCTCGGCGGGGCGCACCGGCAGCCGCGAGCTGATCATGGCGATCACGCTTGTGATCGTGGTCGGCATTTCGGTCGTGACCGGCGCCTCGGGATTGTCGCTCGCGCTCGGCGCCTTCATCGCCGGCCTGCTGCTCGGCGAAAGCGAATACCGCCACCAGATCGAGGTCGATCTCGAGCCGTTCAAGGGCCTCCTGCTCGGCATCTTCTTTGTCACGATCGGTATGTCGGTGGATCTCAAGACGGTCTGGGCCCATCTGCACTGGATTGCGCTCGCGCTCGTCGGCATGATCGTGATCAAGGCGGCGATCCTCTACGTCGCGGCGCGGCTCTTCCGCGTTGCGCGCGCGACCGCTGCCGAGGTGGCGCTCCTTCTCGCGCAGGCCGGCGAATTCGCCTTCATCGTGATCGGACTCGCCCGCCGCGACGATCTGCTCTCGCTCGAGGTTGCGACCGGGGCGGTCGCCGTCGCGGGATTGAGCATGATGGCCACGCCGCTGCTCGCGATCCTCGGACGCCATATCGCCGAACGGCTCGAGCCGCACGACGATGATCTCGATATTTCGGACAGCGACATCGCCGAATTGCGCGATCATGTCGTGATCGGCGGGTTCGGCCGGGTGGGGCAGACGATTGCGCGCGTGCTCGACAGCGAGAACGTGCCCTGGATCGCCTTCGACACCAACGGGGCGCTAGTCGCCGAGCAGCGCGAGGCCGGACGCATGGTTTATCTCGGTGATCCGAGCCGCCGCGAATTCCTCGAACGCGCCGGCGCCAAGCACGCGCGCGTATTTGTAGTCACGCTCGGCGCAGGCGGCGCGACCGAGCGCATGGTCGCTGAGATTCTCAAGCTGCGGCCGCGGGCGAGCATCGTCGCGCGCGCCAAGGACGCCGAGCATGCGACACGGCTGATCCAGCTCGGCTGCGCCGGCGTTATCCCCGAGGCCGTCGAGGCGAGCCTGCAGCTTGCCGGCCGCGTGCTGGAGGCACTCGATTTTCCGGAAGACGTTGCCGACCAGCGCGTCGCGGATCTTCGCGCGGCGGAGGTGCAGGGGCTGTGGCGCGCCGGCAAAGCCAAAAGAAAAGGCGCGGCCAAAGCCGCGCCCGATCTCTAGAGTCTGATCCGATTCAATTGAATCGGATCAGACTCTGGATTCTTTTATTTGTCGCGCAATCTTGCGGCGAACCGGTTTCCACTTCGCCGGATTGCGCTCCAAGGCGGCGTAAGCGACCTCAAGCCGCCATCGCCTTTTTCAGGTTCTCGTCGATCTTGTCGAGGAAGCCGCTGGTCGAGAGCCATTTCTGGTCGG
>CAYJNT010000465.1:0-1708 GCA_964370945.1 uncultured Hyphomicrobiales bacterium | reverse complement strand
CGTGCGCGCGCGACCGCCTCGCTCACCGACGCGCCGTCATCGATTGCGAGCCGCAAGCGGTGCAGGCTTGCGACCTGCCGCAAGGCCGCGAGCGCAATCGTGCCCGGCGCGGTGCCGGCCGCGCGTGCCTTGCCGAATTGCGTTTCGACATCGGCGGTTTTTCCGGCAAAGGCCGCGTCCACCACATTGTCGAGTGCGAGCGTCGACGCGTCGGCGACCACGGCCAGCACATCGTCGAGCGTCACCTGGCCGTTCTTTTGCGCATAAAGCGCGAGCTTCCTGATCTCGTTGCGCGAGGCGGCGCGGTCACCGCCGAGAAACGGAACGAGTGCCGCGCGCGCATCCGGCGCGATGGTCAGTCCCGCCTGTTTCATCTCGTCGTCAACGAGGCGCGCGAGCTCGCGCTCGCCGTCGGCGTAGCAGGGCAGCGCCGCGGCATTCTTCGCGCGCTCGCACAAGGTGCGCAGCGGCGAGGATTTCTTCAAGTCGCCGGCCTCGATCACCACGCGGCAATCCGGCGAGGTTGCCGCCAGCAGCGATTCCACGGCGGAGGCGATGTTGCGGCTGGTCGGCTTGACCCATATTGCACGCCGACCACCAAAGAGCGGAATGGTGTTGGCTTCTTCCACGAGCCGGAGCGGATTGCCGGCGAGATCGTCGCCCTCGATGCGCACGAGCGAAAACGGATCGTGGGGATTGTCGACCGAGGCGCGCACGATGGTTTGCGCGCGCTCGCTCACCAGGCCGGAATCGGGACCGTAAACCAGCACGACTGGCCGCGCCGCATCCGGGCGGGCGACAAAAGCATCGACATCGGCGGTTTTGAGGGCGGTCATCGTCGGGCCTCCTCACCATGAGGCCGCGATGGAATCAAGTCCCCGCGACGAAATACGAGGCGAGCCGCTGCTTGATCTGCTCGGCCAGCACGCCGGCGGCGCGGTTCTCGGCATCGCGCAATCCGCGCGCGCCGGCAAAGCGCTGCTGCTGTCCGGGAATGTCGAAGGAAACGCGCGAGAAGGTGCGGCCCGTGACCACGATCTTCTTGGTATTGAGATCCATCAGCGAATAAGTCGCGTCGATGCCGTAATTCTCGACGTCCGGCCGCGCGGTGGTGGTGTCCACGATCACCTGTTGCCGGGTCTGCGCCAGGTTGATCTTGAGCACATGGGTCGGGTTGACGGCTTTGCCCGCCCCACCGGTAAAATCGAAAATCAGGCTGTTGCGGACTTCGACGCCGAGCCGCGCCACGGCGGTGCCGTTCGGCGCCTCGATCTCCTGCACCTGGACGCTGGCGAACTTGTCCTTGACGCTTCCGCCATCGACCAGCGAGTTCGAGCCATAGAGCGGCTGGAAGCAGCCGCCGCAAAGGCCGGCAAGGCCGAATGCGAATGCAATTCGCCCGAACCGGCTGAGCTCCAAGGTCTTGTCACGCCACGACATTCACAATCCTCTGGGGCACAACAATGACTTTTTTGGGGGCTTTGCCCTCAAGCGCCTTTTTTACCGCATCAAGCGTTAAAACCAGAGCCTCGATTTCCGCATTTTTGGCGTCACGGCTAACGGTGACGTCGGCGCGCTTTTTGCCGTTGACCTGGACGGGGAGGGTGATGGTGTCCTCGACCAGCAGCGCGCCTTCCACCTTCGGCCAGGCCTGCACCGAGACGAGGGTCTTGTGGCCGAGCGCCGCCCAGCATTCCTCGGCGAGATG
>CAYJNT010000464.1:0-1709 GCA_964370945.1 uncultured Hyphomicrobiales bacterium | reverse complement strand
GCGGAAAAAACCCACGGGCAAACGCGATGGCCGCAGGTGAGGCGACCTCGCGGCGCGGCAGCCTCGCGCTGCTTGTCGCCGCGGTCATCCTGGCTCTCGCTATTGCGGCGATTCAATGGGACGAAACGGCTTCGCGGATTGTCCTGAGTGTCGCGCTCATTCTCCTTCTCATCGTGCTCGGCTTTTTCATGATGCGGCAGGGCGCGCAACGCGCCGCGGTGAGTGCGGAAACCGTAGGCGACCTTTCGCAGGATTCGCTTACCCCGTTCCTTGACGCCTTGTCCGATCCCGCCATCGTTCTCGATCGCGATGGCTATGTCGTGGCATTCAACCCGGCGGCGCGCGCGATGGCGCCTGGTTTGCGGCGCGGTGAATCGGCTTCGATCGGGCTGCGCATTCCAGAGCTGGTCGACGCCATCGCCCGCGCGGTGAAAGGCAAGACCGCCGAGCGTGTCGAATTCTCCGAACGCATTCCGACCGAGCGCTGGTGGGAGGCGGTGGTCACCCCGGTCGCGGCGGCCGCAAATCTGCGGCCGTTCGGCGACGGATTTTTCCTTCTCGCTTTGCGCGATCTCACACCCTTGCGGCGTGTTGAGGAAATGCGCGCCGATTTCGTCGCCAATGCCAGCCATGAATTGCGCACCCCGCTGGCCGCGCTCTCGGGCTTCATCGAGACGCTGAAAGGCTCGGCCCGCGACGATCCGGCCGCGCGCGAGCGTTTCCTCAACATCATGGAATCGCAGGCGACGCGCATGGCGCGCCTCATCGATGACCTCTTGTCGCTGTCGCGGATCGAGCTCAACGCGCATCTGCGCCCCGACAAGCCGGTCGATCTGCTGTCGGTCGTGCGCCAGGTGGTCGATGCGCTGCAGACCCTGGCCAAGGACCGCGGCGTCGAAATCTCGATCGCGGCGCCGTCGACAGCTTTGGTCGTGCCCGGCGATCGCGATGAACTCATTCGCGTGTTCGAAAACCTGATCGAGAATGCGCTCAAATACGGCGCCTCCGGCAAACGCGTGGAAGTCGCACTGTCATCCTCCGGAGCGGGAAGTCAGGCCGAGGCGGTGGCCGCCGTGCGCGATTACGGCCCCGGCATTTCCGCCGAGCATCTTCCGCGTCTCACCGAGCGTTTCTATCGCGTGGATGTCGCCGGCAGCCGCGCGCTTGGCGGAACGGGCCTGGGCCTCGCGCTCGTCAAGCATGTGCTCAACCGCCATCGCGGACGGCTGTCGGTCGCGAGCCAGGCCGGGGAGGGCGCAACTTTCACGGTCCGCCTGCCGTTATACAGGGGCGACAGCTTATCCATAGGTTCAAGGGCCTGATTTATCAGCGATTTCTCTGTCACTGAACCGTCACCCGATTGTCATAGATCAGAGACGAAGTCGCCTTACGCGACCCTGGTGGGCGGCGGTCCTTATGGGACCGACAGGAAAATTACCGCTCCCCCAGAAACGAAGGAGAGATCCCTTGAAAACCAAGACACTCGCAGGCGCATTGGCGCTCGCGGCGGCCGGCATGCTCTTCGCCGGCTCGGCGCAGGCCCGCGACCAGATCCGCATCGTCGGATCGTCCACCGTTTATCCGTTCACCACGACGGTTGCCGAACAATTCGGCAAGTCGGCCGGCATGAAGACGCCGGTCGTCGAATCCACCGGCACCGGCGGCGGCATGAAGCTGTTCTGCGCCGGCGTCGGCGAGGGCCATCCCGA
>CAYJNT010000463.1:0-1711 GCA_964370945.1 uncultured Hyphomicrobiales bacterium | reverse complement strand
ACGGCGTTTCGACCTTGAGCAGAGCGTCGATCACCTTGACGGTATCGCGCATGCGCGGGTCATCCGGCGAGCGCAGGCCGAAGCGCACCAAAGCGAGCGCGTCCGGGCTCACGATGTGGGCAGCGGGTGCCTCGGATTCGCCGGGCGGCCGGTTCTTGATCGGAACGAATCCCTGAGCCGGCGAAGCCGCGGAACATTCCTCGGGCGGCGCGATGCGCACGTAATAGCCGTGCACGCCCACCCGCTCGGCGAGCGCTGTCCCGCTCACGTAGGTCCAGCGCTCGATGCTGTCGTTATAGATGTCCGCCGTCTCGCGCAGAAAAGCGGCGACGCCCGCTTCGTTCATGATGTCAGCAAGCTCCGCGGCAGCAAGAAACGCGGCGATCACGACCGCGAGCGTGAAAGGCGAATAGCCCGCGTCTTCCTCCCAGCGGTCCTGTTGGGTGACCGGACCGTTGCGCACGAGGAAGTTGGCCGCGGACCGCATCATCGGCCACAGACTGCTCAGTTCTTCCGCGCGCACCGCGGCTTCGCGGCGGGCGAGGTCGACAAGCAGAATCGGAAACGCGGTCTCGTCCATCTGTATGCCGTTCCAGTACGGCGTGCCGTCGAGCCACAGGTTCTGTGCCCAATGCCCGTCGGCTTCCTGCGTTGCCTGCAAATAGCGTAGAACATGATGCATTTCGGCATGCGCTCCGGCCGCGAGCAGCGCGCCCGCCGATTCCACGAGATCGCGCGGCCAAGCGAGATGGTATCCGCCAAGATCCTCGTCGCCTTTGGTAAATCCCCACGGCACAGACAGACTGGCGATTAATGCACCTCGGAGCCGCTTCGATTCGTGGACGCGCAGCACTGCCGTGCTCACGCGGTACAGATTGCATCCGCCAACGGGCTCGTCGTCCAGGGTGAGGAGCGATTTCTGCCACGCTTGCCAGCCATGCACGTAGGCTGCACGGCTCGGCTCGAAGCCATCGAGCAGGCTCGATCGCGCGCGATGTCCCGCCTCGGCAGGATTCTGGCCGAATCCGAGCGCGAGGACGAAACTGCCAGCGCATGACTTCACATCCACTTCGCCGATCAACGCGACGTTGCCGTTCTCGGCCCGGGCATATTCGGCCGTCATCGTCTTGTTGCGCCTGACATCCTGCCAGCCATCCGAGTAACCGACGAAGCCCGCGGAGCGTTTCAGCCACGGCGCCGAACTTGCGAGCGCCAAAGCGCAGTTCTCGCGCTGCGCGAATAACATCGGCACGCCCTTGTATTCGCCGATCCACGCGGTGTTGCCCCAGCCGCAATTCGCAAGATGCGGCGCGAGCAGCGCGTAGAGATGGTAATCGTCGAGTGTGCCGTACGTGGGGCTGAAGAGAATCCGCTGCAACACTGCGTCGCGATGCGGATCGGCGATGATCTCTTTATCGATGCGATAGCGACCCGCATCGCAAAGATTGGTCAGGCGGTAGAGCGGAACTCCGTCGTAGGGATAGCTGGCGGCCGACCTCGCCTGGCGTTTCTCCTCCGAGAAGAAATCGCGGCCGTCGGTGACGATCAGGCCCATGTCGCGCGTGCAGGCCTGATCGAGCCGCGGATAGTACACTTCGTTGAGGATGCCGTGGCTCAATGTGAACCATACGCGGCTCGCCGCGTTAGGCGAAGTGCCGACGCCGCTTTTCGCGCTCGAGGTCCAGCGCGGAGGGATTCCCGGCCATCCGGG
>CAYJNT010000462.1:0-1714 GCA_964370945.1 uncultured Hyphomicrobiales bacterium | reverse complement strand
GCAGGCGCCTTGCGCGAGATATTGCAGCATCGGATGCGCGGCGTCGCCGAGCAGCGTCACGCGGCCTTTCGACCAGTTCTTCACCGGCTCGCGGTCGCACAATACCCAGAAGCGCCAGACATTGATGCGTTCCAGCAAGCGCAGCACTTCCGGCCGCTGGGCCTTGAAGTGATCCCACAGAAGCTGGTTGTCGCCCTCGGTGTTCCAGCCTTCGGAATAATGGTCGGAGTGAAACACGGCGACGAGATTATAAAGTTCGCCGCGCCGCAGCGGATACTGGACGAAATGCGTGCGCGGGCCGGCATAAAGCAGCATGTCCGGTTGCCAGAGATCGTCCGGCACCTCCTCGCGCTTGAGCACGGCGCGATAGGCGATATGGCCGGAGACCCGTGGCTTGCCGTCGCCGACGATCTTCTCTCGGATTTTCGACCACAGGCCGTCGCAGCCGATCAGCGCGCGGCCTTCGATCGTTTCGCCGGACTTCAGGGTCGCGGTGACGCGGTCGCCGTGATCCTCGAAATCGACGACTTCGCGTCTCGTTTCGAGCGTGACGAGATTGTTGCCCTGGCAGGCTTTCAGGTAGACGCCATGGATGTCCTGCCGATGCGTCACCGCATAGGGCTGCTTGAAATAGGCCTCGGCCTGATTGCCGAGCGGCATGCTGGAGATCACCTTGCCGGTCAGCCCGCAGCGCATGGTGAGCGCGCCGGGCTGCCAGGCGTCGGCGAGCATCGCCTCTTTCAGGCCGATCTTCTCAAGGGCGCGGAAGATATTCGGTCCGAGCTGAATGCCGGCGCCGAGCTCGCGGAAATCCTCCGCCTGCTCCAGCACCCGTACGGGAAAGCCTTTGAGCGCGAGTGCGTAGGCCGCAACCAGGCCGCCGATGCCGCCGCCCGCGATCAGGAATGGCAAATCCCGGCCGTTTCCCTTCACCATCCTCGGCGCTCCACTATTTGTAATGACCTATAACAAAAATGCCGTCATCGCGATCGCGTTGCAAGGGCACCAAACAGCAAAAAGCCCGCCGCAAGGCGGCGGGCTGAAAGTCGGAAGAGACGATGAGACAGTCGAATTACTTCGCCGGACCTTTGATCTCGACGGCCGTGCAAAATTCGTATTCGCAAGATTCACACACCCACGAGTTATGGATACGGCCTTTGCCGTGAAACTCGGTCGCGACCGCGGCAAACAGCATTTCGCCGCAGCGCGGGCAGGCGGGACGCCCCAGAATGCCAGTGACGGCCAAACCTGTGTGCGTTGCAACATCGTCACGCATGGTCGACCTCCTCTAAGTCAGAGTGCATTCACGATCCGAATCATAGCCGTCATCTGTGGCGGCGATAAGACGGCGCCATGGAGCGGGTGTGAAAGATTTGTTCGCCGGCACGGCGATTTGAATCAAACTATCGGCGCCGTGCTAGGCTCGGAGGCGAGCAAGCATGAAGCGTCGTTCAAACGACGCCAGGCAAGGGGAAGCCTCGATGTCGCCGCGTCCTTCGATGTCCAAGGTTCTTGCGATTATTCCGGCGCTGGCGCTCGGACTGTCTGTGGCATTGACGCATCCGGGCAATGGCCCCGCCTTTGCCGAGTCATACCCCTCCGATGCGCCGGCCCAACCGGCCAAGGCCGGTGCGCTCGGCAAGGTCAAGACCAAGTCGAAGGAAACCTGGGCCGACATGAAGGCGCGCTGGGCCAAGCAGAAAGACCGCTGGGC
>CAYJNT010000461.1:0-1723 GCA_964370945.1 uncultured Hyphomicrobiales bacterium | reverse complement strand
GCGCGGTCCTTGTCGGCACGCTGGCCTGCACGGCTTTCATCGCGATACGCGGAACCGCATTCGTGGAAGCGATGGAGTTCGGGCTGTTCTTCTTATTCACGTCGCTCAATCTCGTCTGGTTTGTCGTGCGTTTTGTATCCGTCGCGACCGATCAGTTCGTCTTTTTCGAATCCCATGAAGCGATCCGCCGCATCGGCCATATCGCGCTGATGCTGGCGATGCTCGTGGGATTGCCCCTCATGGCTTTTCTTGTGCTGGCCAATCTGCTTTGGGCGGCGATGTTTGTTTCCGCTCTGAAGCGCCTGCTCGCCCGTGAAGTCATGGCCTTGCCGCAGGACGGTTTGGCGAAGAGCGTCGGCACTTTCGTCCGCGACAATCGCCACGAGGCGTTTCGCAGTGCCTCATTCGCTGCTGGGGAGCTCTACATCTACAACCTCCCCTATCTGGTCGTGCCGTTGGCCTATGGGCTCGGCGCGCCGACCATCATTCTCGACACCACGTTCAAAATTTTCCGCGGCTCCACGATCGTCTATGCCGCGGGTTGCGACGTCGCCGTGCCCAAGCAGACACGCGCACTTGCAGCCGGCGACCGGCAGGGGCTGATCCGCGCGACGCTGATGGCGGCCGCGCTGTGTTGCCTGCCGGCGTTCGTCATCTGCGCACTGCTCTATTTCGCGAGCGAATGGTTCTTTGCGTTCCTGCTCGGGCCCGCGGCCAAAATGCCGGCCACGCTGACGCCAGCGCTGATCGCGCTCCTGCTCGCCAACATGGCGCAGACCATCTCGAATTCGCTGCTGTTGCACACCGGCTATTTCCGGCAGCTGGCTTTCATCGCCGCCGGCACGGCCCTGGCCATGACCGTCATGGCCGGCATCGTCGTCATGATGCGGCTCGATATCACCGGCTACATGACCGCCTACGCCATCGTCTTTGCCGTGAGCGTCCTGTTCTCGGTCGCCGTCATGATCCGCGGACCCGTCGCGGCCGCAGGTGTCGAGCCGCTACGATATGAGGAAAATGGTCGGAGCGGCGGGATTTGAACCCACGACCCCTAGTCCCCCAGACTAGTGCGCTAACCGGGCTGCGCCACGCTCCGACTGGAAGGGCTTATAGTCAGGCCTTCGCCGTGACGCAACAAACCCCGTCCATCGCCCTTTAGTCGTCCTTTCGGACCAAGGAAGCGTCGAGCAGCCGGCGGCATTCGCCAAGCTCGAACAGGGTCGTCTGCAGTTTCCGCAATTCCTCGCGCGAGAGTTCCGCGTTGCCTTCCTCCGCCGCGCCCGGCTCGTCATCGAGGCCGGGCTCCCGGTGCGCGTTGCTGCGGCCGGTCAAAGATTGCAGGCGGTCGAACAGGCGGCCGCGCGGCGCCTGATCGTGCGCTTCGGAATCCTCGCTGTCGTAGTGCGGACCGTGCGGCGGCTGTTCCGCGCCGGCCTGCCAGACCTGCTCGACGAACTTGATGCCCTGGTCCTTCAGGATCCGCTGCACGCCGCGGATGGTATAGCCCTCGCCGTAGAGCAGATGATGAATGCCGCGCAGGAGATCGACGTCGTCGGGCCGATAATAGCGCCGCCCGCCGGCGCGCTTCATCGGCTTGATCTGCGCGAACCGGCTCTCCCAGAAACGCAGGACGTGCTGGGGAACCTTGAGATCGTCCGCGACCTCGCTGATGGTGCGAAATGCGTCCGGCGCCTTATCCAAGACGACGCTCCCTCACTAAACG
>CAYJNT010000460.1:0-1737 GCA_964370945.1 uncultured Hyphomicrobiales bacterium | reverse complement strand
ATTTTACAGGATCGCACACGTTGGGGCCACTGTCTTGGCCTCTGGTCGCCGGTTTTTATGGTCAAACTGAGGCCCAAACAGCGCACCATGGTCAGGGCCGCCCCTTCCCGTCCCCCTTGCCCGCCACCCGCGGGCCGAAAAAGACGTCGACCGCCTTCACAATCGTCCCGGCGGTCTTATTCCGCCATTCGTCCGAGAGCAGCGCCTTGAGGTCTGCCTTGTTGGACACATAGCCGAGCTCGACCAGCACCGAGGGCACATCCGGGGATTTGAGCACCTTGAAGCCCGCCGATTTCAGGGGCTGCTGATGCAGCCGCACGGCCGGCTTCATCTCCCCGACCAGCGTTTTGGCGAATTGCTGCGAGTAATTCTTGGTCTCGCGCATGGCGAGATCGAACAGGATGCCGGCGACATCGCTCGGCTCATGGCTCAAATCCACACCGCCGACCGCGTCGGCGTGGTTTTCGGCCTCGGCCAGGCGCGCCGCCGTCGGATCGGACGCGGTATCGGAGAGCGTATAAACAGTCGCGCCCCGCGCATCGCCCTCGGCGCGCGGCAGCCAATCGGCATGGACGGAGATAAAGAGTTGCGCGCCGCGATTGCGGGCGAAGCGCACGCGCTCATCGAGCGGAATGAAGGTGTCGTCGGTGCGTGTCATCGCGATCCGGTATTTGCCGGATTTTTCCAGCTGGTCGCGCAAGAGCGTCGCGAATTCCAGCACGATCGCCTTCTCCTCGTGCTCGCCGCCCGGCGCCTTGGCGCCGGTATCGGGCCCTCCATGCCCGGGATCGATCACGATCATCGGACGCGGATCGGTGGAGGGTGCGGGCGGCGTATCGCGCGGCGTGTTTTTGGCGACGTCAGTGCGCGACTTGTTGTCGAGCGCCAGCGTGCGCATGAAGGTCGCGCGGTCGACCGCCGAGAGATCGAGCACCAGGCGCGCCGGCACGCCCTGCGCCGCATCGAGCACCGTCACCTTGTCGACGCGCACCGGCTTCGAAACGTCGATCACGATGCGCGAGCCGCCGGCCATCACAAGACCGTAGCGATACGCCTTGATCAGCCCGCGTCCGCTATGGCCGGATTTCGGCGGCAGCGCGAAGGTCACCTGCGGCATGTCGATGACGACGCGATAAGGGTCGGCGAGCGTGAAGGCGCGCAGATCGATTTTGCGTGTCAGATCGATGACAAAGCGGGTCTGGCTGTCGTCGCCGCCGATCCGGATTTCGGTCGCGACCGGGAATGCTTGCGGCGGCGCGGCGCGCGCGGGCGCGATCGCGGCGAGCGCGCAAGCGATCAATGCGACATGTCGAAAGCGGCCGGTCATCGACCCTCCCCGCCCTTCCTTACTCCCTACCCAAGCGTCGGTTAACCTTTCATTAAGGGTGCGCGCCTCGGCGAGGACCGCAAAATGACTTCGCGCAGCCAAAAACAAAGCCCGGCAAAGCCGGGCCCTGCTCGCCTGTTCCGCTCGCGCGGAACCGATATTGAAAGTCTAGTCCTTGAGATCGGCCGGCACCTTGCCGCCATTGGCCGCGAGCTTGTTCATGACCTGCTTGTGCAGCCAGATGTTCATCTTGGCGGAATCGTTCATGTCGCCGGTGTAGTCGAGTTCCTTCGCCAGCGCCTGGCGCGCCTTCAGGCTCGAATCGAGATCGAGGACCTTCATCAGATCGACGATCGATTTGCGCCAATCGAGCTTCTCTTTCTTCTGCGCAGCCAGGTCCGAAACGACCT
>CAYJNT010000459.1:0-1741 GCA_964370945.1 uncultured Hyphomicrobiales bacterium | reverse complement strand
AAAGCCGCAGGATCAGGTTGAGGATCGTGGATTTGCCGCCGCCGGATGCGCCGACAAGCGCCGTGGCTTTGCCCGGTTCGGCAACGAACGACATGTCGCGCAAAACCGGCTCGCCCGGCCGGTAAGAAAAATTGACATTCGCAAAGGCCACGCGGCCGTCGCTGATTTTCAGCGGCGGCTTGCCGGCGTCATCGGGCTCGGTCTGCGGCGCGTCGATGATGTCGAACAGGATGCGCACGCCGACAAGTCCGGCATTGAGCTCGAGATTGAGGCGCGCAAGCCGCTTCGCCGGTTCGTAGGCGAGAATGAAGGCTGTAATGAAGGAGAAGAATTCCCCCGGCGTGGCGCCGGTTTCGATCGTGCGATAGCCGCCATAGGTCACGCCGCACGCGATCGCGATGCCGCCAAGCGTCTCCATCAGCGGGCTCGAACGATTGGCGACGCGCGCCATCTTGTTGGCTTCGCTCTCGACGACCGCGATATTCTTTTTCATCCGCTCGTGCATCTGGTCTTCGAGCGTGAAGGTCTTGACGATCCGGATGCCCTGGATCGTCTCCTGCATGGTCTCGAACAGCCGCGTGCCGCCGGTGAACTGGCTTTTGGCGATGGTGCGCACGCGCCGGATCAGTTTGCGCAGCACGAACAGAGCGGGCGGCGCGATCACGAGCGCGAACAGCGACATCACCGGATCCTGGATCACCATCACTGCAATGAGACCGATGAGCGACAGAAAGTCGCGTCCGATGGCGGTGACCAGAAGATTGAGAACCTGCGTCGCAGAATTGGCGCCGGTCGAAAGCCGCGCCAGGAATTCCGATGAATGGCGCGCGGCGAAGAATCCGAGGCTCTGGCGCATCAGGCGGTCGAACATGCGCTGCTGGTTCTGGGCGATGATGCTGTTGCCGATGCGCGACAGCATCACGGCATGGCCGTAAGTGGCGGCGCCTTTGACCGCAAAAATCGCCATCGTCAGGAGACCGAGCGACACGATGCCCGGGAAACTGCGGTTCACGTAGGCTTCGTTGACCACCGTACCCATCAGGTAAGCAACCAAGGCGGTGCAGCCCGCCGCGATCGCCATCAGGACGAAGGCGACGGAGTATTTCGGCCAATGCACCAGACCGTATTCGGTGATGAGGCGCCGGATCAGCTGAAAGGCCGTTTGCCCGTCCGCCGGATTGGATTGATCGGCTGGTCCCGACATCTTTGTCCTAAAGCTTTGCGTTCATTGACGCGTTCTTGGGCCCCGCGGCCGACGATCCGAGAGGGCCGAAAACCGGCGTCCTTCAAGGCATTACGAGCCCTTTCCATGCCCGTCCGGGCCGGATTATTCAAGCCTTAAAAGTCCGGTGGGAACTTGGCGCTCAGGCCTGCGCGGCGCGCTTCATGCCGCGCTCGCTTGCCAATTGGCGTTCGAACGCAAGCGCATGTGCGACGATGGTATCAAGATCGTCAAATCGCGGCGACCAGCCGAGCACCGACTGGATCTTCGCCGAATCGGCGACAATCGCGGCCGGATCGCCGGGGCGGCGGTCGGTGGTGACAACCGCGAAATTGCGCCCGCTCACGCGCTTCACCGCATCGATCACTTCGAGCACGGAATAGCCGTGCCCGTAGCCGCAATTGAAGGTGACGCTGCGGCCGCCGCGGCGCAGATGCGCAAGCGCCATCGAATGCGCGCGCGCGAGATCGCTGACATGGATGTAGTCGCGGATGCAGGTGCCGTCGGGCGTCGGATAGT
>CAYJNT010000458.1:0-1754 GCA_964370945.1 uncultured Hyphomicrobiales bacterium | reverse complement strand
CTTGCCGTTGACGGCGGCCTCGGTGAGCACGCGCGTGGTCTCCTGGAACGACGCCGCCGAGATGAACGAGCGGGTCTGCAGCGAGGCCTTGGTGATGCCGAGCAGGACCGGATAGCCGCTGGCCGGCTTCTTGCCCTCCAGCGCCCACTTGGCGTTGATCTCGTCGAGCTCGGTCTTGTCCATCTGATCGCCCTTGATCAGATCGGTCTCGCCGACGTCGTCGATCTCAACCTTCTGCAGCATCTGGCGCACGATCACCTCGATGTGCTTGTCGTTGATGAGCACGCCCTGCAGCCGGTAGACCTCCTGGATTTCGTTGACCAGGTACGCGGCGAGTTCCTCGACGCCCTTGATCGCCAGGATATCGTGCGGAGCGGGATTGCCCTCCACGATCGAGTCGCCCTTTTCGATCAGATCGCCGTCCTGCAAGTGGATGTGCTTGCCCTTGGGGATCAGATACTCCACGGGCTCGGCGCCCTTCTCGGCCGGTTCGATCGAGATGCGGCGCTTGTTCTTGTAGTCGCGGCCGAAGCGGATCGTGCCGGAGATTTCCGCAATCACCGCGGCTTCCTTCGGACGGCGCGCTTCGAACAGTTCCGCCACGCGCGGCAGACCGCCCGTGATGTCGCGCGTCTTGGCGCTTTCGGTCGGGATACGCGCGACGACGTCGCCCGCATGCACCTCGGCGCCGGCATCGACCGACAGAATGGCGTCGATCGCAAGCGCGTAACGGGCTTCACCGCCACGCAGGAGCTTGAGGATCTTGCCCTTCTCCTTGATCACGACGGACGGCCGCAGATCGGCCGCGCGGCTCGACGTGCGCCAGTCGGTGACCACGCGCTTCGTGATACCGGTGGACTCGTCCTGCGTTTCCGCGACCGACTGGCCTTCGACCAGGTCCTCGAACTCGACCGTACCATCGACCTCGGTGATGATCGGACGGGTGTAAGGATCCCACTCGGCCATGCGCTGGCCGCGCTTGACCTTGTCGCCGTCATTGACTCGCAGCCGCGCGCCGTAAGGCAGACGGTGCGTCGCGCGCTCGGTGCCGTCGGCATCGACCACGGCAAGAACCGTCGAGCGGCTCATCGAGATGAGTTCGCCTTCCGAATTCTTGATGACGTTCTTGGCCTGCTTGTCCTTGTTCTTCAGCTTGATCGTGCCGTCGAAATTGCTTTCGATGAACGACTGCTCGTTGATCTGCGCCGCGCCGCCGATATGGAACGTGCGCATGGTAAGCTGGGTGCCCGGCTCGCCGATCGATTGCGCCGCGATGACGCCGACCGCCTCGCCCATGTTCACCGGCGTGCCGCGGGCGAGATCGCGCCCGTAGCACTTGCCGCAGACGCCGTTCGCGGATTCGCAGGTCAGCACGGAGCGGATGCGCAATTCCTGCACGCCCGCTTGTGTGATCGCTTCCACTTCCGGTTCGGTCAGCAAGGTGCCCTTCTTGACGACGACCTTGCTGGTCGAAGGATCCTTCACGTCCTCGGCCGTGGTGCGGCCGAGAATGCGGCTGCCGAGCGAGGCGACGACCGTGCCGGCATCGATGATCGCGCGCACCTTGATGCCGCTCTTCGTGCCGCAATCCTCGGTCGTGATGATGCAATCCTGCGCGACGTCGACAAGACGCCGTGTCAGGTAGCCCGAGTTCGCAGTCTTCAGCGCGGTATCGGCAAGACCCTTGCGGGCGCCGTGGGTCGAGTTGAAGTACTCGAGCACCGATAGGCCCTCCTTGAAGTTGGAGATGATCG
>CAYJNT010000457.1:0-1772 GCA_964370945.1 uncultured Hyphomicrobiales bacterium | reverse complement strand
CGGTGCAGAGCGGGATGGTCCAGTCGGAGCGCACCTGCACGTCTTCGTTGCCGGCTTTGAGCGCATCGTAATTGAAGGTGTAGCCCCTGGCGTTCGGCTCGCGCGCCGCCCAGATGAGTGTCTCATGCGCGTTGGTGAATCTGCGGCCGCGGAAATTCGGCATCGGATTGACCTTGCGCCACACCACGTCGTTGAGGATCCAGAAGCCCATATCCTGCAGCGTCGAGCCGACGCGGAAGATATTGTGATAGGAGCCGATCACCCACAATGTGGCGGACGGCTTCATCACGCGGCGGCAGGCGGCGAGCCAGTCGCGGGTGAATTCGTCATAGACCTTGAAGCTCGAAAACTTGTCCCAGTCGTCGTCGACGGCATCGACCTTCGAATCGTCGGGACGTTTCAGATCGCTTTGCAGCTGTAGATTATAGGGCGGATCGGCGAAAACGAGATCGACGCATTCCGCCGGCAGCTTCGCCATTTCGGCGACGCAATCGCCCGTGATCACGCGGACGGATTCAGACGATTTGGGAGTCAAACGGGGTGCCTGACTGGGCACCCCGCGACGCGACTCTACCATGACTCAGAACTCTGACTCAGGCGACGCGGCCGGCGACGCGGGACCTACAACCGACGATCCGCACGATGATCGCTTTAGGTTTAAATTTGCTTACTGGTCCCGCGGTAAACCCTTGCGGCGGCGTATGATTTTGACACACAGCCCGGCAATTTTTGCCGCGCATTCAGACCGCGCCGACACATCCGTGAACAAATCATTGAAAAGCCGCGACGCGCTCTTCAAATATGGACACCGCGTGGACACCGCGCGACAATTGCGCGGGGCGTTGCGGGCGGACGAGGAGGATTGCGATGCGCTGGGATGATTTTCGCCGCAGCGACAATGTCGAGGACGACCGCGACGGCGGCGGCGGCTTTGGCGGCGGCGGCATATCAACGGGCGGCGGCGGCCTCGGCATCGGCGCCATCATCGTGCTCGGCCTGCTGGGCTGGGCGCTCGGAATCGATCCGCGCATCCTGATCGGCGGCGCCGACATCATCATGGGCGGCGGCTCCGGCCCCGCGATCGAGCAGCGCGTTCCGCAGCAAGGCGGCCAGGCGCGCGGACCGAGCGCTCCGCCCAAGGACCAGTCCGGAGATTTCATTGCCGCCATCCTCGGCAATACCGAGGATGTCTGGATCGCGGTCTTCAAGGAGAACGGCCAGACCTATCGCGCGCCGCGGCTGCGCATATTCTCGGGCGTGACGCGCTCGGCCTGTGGCACGGCGCAATCGGCGATGGGGCCGTTCTACTGCCCGAACGACCAGCGCATCTATATCGACACGTCGTTCTTCCGCGACCTCGAGCGGCGCTTCCGCGGCTGCTCGGGCAAGGCCTGCGAATTTGCGCAGGCCTATGTGATCTCGCATGAAGTCGGCCATCACATCCAGAACCTGCTCGGCGTGCTGCCGCAGGCACAACGGCAGCAGCAGGCCGCCGGCAGCCGCGCGCAGGCGAACGCCATCCAGGTGCGGGTCGAATTGCAGGCGGACTGCTTCGCCGGCGTGTGGGCGGCCCGCTCCAACCAGAAATGGAAATCGATCGAGCCCGGCGACGTCGAAGCCGCGCTGCAGACCGCGGCCGCGATCGGCGACGACCGCATCCAGCGCCAGACGCAAGGCACCGTGGTGCCGGATTCGTTCACCCACGGCTCGTCCGCGCAAAGGCAGCGCTGGTTCTCGGTCGGTCTCAAGGAAGGCAAGGTTTCGGCCTGCAA
>CAYJNT010000456.1:0-1774 GCA_964370945.1 uncultured Hyphomicrobiales bacterium | reverse complement strand
ACCCAATCCTTCACATCCTCCCGGAACTGCAAGTAGTGAGGCGAAGTCCGATGGGCATCGAACGCGGCGTCATCGGCATAGACCTCGATCAGAAGGAACAGTGTCGGGTCCTTGATATCCTGATGAATGTCGAAAAGCTGACAGCCCGGCTCGACGTCGAGGCTTGTACGGGCATGGCGCAGAAGACGATCGCGAAAATTGTTCGCGACATCTCCGCGAGCTTTAAGGTGAGCGGTATGAAAGAGCAGCATATGCGAATCACCGCGCGACGGCTGTTTCGGCCGGATATAGCAGGGGCCGGAGATCGTGCTCCGCCGCGTAGCCAAGATCGTCGCGCGCAGCAGTGAGATCGTATAACGGCGCAAAAGGGTTGTTCTTGTAAACCTCGGGCTGCCGAACGGTCACGCCTTGTCCCAGGTAACGTTGCATCCGTTCGAGTGTCGGCTCGGGCGCCATGGTATTCATGCCGCTAATGAAGTAGGCGGCGAAGCGAGGGTTTTCGATTTCCAGCGCCAGGCGGAATGCGCGTGCGGCGTCGCGTGGGTCGACGTAATGCCATGCGGGCCCACCGCCTGCCGGGTTGGGACCCCCGGCCGATACGCCGCTGTAATTTGCCGGATCGGCAGCGCGCGCCTTCACCTCACTTTCCATCTCGGGGTAGAGCACGAAAACCGGCCGCAGCACGATGACTTCGAGTTTGCCGCGCGTGACAAAACTGCGGCCGATTTCTTCGCCAAGCAGCTTACTGATGGCATAAGGGTCGGTCGGGCGAAGCGGATGCGCGGCATCGATCGGAAGATATTCCGGCGGCTTTAGCTTGCCGGAAATCACCGTGAAACCGACCACCGAGTCGCTGGAACAAAGCACCACGCGCCGGACGCCCGCGGCTTCCGCCGAATTGAGCATTGTCCAGACGCCCATTGTATTGACGCGGACGATATCGTCGCTGGAGCCGCTCCAGATGTTCGGCCGTGCTGCGATGTGGATGACCGCGTCCACGCCCTCGCAGGCTTCGGCCATTGCTGCCGCATCGGTGATATCGCCGGTGCGATGCGGGATATCGCTGCGGCCCGGCCGGGCGTCGAAACCGGAAATTTCGCAATGACCCTTCAGTTCTGCGGCTGTATAGCTGCCGAGCTTGCCGCCCGTGCCGGTCACCAGCACCTTTTCGAAATTCATCTTCGGATCACGCCGTTGCCGCGCGTGGCGTTTCTCGCACCGGATTTGAAGCATCCGCAGCGACCCCGCTAACGATCATGCGCAGGATTTCGTCCTGGCTGGTCTCGGCCACGCGCCGCGATCCAACAAGCCGCCCGGTCTTCAAAACCGTGATGCGATCACAATTTTCGAACACGTGATTGAGGTTGTGGCTAATCAGAAGCACGGCCAGGCCTTGATCCCTCATCTCGCGGACGAGCGCATAAACCTTCCTCGTCTCTTCCACTCCGAGCGCGGCCGTCGGCTCATCCAGAATCACCATCTGCGCGTTGAAGCATACGCAGCGCGCGATCGCGATTGATTGGCGCTGGCCTCCCGACATCGAGCGCACCCGCTGGCGGATATTGGGAATGTTGATCTTCAGTCGGCTGAGCAGACCGCGCGAACGATCCTCCATCTGGCGATTGTCCAGGACGAAACGCAGGAGGCCTGTCTTGGTCATTTCACGTCCAAGGAAAACATTCGATGGAACGTCGAGATTGTCGGCCAGCGCCAAGTCCTGATAGACGGTCTCGATGCCAAGATGCTTGGCATCGCGAGGCTGGGTGATCTCCAC
>CAYJNT010000455.1:0-1825 GCA_964370945.1 uncultured Hyphomicrobiales bacterium | reverse complement strand
TGCCACGCGCATCCGACGCTGCCGGAAGCGGTCAAGGAAGCCGCCATGGCGGTGGAGAAGCGCGCGATTCATATGTGAGCTTATCTCTCCCCATTAATGGGGAGGGTGACCGCGAGCATCGCGAGCGGTCGGGTGGGGTGAGGGAAAATCGAGATTGACCCCACCCGGTTCGGCGCTTCGCGCCTCACCACCCTCCCCTAAGAAACTTCAAAACAGATGCACCGCATGGGGCGCGAACAGCGCGATGCCCATGAAGCCGATGCCGGTGCAGGCAAGCCCGATCGCGAGCCAGATCAACGCTATTATGCCGGTGATCACGGTCGCGGAGGCGAGCACGATTCCGATCTGGAACGCCGCCGACGCCACTTCGTAATGGTGATACTTCGCGAGCGCCGTGTCGCGCTTTTTCTCGGCGGCGAGTGCGCGCGCGGAGAGCTGTTTGCGGCCCTCGTTGGTTTCCGGCTCGTCATTGTAGCGCGCCGCCGTTTTCTGCCAGGTGTCGATCTGTTTCGCCATCGCGTCCTTGATGGCGAGATCGGTGACAGTCGCCAGATCGATCTTGCGCGTCTCCGCAGTCGTCGTCAGCGTTGTCATGCGGATGGTCTTGGCCTGGAAGAAGGCCCAGAGATTCGACGCTTCCACGTTGTCGCTGATCCCCGCGGTCTGCGCGCTTTTTCCGAGCGTTTCGGAGAAAGCCAGAAAAAGCGCGATGATCGCGATCAGGAGCGCGATCTTTTTGTTACTGCCCGAAATATGCTCGAGATGTTCGGCGTGCTCGACTTCTTTATGCGCTGACATCGACTTCTCCCCGCGATTCGCGCGCACGATGCACCGCGGAACGGCGCGGGGGCAAGAGGAAGTGCAATCCGGCGAAAGCCTGTCCCGGACTCTTGATCCGGGATGGGGACCGGTTCGCCGTAAGATTGCGCGACGAACGAGAGAGTTCAGGCGCGGGGATGCGCCGATTTATAGACGTCGAGCAGGCGGTCGGTGTCGACGGCTGTATAAATCTGCGTGGTCGAGAGCGAGGCGTGGCCAAGCAATTCCTGGATCGCACGCAGGTCGCCGCCGCGCGCCAGAAGATGCGTGGCGAAAGAATGTCGCAAGGCGTGCGGCGTCGCCGTGTCGGGCAGGCCGAGAGCGCCGCGCAGCCGCTCCATGGTGAGCTGGATGATGCGCGGTGACAGTGGCCCGCCCTTGGCGCCGACAAAGAGCGGTTCGTCGGGAACGGGATTGTAGGGACAGAGCGAAAGATAATCGGTGATGAGTTTGAGCACTTGCGGCAGCACCGGCACCATGCGCGCCTTGTTGCCTTTGCCGGTGACGATAATGACATCGCCCGCGCCGGGCGCGGGCACATCCCGCCGTTTGAGCGACAAAGCTTCGGCGATACGCAATCCGGAACCATAGAGCAGCGCCAGCACGGCGGCGTCGCGCGCGAAAATCCACGGCTCGCGATCCTCGCCCGCGCGCAGATCCGTGTCGGCGATGCGTTTCGCCAAAGGCACGGCGAGCGGCTTCGGCAGGGTTTTCGGCACCTTCGGCGCCCGCACGGCATTCAGCGCTGCAACTTTGCCCTTGCCGCCTCGCTCGAGAAAACGCGCGAAGGAGCGCGCGCCGGCGAGTGCGCGCATCAGCGAACGCGCGGAGATATCGTCGGCGCGCCGCGCTGCCATGAAAGCACGGACGTCCTGCGGGCTGAGCCTGGCCAGTTGCTTGAGCGAGGGCACACCGCCGAGATGTTCGGCCAGAAATCCGAGAAACTGTGAAATGTCGCGCGCGTAGGCATCGAGCGTTTTCGGCGACATCCGCCGTTCGTTGCCCA
>CAYJNT010000454.1:0-1826 GCA_964370945.1 uncultured Hyphomicrobiales bacterium | reverse complement strand
GCGGGCGATCCAGCGCTTTCGGGCTGCAACGGTCGTCCCTAACAGCTGGATGCCCTCGCTTTCGCGGGGCATGACAACCGTGGTGGTTAAAGTTTCGCCTCCAATATCAAATTGAACGGCGTCGCCATCGCGCGGCGGAAGCGCGTGAAACCGGCCTTGCGGAAGACATCCGCCAGCCGCGCTTCGCCGGCCTGCGCGCCGAGCACCATGCGGCCGCCTTCGGAGATCGCGTGCGCGCAACAGATCGTCGTCGAGGCCGCGTAATACAGCCGCCCGACCGGCGAGATGTTGTCCTCGACCTGATTGTTGGCGAAGGGCTCGACCAGCATCACCGTTCCGTCTTTCGCGATCGCCCTCGCAGCATGCGCCGCCGCGGCGACCGGGTCGCCCATGTCGTGCAGGCAATCGAAGAAGCAGATCAGGTCGTAGTCCTTGCCGGGATAATCGTCCGCGCGCGCCGGCGCGAACGTCACGCGCTTGGCGACGCCGGCTTCCGTCGCGACCTTTTGTGCTTCCGCTACCGACTTCCCATGCGCATCGAAGCCATGAAACGTCGAGGCCGGGAACGCCTGCGCCATCAGCACGGTCGAATGCCCGTAGCCGCAGCCGATATCGGCGACGCGCGCACCTTTCTTCAGCTTGTCGACCACGCCGTCGAGGGCCGGCAGCCATTCGGAGACCAGGCTCCCCCGATAAGCATTGCGGTAGAAAGCCGCGACCCCGCATTGCAGCCGCCCGTCATGGTCGCCCCAGGGAATGCCCTTGCCGGTGCGGAACGCCTCCAGCGCCTTGTCCTCATCGGCCCACATCGACGCGGGGACATTCCATGCGCTCGGCATGAAGACCGGACTGTCCTCGTCGGCAAGAACGAAGGCCTGCTCGGGTGTCAGCTCGTAGGTGCCGCTGACCGCGTGATAGGCGACATAGCCGCCGGCGACCTGCGAATTGAGCCACTCGCGCACGTAGCGCTCGGCGCACTTTGCATGGGTCGCTAATTCGCGCGCGGTGAGCGGGCCGGCGCCGGCCATCGCCTTGTAGAGGCCGAGCTTGTTGCCGATGCTCACCATCACGCCGCCGTAGCCGGCCGAAAGGTCCGAAACCGCGCGCCCGACAAGGGCATCGAGCTTCACGGGATCGATTGCATTGGTTTTCGCATCCATGACGCATCTCCTGTCCGAGGTTGTCTTGAGAAGCGCGGGGAATGACAGGTCCGTCGCGGCAGCGGCAGAGCGAGAGCAGCCAGAATCGGGTCGTTTGTGCCACTCTGACCGATTGCGGTGCTTCGATACCTGGATTGCGAGCAATCCCGCGTTTACGTCGCATTGGCAGCGGCGCTTTGCCGACACTAGTCTTCCCGCGTCAATTGCAGGGATCGAAGAAGATGCCGCGTCACGCCACCGCCGGATCCGGGCCGCTTCACGTCAGCATCGTCGCCATTCCCGAGGCGGTGATCTCGACGGTGACCGGCATCTTCGACGTCATGAACGCCTTCGCCATGATCTCCCCGCCGGACAACGCGCCGGTCCAAGCGCCGCCCTTTCGGGTCGAGATCGTAGGCGTCCAGCCCGGTCCGCTCGAGCTCGCCAGCGGCATTCCGATCACAGTGCAGCGCAGTTTCGTCGGACTCGATGCCACCGATATCGTCATCGTCCCGTCAATCCTGCTCGGGCCGGACGGCTGGCAGAAGGACCGGCATCCGGAGCTGGTCGCCTGGCTGCGCGCCATGCATCGCCGCGGCGCACTTCTGTGCTCGGCCTGTTCGGGAATTTTTCTGCTGGCCGAAACCGGACTGTTCGACCGCATGGATGCGACGGTGCATTTCGGCT
>CAYJNT010000453.1:0-1829 GCA_964370945.1 uncultured Hyphomicrobiales bacterium | reverse complement strand
CACGACGAATTCCTGCGCGGCTATTACGGCACGCATTTCGGCGGCATCGAGGTCGTGGAACACGCGATCCATGTCGCCGCCGACGGGCGCAAGTTTCTCATCGTGCACGGCGACCATTTCGATCTCGTCGTGACGCAGGCGCGCTGGCTCGCGCTTCTGGGCGACAAGGCTTACGATTTCGCAATCACCGTGAACCGCGCGTTCAACGCCGCGCGCCGCGTGATGGGGCTCGGCTATTGGTCGCTCTCGCAATGGGCGAAGCTCAAGGTCAAGAACGCGGTCTCCTACATCGGCGAATATGAGAAGGCGCTCGTTGCCGATGCGAAGAAGCACAACGTGCAGGGTATCGTCTGCGGACACATCCACCACGCGACGATCCATGACGATCTCGGCGTGACCTACGTCAATTGCGGCGACTGGGTCGAAAGCTGCACGGCGATCGCCGAGCATCACGACGGGCGTCTCGAGATCATCCGCTGGACCATCGAGCGCGCGCCGCACGAGTTGCAATATGTCGGCGAGCCGCAGGCAGCCTGAAGGGCATGGCCTGGGTCGCGCTGCTTCTTGCCGGGCTCCTTGAAATCGGCTGGGCGCTCGGGCTGAAATATTCCGACAATTTCACCAATTTCTGGCCGAGCGTCGCGACGTTGGTCGCGATTGCCTTGAGCTTCGCGTTGATGTCGGTTGCGCTGCAAAGCGTGCCGTTCGGGACGGCTTACGCGGTCTGGACCGGCATCGGCGCGGCCGGAAGCGTCGCGGTCGGGATGGTCTTGTTCAAGGAACCTACGGATATCCTTCGTATTTTGTGCCTCGGGTTGATTGTGACAGGGATCATTGGCATCAAACTGGCCACCCCGGATCACTAGCCGGTCGCTTTTCGTTTCCCCCGTTAGGTTGCTTTCCACCAGTGTGGCGGTTCGGAAGCTCCCTTAAACCCCGCTGCGACACCGGAAGGGAGCTTCCGAACCAAGCCACACTGGATTCTAATATTGCCAGTGTCCCTTGGAATCCGAAGTTCGCCGACCAAGGGGTGCTGCGAGTAGTGGGCGAACTTCGGATTCGGGACACTGGTGTGCGGCAATGGATTACCAGCAATCATTCGAGGGCCGCGCCGCCATGAGCGAGCCGCCGGTCCTGCGCCCCGGCCAGCCGGTCGGCGACAGCTTGCGCGCGATCGCGGGTCATCTCTTGACCGAAGCGCACGATATCCTGGAAGACGAGAACCGTGAGCCGGCCGTCGCCGTCCACGACATCAGGAAAGAGATGAAGCGCTGGCGCGCGATGCTGCGCCTGTTGGCGCCGTTCCTCGACGACCACAACAAAAGTTTGCGGGAGGACGCGCGCGCGCTGTCGCGCAAACTGACCTCCGCGCGCGACGCGCAGTCCGCCATCGATGCGTTCCATGACGCGATCGACGGCACGCTGCATCTGCCGCCGACGCTGGCGCCCGGATCGCTGGTGACCATCCACGCGCGTCTCGAAGAGCGCAAGAAGGAGAACCAGAAAGAGATCTGGGACGACGACACCCGCCAGGCGTTGTCCGATTACATCACCGCGGCGTCCTATCAGGTGTCGCATTGGCCGCTGCAGATCGGCTTTGCCGATCTCGCCGACCGTCTCGCCATGACGTATCGCCGCGCACGCAGGGCGCTGCCGGACGAATGGGAAACCGCGCATGCCGACGATCTGCACGAATTGCGCCGCCGCGTGATCGAGCACCGCTATCAGATGGAGCTCGTTGAGCCGGCCTGGCCGCGACTCGGGCGGATCTGGGTCGACGAGGCGCAGCGCCTGCGCAACCGGCTCGGCGCGTTCCAGGATCTCGCCGT
>CAYJNT010000452.1:0-1847 GCA_964370945.1 uncultured Hyphomicrobiales bacterium | reverse complement strand
CGGTGAGAATGCGAAAGCCCATGGTTTCGGACGCGGTGACGCGCAGCTTGCCGGCGAGGCGGGTGTCGCGGCCGGTCAGATCGCGGTCGAGCGCGAGCGCCTGTTCCTCCATCAGTTCGGCGGTCGCGATCAGGCGGTGGCCGGCCTGCGTCGGCTGGTAGCCGGCGGCGAGCCGCTCGAAGAGCTTGGCGCCGATGGTCTTCTCCAGCGCGTTCAGGCGGCGGAAGACCGTCGAATGGTTGACCGACAGCGCTGCAGCCGCGGCGACCAGATTTCCCGCGCGCGCGACCGCGAGCACGAGGCGCAGGTCGTCCCAGGAGAATGCGCCTGAGAACGCACTCGCGAACGGGGTTTTCGGCATGTTTGCATCCTTGCAAGCGTCATTGGCAATAACGCTCATCGATTTGCAAAAACGCATCCTCTATATCGGCCGGGTGCCCGTCAAGCGGCGGGCCAGACATTCCAGGCGGACATCCCGTCCGCCTCGCTGAAACCGGAGAACGATAATGACCCATTCCCAACAGATCGGCGCGCAAAGTATCGGCGCACTCGTGCTGCGCCTCGCCCTCGGCGTGATGTTCATCGCGCACGCGGCCCTGAAGATTTTCGTGTTCACCTTGCCGGGCACCGCGGCCTTCTTTGCGTCGCAGGGCTTTCCGGGCTGGACCGCCTATCCGGTGGTCGCGGCCGAACTCGGCGCCGGCGCGCTGCTGATCGCCGGCGTGCAGGTGCGGCTCGCCTCGCTTGCGACGCTCCCCATTCTCGCCGGCGCGCTCGCGGTGCACCTGCCGAACGGCTGGGTGTTCTCGGCGCCGAATGGCGGCTTCGAATATCCCGCTTTCCTGATCGTGCTGGTGATCGTGCAGGCCTTGATCGGGGAGGGCGCCTATGCGCTCCGGTGGAACGCGGGCGCTCGTCTGGCGCGAGCCTGACGGCGACTGCGTCCAGCAGGGAAGCCGGGACGGAAGTCCCGGCTTTTCTTTTTGTAGCCCACAACTCTTACCGTCGTCATGGCCGGGCTTGTCCCGGCCATCCACGTCTTCTTCGTAGGGTGGGCTAAGCGAAGCGAGCCCACCATTTTCTTTGCGCGTGGGCACGGCGCTGAGTTTATGCCCGGTCGGCGCATGCGCCGAACCGGGTGCGCCTTTGCCCACCCTACGACTCAGGATGACGGCGTTGAGATTCGATGCGTTCACGTGAATGGCGGAAAGACGTGCGTCCCGTCCGCGCCGAGCGGCAGCGGCACCACGCTGGTCGCATCTTTCACATCGAGCGGCGCATAGAGATGCGGAAACAGCGCGCCGCCGCGCGACGGCTCCCATTGCAGGACGCTGCCCAGCGTTTCGGCCTCGACCGCGACCAGAAGGAGATCGCGCTGGCCGGCGAAATGCTTGGCGGCCGTCTCCTTCGCCTGCTGCGCGGTCGAGAAATGAATGTAGCCGTCGGCGAGATCGACGCCCGAGCCGCGGAACACGCCGTCAGCTTCCGCCTGCCGCCATTCGGTCTCAGAGCAGATTTTGTAGATGAGGGTCATCGTGCCTCTCGAACCGTCATCCTGAGAGTCTGACTCAAAAGTCGTTCAGCAGAATCAGGCTTCAGCATTTAGCTCGTCATGCCCGGCCTTGAGCCGGGCATCCACGTCTTGGAAGCGATTAGTCAAGAAAGACGTGGATGGCCGGGTCAAGCCCGGCCATGACGAAAAAAGGAATCGTTCTCAACCGCTTAGCGAGAGCCTGAAAAATCTGGCTGCATTTCCGGCCAGGCTCTCAGGGCAACAGATCACGCCACGCGCGCTTCGCTGCCGCCGCCATTCGGGGGCGGCACCGGCACGCCGTCGGAGGAATATT
>CAYJNT010000451.1:0-1860 GCA_964370945.1 uncultured Hyphomicrobiales bacterium | reverse complement strand
GATTGTAGAGATTTTGCATCGTGACGAACGGGGCGAGGCCGCGCTCGCGCTGGATTGTGAGCATTTTGGAAAACTGCCAGGCCCACATCGACGACGCGCCGAGATAGAGCGCCTTGCCTGAGCGCACCACATCATTGAGCGCATCGAGCGTCTCCTCGATCGGCGTTTCCGGATCGAAGCGGTGGATGATGTAGAGGTCGACATAATCGGTCTGCAGCCGCCTCAAGGACGCGTCGATCGATTCCATGATGTGCTTGCGCGACAGGCCCTTCTGGTTGGGCTTGGGTCCCATCGGCCGGCACACCTTGGTCGCGAGCACGATATCGGCGCGGCGCGCCAGGTCCTTCAATGCGCGGCCGGTGACTTCTTCGCTCACGCCGGCGGAATAGGCGTCGGCGGTGTCGATGAAGTTGATGCCCTTCTCGATCGCGGCCTTGAAGAACGGCCGCGCGGCGTCGTCGCCCAAAGTCCATTCGTGCCAGGCCGGATCGCCATATCCGAGCGTGCCAAGCGAGAGCCGCGAGACCTTGAGGCCGGTCGCGCCGAGACGGACATATTGCATGAGATGATTCCCGATGAAGGCGCCCTGCGGTGCACGCATTCAGGTTTGCGTGCGATATTCCAAAGGTCAATAACAAGTGCGGGGTCTTGCGGCGCGCCATTCATGCTGCCAGCGCATGAGGGGTTGACTGCGGTTGCGGGATTGATTGGCCCGAGAATTGGCGGTGCACGCAGCCGGGCTCTTCTTTTTCACGTCGCGCGGGCTATTGACCCGGCTTTCTCCGGCGCGCTCTGATCCTGACTGATCCCGCTCTGTTTCGGCGCTCAAAGGCAAACGATGAACCCCACAAACAACGCCCCACCCGACGCGGCGCAACGGCGCGCCGCGCGTCCGGTCGTCTGCTACGCGGTCGACAAGGTGCCGGCCTATGACCGGCCATTCTACGAACGCGTCCGATCGGACCTGACCAAGGTCGCCGAAATCATCGTGCCGCCGCGCGACGCCCGCGTGTTCAGCGTGCCGGCCGGGCATGTCTTCCGGATCGTCAGCGTCGAGGGGCCGCAGGTCGGCGATCTCAATCTGTGGAATGCCAACGACCTGTCGGAGCGCTTTTTCAGCGGCAAGACGAGAGCGCTGCACGCCACGCATGTTTCGATCGGCGATCGGCTCTGGAGCACGCTCCCCAGTCTGCGGCCGCTGGCGACGATCACGCACGACACGCTCGCGTGGTATGGCTTCGACGATGACGGCGGCGGAATTCACGATGTCATCGGAACGCGCTGCGATCCCTACACCCAGCTGCTCCTGAACGGGAGCGAATATCATCACTGCTGTCATTCCAACCTCACGCGCGCCATGGCGGCGCATCTCGACGTGTCGCTGCCGGAGGCCGAGCGGCACATTCACGACGTGCTCAACGTCTTCATGTGCACCGGCTTCACGCGCGACACGCATCAGTATTTCATGAAAGCCAGCCCGGTCCGGCCGGGCGACTTCATCGAGTTCTTTGCGGAGATCGATCTCATCGGCGCTTTATCGGCCTGTCCCGGCGGCGATTGCAGCGGCACGCATTCGAGTGACGTTGCCAATTGCTATCCGCTCCTGATCGAGGTCTACAAGCCGCGGGACGGCGCGCTGTCGGCCTGGCGGCCGCCGGAGAAAAGCCGGTATTCGGGCGGGCATGGCGCTTAAGTAGTGTGATCGCGGACGCGCGGCAGCCGGTTAGGACTTGAAATTCCTCGCCCGCACCGTCTTATTGCGGGCAGCGGTCCCGTAGCTCAGCCGGATAGAGCAGCGGTTTCCTAAACCGAAGGTCGCATGTTCGAGTCATGCCGGGACCGCCATTTTCCAGCGCAGCG
>CAYJNT010000450.1:0-1862 GCA_964370945.1 uncultured Hyphomicrobiales bacterium | reverse complement strand
CACTGGCGGGCGCCGCCAGTTTGCTCTGCGCGAAGTCGATTTTTGCGAAGTCAGGGATGCCTGTCATCTCAACCCCAGACTATCATGTGCAGTGCATAAAGTCCTTAAGGCGTCGCAACCCGCATGGATAAAGGTCTTTATGCCGGCGGCCGTCCACGCGGCTTCATTGTCACCGGCGCGGCCTGCCAAATAGATATGTGCCGCTCCGGCAGCGCTCAATGTCGCGGCGGCGGCAGCGGCCTCATCGGCGTAGACTGCGTCGGATGAGCACAGGCAGGCGAGCTTGGCGCCGGATGCCTTGAACGTGGCAGCGAGATCGGCGCCGGCCTCGGAATTCACCGCTTCGATCCCGCCGGCTTCGAAGAAATTGCGTGCGAACATCGAGCGTGCGATGAAATCGGCCGGCGCTCCAAGATTGGCGAGAAAGATTTTTGGACGCGATCCGGTTGCATTCAGCGCAGCGTCGGACGCGTCGCGCAAGGCTTCGAACGGCTCCGACAGGCGCATCGGCTTGAGCGCGGGAAAAGTCAGCGCGGGCCTGCCGAAAGACTCAAACGGCACGCGTCTAGCATCGAGAACCGTAACATCGCTTTCGGACAGATGTGGAAACTCGCTGGTGCCGGTGAGCGGATCCTTGCGCGTCCCGACCGCTTGCTCGCGCGCGGCGCGCGTCTCTGCGACCTTGTTTTGAATCACGCCGCGTGAGAGTGCTTCGGTGCCCCCGCCAGCCGTCTCGATGTCCTGAAACAGCGTCCAGGCCGCGCGGCACAATTCGTCGGTCAGCGCCTCGATGCCGCCGGAGCCGGCGGCGGGATCGGAGACCCTCGCGAGATTGGATTCCTCTTCCAGGATGAGCTCCGTGTTGCGCGCGATGCGCCGGGCAAAAGCGTCGGGCAGTCCGAGCGCTTGGGTGAAGGGCAACGTCGTGATCGCATTGGCGCCGCCGAGGCCCGCCGCGAAGGTGGCGATGGTCGTGCGCAGCATGTTCACGTAAGTGTCGCGCGCGGTCATCATGCGCCACGCCGTTTCGGCGGACACGAACACTGGCGCAGGCGTGAGGCCGCAGGCTTCTTCGACACGCGCCCACAGTTTCCGCACGGCGCGGAACTTCGCCATGGTCAGGAACTGATCAGCATCGGCGGCAAGCCGGAAGAAGATCATCCTGCGCGCCGCGTCGAGCGCCATGCCGCCGGCCTCAAGCGCGCGCAGATAGGTCACCGCATTGCCGAGCGCGAAGGCGAGCTCCTGCGCTTCCGATCCGCCGGCGGCGTGCACAGGCCGCCCGTCGGCGGCGGCGAATGGTCCGCGGAAGCCTTGATCCGTGAATTCGCGCGTCAGCTTTCCAAGAATCGGCGCGACTTCTTTCCATGTCGCCATGCTACGGCCGGATGCCGCTCTGATGCCGAGCGGATCGTAGCCGAAACGGATATCGGCTTTGTCCGGTGCGATGCCTCGCGTCTTCAAGAGCGTCGCGACGTGTGCGGGCGCGTCTTTTGTTTCCGTCGTAAGGTCGAATTCAACGGCGATGCCGTCAAGAAAGACGCCGTCGAGGATGCGCGCGAGGCCGCCTGCCGAAAGGTCCGCGCCATAGCCGTAGGCGCCGATCGCGCCGGGGCAGGTCAGGACCAGTCCGGTGGCGCCGCCTTCGAGGTCTTCGAGCGCGAGTTTGTTCGCCATCGCCGGATCGGGATGATCGACCCGGGCCATGATCTGCCACGGGGTGCCAGCTGCGCGCCCGGCGAGCGGCACGGCGTCGCTTCGGCGCGGATAAAGCGGCTCGATGCGGAGCCCGTCATAGGTCTTGCCGACGAGCTTCTTTTCGAACGGGGCGCCTTTCAGCGCTTTGTCCACCAAAGCCAGCC
>CAYJNT010000449.1:0-1864 GCA_964370945.1 uncultured Hyphomicrobiales bacterium | reverse complement strand
TGTGTGTACCGAAAACCTTATCCGCGTTGATGAGGCGACAGAATCGACTAAGCTGGCGCAATGATCGGGTTGCTGTGTTTATTCGTTGCTCTCTTGGTCTCACCATTCAAGTCGAAGAGCCGGCTTGAGGCAGAGAGAATGCGGCGCTCCGACATCAGTTGATCGTATTGCGGCGCAAGGTTCAGGGCCGGGTCCGGCTAACGAACAACGACCGCTGGTTCTTGATCCAGCTTTATCGATGGTTTCCGTCGATTTTGCGGGTCCTCACGATCGTCCAACCTGAGACGCTCGTGCGGTGGCATCGTGCCGGCTTTCGCTGCTACTGGCGATGGAAATCGCACCCACGGGGAGGGCGACCGCAGATCGAGACGGATCTCCGCGCATTGATCCGGCGGATGAGCATGGAGAATCCGCTTTGGGGAGCGCCGCGTATCCATGGTGAACTGCTCAAGCTCGGGTTTGAGGTCGCGCAATCGAGCGTCGCCAAGTACATGGTCAAGCGGCTTGAACCGCCAAGTCAGGGATGGCGCACCTTTCTGCGTAATCATGCGCCGGACATCGCCGCTATGGATCTGTTCGTTGTCCCGACCATCGGTTTCGACCTGCTCTATGCCTTCGTCATCGTTCGTCTGGGCCGCAGAGATCTGGTCTGGATCAACGTCACGACAAACCCAACAGCTGAATGGATCTCACGCCAGTTAACCGAGGCATTTCCCTGGAATGAGGCGCCGCGCTACTTCATCCGCGATCAGGATCGGATTTACGGCACCATCGTCACACGACGATTGCGCGCCTTGGGCATCCGGGACAAGCCTACCGCGCTAGCCTCGTCTTGGCAGAATGGCTTTGCCGAACGGCTGATCGGATCGATCCGGCGCGAGTGCGTGGACCATTTTGTCGTCTTGGGCGAGGCACATCTGCGCAGGATCTTGCGAGCCTATGCTGGCTATTACAACGACATCAGAACGCACCAGTCATTGGACAAAGATGCGCCGGTCTCTCGCCCCGTTCAGCGGACTGGAATCATAAGTTCACGCCCGATCCTTGGCGGACTTCACCACCATTATGTCCGGGTTAGGTTTTCGGTACACACACCTCCGGCGGGGATGTCGAAGCTCAGAACTGAGCCGAGATGCTGCCTGGGTTCCTCTACCATATGGTCCCGGCGCGCCTTGCGCGCATGGCGGCCGAGTTCACCGTCCCGGATGAGATCGGCGACTGCTGCCTCAAACGGCACATCTCCCTGACGGTCGATCGTTTCGCGTCGACCGACCATGCGCCGGAATAGCCTGGCTGGCGCGACCGCGTAACCAAGACGCAGGGACGGAGCAAGGATTTTTGTGAGAGAGCCGACATAGACGATGGACACGTTTCCTGCGGCGCGGGCAGCAGGCAGTCGCACGAGCTTTCCGTCGAAGCGGTATTCGTGGTCGTAGTCATCTTCGATGATCGTGAGTTGATGCTGCCGGGCAAGCTCGATGAGCCGCAGGCGTTGTGCGGCCCGAGCGTCACGGTCGTCGGATATTGATGATGCGGTGTCACATAGACTGCCCGCTGGTCCGGCTCTTATTTACTCCTGCTTCGCGAAGCCGATGGCAGCCAGACATCTGAAACACAAAAATTATATATTAATTTCAATAATATACGTGTTCGCAGTTTTATTCCGACCGGCGCGCCACTTAGTACTCTTCCATGAACTCTCGACGGTGGTCACCGCCAATGTTTTGCCAATAATTAGGCGAGACCAAACGCGAACGGACGTTGTCAATCGCTATCGTTTTCATTCGATTTTTTAGGCGTTTCTCGCTCGGGCTCTTCGCTCATAACGGTCTGGTTGCAGGTTCGAGTCCTGCCGGGCCCACCA
>CAYJNT010000448.1:0-1873 GCA_964370945.1 uncultured Hyphomicrobiales bacterium | reverse complement strand
GAGATCGCCGAGCAGGTCGAGCGCGTGCATTATCCGGCTGACCCCGCCGGCAAGGCGCTGCCGATCCTGCGCGGCGCCACGGAAGGCCTCAAGATCGCGCTCGTCTCGGTCGCTATTTATCTCTGCGCCCTGCCCTTCATCTTTCTCGCGGGCCTTGGGCTATTCATCCTGTTCTTCGCCAGCGCGTATCTTCTCAGCCGGGAATATTTCGAGCTCGCGGCGATGCGCTTTCGTCCCGTCGCGGAAGCGAAGGCCTTCCGCAAGGCCAATCACACCGCGGTGTTCACGGCCGGCCTTCTGATCGCTGCGTTCGTATCGATCCCGATCGTCAATCTGGCGACGCCGCTATTCGCGATGGCCTTCATGGTCCATATGCACAAGAAGCTGTCGCAGCGCGCGCTGATCGAGGCGCGCCGCGCATGATCCCGAAAAGTGGGAACCGGTTTTCGGACAAGATCATGCGCCGCTAAAAACCTAAGCCGCCACGCTTTTCCCCGGCCAGTGGCAGAGATCCGCGATGATGCACTTTTCGCAGAGCGGACGGCGGGCGAGGCAGGTATAGCGTCCGTGCAGGATCAGCCAGTGATGCGCGTGCAGCCGGTATTTTTCCGGAATGACTTGGCCGAGTCGCATTTCCACTTCGAGCGGATTTTTCCCGATCGCGAGCCCGGTGCGGTTACCGACGCGAAACACATGCGTGTCGACCGCGATGGTCGGCTCGCCGAAAGCGATGTTGAGCACGACATTGGCGGTCTTGCGCCCGACGCCCGGCAACGCTTCCAGCGCCTCGCGCGTGCGCGGCACTGCGCTGTTGTGCTCGGCGATCAGCGTCTTCGACAATGAGATGATGTTCCTGGCCTTGCCGCGATAAAGGCCGATGGTCTTGACGAAATCGCGGACCCTGGCTTCGCCGAGCGTCACCATCTTTTCCGGCGTGTCGGCGGCGGCGAACAAGGCCGGCGTCGCCTTGTTCACGCCGGCGTCCGTCGCCTGCGCGGACAGAACCACGGCGACGAGCAAGGTATAGGGATTGATGTGCTGCAATTCGCCCTTCGGCGTCGGATTGGCGGCATGCAGACGGCGGAAGGCTTCCTCGATTTCCGCGGCACTCAGCGGCTTCACGTCGCCGTGCATGGCCTTCTTGTCGGCCTTCGCCTGTTCCTTCGGTTTCTTGACCGCGGCGGCCTTGCCTTTTTTCGCCGCTTTCAATCCTTGCCGGGTCGTTTTTCGGGCCATTTCCACCCTATATTGAGCGCCATGACCTCAGGCAACGACTCAGGTTCCGAATCCCCTCTCTTTTCCGCGACCATCACGCCGCACCGGTCGCTGGGGCGAAAGGGTTTCATCGCCGTGATGTGCGCGATCGGCGGCATCAGCTTCATCGCCGGCATGATATTCCTGATCGCCGGCGCCTGGCCGGTGATGGGCATTTTCGGCCTCGATGTGCTTCTGGTTTATTGGGCGTTCCGGGCAAATTACCGCGCGGCGCGCGCTTACGAAACCGTGACGGTTACCGCGTCGGAGCTTGTCGTGCGTCGGGTCAGTCAGGACGGCGGCATAACGGAAATGATCTTCAATCCGCTCTGGGTGAAGCTCGAGCGCGAATCCGATCCGGAATTCAACGCTGGGAAATTGCATGTCGTGTCGCGCGGCCGCAAATTCGCCATTGCCGGCTACCTGTCGCCGAAGGAAAAAGACGCTTTCGCGAGCGCGCTGCAGGCCGCCTTGCATGAAGCCCGGCGCGGCCCGACGCGGACGGTCACAGCTTGAAGTCAGAAATCGGGTGGGCGAGCGCCGCGGCGCCGCATAAATGAGGGAAAATATGGAGATGACCATGCTTTCCCCCGACCGTCTTCCCGACTTTGCCCCGCTG
>CAYJNT010000447.1:0-1878 GCA_964370945.1 uncultured Hyphomicrobiales bacterium | reverse complement strand
TTGCCTTCATCGCCCTGGTGGTCGCCGCGCTGACGACATTGCTCGTGCCGATCGCCGTCCGCCGCATGATCGATTTCGGCTTTTCCGGCGAGCGTGACCTGATCGACAGCTATTTCGGTGTCATGGTCGCGGTGGCCGCCGTGCTCGCGCTTGCGAGTTCGTTGCGCTTCTATCTTGTCACGACGCTCGGCGAGCGGATCGTGGCCGACCTGCGCAATGATGTGTTCGCGCATCTGACGCGCCTGTCGGCGTCCTTTTTCGACAGCGCCAAGACCGGCGAGATGATGTCGCGGCTCACCGCCGACACCACGCAGATCAAGTCCGCGGTCGGGTCGGCGGTGTCGGTCGCCTTGCGCAACCTCGTTCTGTTCGTCGGCGCGGCCGCGATGATGATCGTCACGTCGCCACGGCTGTCAGCCTTCGTGCTGGGCGCGATCCCCGTCATCGTTCTTCCGCTTGTCGCTTTCGGGCGCGCGGTGCGCCGCCGCTCGCGGCTGGCGCAGGACGAACTCGCCCATGCCTCTGCCTATGCCGCGGAAGCGATCGGGTCGGTGCGCACCTTGCAGGCTTTCACCAGCGAAAAGCCGGTGACGGGACGTTTTGCGCAAGCCGTCGATCGCGCGTTCGAAGCCGCGCGGCAGGCGACCTTGTCGCGCGCGGTGCTTACGGCGATCGCGATCTTTCTCGTCTTCGCGAGCGTGGTCGTGGTGCTCTGGGTCGGCGCGCAGGACGTGCTTGCCGGCCAGATCAGCGCCGGACGCCTCAGCCAGTTCATCCTCTATGCCGTGTTCGCGGCCGGAGGCCTGGGCGAACTGAGCCAGGTCTGGGGCGAGATTTCACAGGCGTCGGGCGCCGCCGAGCGATTGTTTGAAATCCTGAAAATCGAGCCGCAGGTGAAGGCACCGGCGAAACCGGTCGCGCTGCCGCTGCCCGCGCGCGGCGAAGTCACATTTGAAAATGTGCGCTTCTTCTATCCGGCGCGGCCGGAAATGCCGGCGCTCGACGGCGTCTCGCTGCATGTGCGGCCGGGCGAGAAGGTTGCGATCGTGGGGCCCTCCGGCGCCGGCAAGAGCACGATCTTTCATCTGATCCTGCGCTTCTACGATCCGACCGCCGGCCGCATCGTGTTCGACGGCGTGCGCATCGCCGATGCCGATCCGGCGGAATTGCGGGCGCGCATCGCCCTCGTGCCGCAGGAGACCGCGATTTTCGCAACCAGCATTCGCGAGAATATCGGCTTCGGCCGCCCCGACGCATCGTCCGCGCAGATCGAGCGCGCCGCCGACATGGCGGCGGCGGATCAGTTCATCCGCCGCCTGCCGCAGGGTTACGACACGCCGATCGGCGAGCGCGGGATCACGCTGTCGGGCGGCCAGCGCCAGCGCATCGCCATCGCGCGCGCGATCCTGCGCGACGCGCCGCTCCTGCTGCTCGACGAGGCGACCTCGTCGCTCGATGCCGAAAGCGAGACGCTGGTGCAGGTTGCCCTGACGCGGCTGATGCAGGGTCGTACGACGCTGGTGATCGCGCATCGGCTGGCGACCGTTCTCTCCTGCGACCGCATCCTGGTGCTCGATCACGGGAAGATCGTGGAGGAGGGCACGCATGAAAGCCTCGCCTCCAATGGCGGGCTTTATGCACGGCTCGCGAAGCTGCAATTCAATCTGACTTAGTCGTTCCGGGTGCTCTCTCGCAGTCATTCCGGGGCGCGAACGAAGTTCGCGAACCCGGAATCCACGGCTGGATTCCGGCTCTCGCGGAGCCTGTCATCGGGCCGCGCTTTCGCGCGGACCCGTTGGCTCGGCCGGAATGACGGTCAGGGTCGCCACGTCATTACGTAAAGCGGCAAGCCGGAATGCTTGCTGACGCTCTCGCCCG
>CAYJNT010000446.1:0-1878 GCA_964370945.1 uncultured Hyphomicrobiales bacterium | reverse complement strand
GGGAACGGACCATGAACTATGTTCTTGTTCCGTTCTCAGGAGAGTCCCATGTTTCGGGCCGTTGTCGAAGAAGCCGTCGCGCTCACCTCCATCGCCTTGTTCCTTGGCATGCTTGCCATCTGGGCACAGGTGCTCGCGACGCTCTAAGGTGGAACCCGGTTCGCCGCGGGACGGCGCGACCGCCATGAGCCGCCGATGGAAAAGGAAAACCCCGGCTTGCGCCGGGGTTTCCTGTCCGAAGCTTCGGCAATTAGCCGTTGCTGTTCGCGGGATCGACCTCGCGGTTCAGTTCGAAACGAACCCAGGGATCCGGATCGGTTCCGCGCACGATGCCGCTGTTGATCACGGTGTTCGCGCTATTCGCGGAAGCGTAAGCCTGAGCCGCTGCAGCTTGAAGCGCCGCGCGCGACTGATTGCGGGTTGCCGCCATCGCGGAGGACGCCGCAAACGACAGGACCAAGGTGGCCAACAGAATCTTTCTCATTTTAATTTCTCCATTTCGTTGTACGTCTTGTGTTCATCCCCGACGCGATCCGTTGCGGACCATTCGTGAAAGAAACACGAGTAGCGAACTATGGTGCGGTGCCGAAAATTCCATGTGAGCGCGCTCACACTGCGATGACGTTTGCGTGAGTGCATGAATTTGCGCGACAGCTGATCGGCGTTCGCCGCATATCGGACTCTTTGCCAATGCGCTGGGGACAACGAGAACAATTCGACTAAAAAATGCCAATAGGATGGACATAACGCGGCGCGCTCCGCACCATCGAACCGTTCAACAGAATCACGAGGACACGACGTGGCGGAAAGCCCGGGCTTCATTCATCTGCACGTGCACTCGTCGTATTCGCTGCTCGAAGGCGCGCTGACGATCGCGCGTCTCGCCGAGCTTGCGAAAGCGGATCGCCAGCCCGCGCTCGCGCTCACCGACACCGACAATATGTTCGGTGCGCTGGAATTTTCCGAGAAGATGGCGAGTGCGGGCATTCAGCCGATTGTCGGCTGCGCGCTCGCAATCGATTTTGGCGACGAGCAGCGTGATCCGCGCAATCCCGGGCATATCCGCAAATTGCCGCGCCTCGTTCTTCTTGCGGCAAGCGAGCAGGGCTATCGCAGTTTGATGCGATTGAATTCGCGCGCGTTCCTCGATACGCCGCCGAACGAGCAGTCGCATCTGAAAATCGACTGGCTTGCCGGCGAAACGCAAGGGATCATCGCGCTCACCGGCGGCTTGGGCGGGGTTCTCGATCTTGCGCTGGTGGCGGGACAGAATGAGCTCGCGACGGCGCGTTGCGAAAAGCTGATGTCGTTGTTCGGCGATCGCCTCCACATCGAATTGCAGCGCCACGGCATGCCGGAGGAGCGGCGGTGCGAGGGCGCTTTGCTCGATCTCGCTTACGCCAAGGGCCTGCCGCTGGTTGCGACCAACGAGCCGTTCTTTGCGTGCGAAGACGATTACGAAGCGCACGATGCGCTGATCTGCATCGCGGAAGGCCGCGTGGTCGCCGAGCCCGACCGCCGACAGCTCACGATCGAACATCGTTTCAAAACCCGTGCTGAGATGATGGCGTTGTTTGCCGATCTGCCGGAAGCGCTGGCGTCGACCATCGAGATCGCGCAGCGCTGCTCATTCCGTCCGCGCACCCACCAGCCAATTCTGCCGCGCTTCACCGTCGGCGCCGAGCAGGTGGACGAAGCCGCGGAACTGCGAAAGCGCGCGGAGGAGGGGCTTGAGCGCCAGATCGCGCTGCACGGCATCGCCGACGGCACGATCGAGGAGGACTACCGTAAGCGTCTCGCCTTCGAGCTCGATGTGATCGCGAGCATGAAATATCCGGGCTATTTCCTGATCGTCGCCGACTTCATCCAGTGGGCGAA
>CAYJNT010000445.1:0-1887 GCA_964370945.1 uncultured Hyphomicrobiales bacterium | reverse complement strand
GCCGTACGGCGCTCTGCTCCCTCTCATTTGAGGGAGCGCGAAGAAAACCGCTCCGGTGAGAGCGGGCAAACCAAAATCAGGACTGAGCTCGCGCGGGATTCCGCGGCGAGAGTATTGGCGCATGTCTACGCGCCGGGCTGTTTGACAGTTTAATCGGTATGACGCCGCCGTAGGGTGGGCAAAGGCGCGTGAGCGCCGTGCCCACGCGGTTGCGATGCTGGAAGTTGGTGGGCACGCTTCGCTTTGCCCACCCTACGAATTCCCCGCAAGCGGGGAGGGAGAGGAAAAAACAAAACGGGCGGCCTTGCGACCGCCCGTTTCGTCCGCGCTGAGCGCGCGATCCGATCGTCTGCAGCGATCAGATCACGATCTGCTTCAGCGGCGGATAGCCGTTGAACCCGACCGACGAATAGGTCGTCGTGTAGGCGCCAGTCGCCTCGATCAGCACCTTGTCGCCGATGGCGAGCGAGACCGGCAGCGGGTAGGGGTTCTTCTCATAAAGAACGTCCACCGAGTCGCAGGTCGGGCCGGCCACGATGCAGGGCGCCATCTCGTCGCGATCGCGCTTGGTGCGGATCGGATAGCGGATCGATTCGTCGATTGTCTCGGCCAGGCCATGGAATTTGCCGATATCGAGATAGACCCAGCGCACGTCGTCTTCCGCCGAGCGCTTGGCGATCAGCACCACCTCGGCCTCGATGATGCCGGCATTGCCGACAAGGCCGCGGCCCGGCTCGATGATGGTTTCGGGAATGCGGTTGCCGAAATGCCGGCGCAGCGAACGGAAGATCGCCTTGCCGTAGGATTCGAGCTTCGGCGTCTTGCGCAGATATTTCGCCGGGAAGCCGCCGCCGAGATTGACCATCGACAGGAAAATCCCCCGCTCGGCGCAGGAACGGAAGATCGCCGCCGTCGAGGCGAGCGCGCGGTCCCAGGCTTCCACATTGTGCTGCTGCGAGCCGACATGGAACGAAATGCCATGCGCGACGAGCCCGCTTTTGTGCGCGAGTTCGAGAATGTCGGTGGCGTAGTCCGGCTCGCAGCCGAACTTGCGCGACAGCGGCCATTCCGAGCCGGTGCCGTCGCAATGGATGCGGCAGATCACGCGCGAGCCGGGCGCGGCGCGCGCGACCTTCTCGACTTCCGCCTCGCAGTCGACGGCGAACATGGTGATACCGAGCTTGAAGGCGGTCGCGATCTCGCTCTCTTTCTTGATGGTGTTGCCATAGGAGATGCGGTCCGGCGTCGCGCCGGCCGCGAGCACGGCCTGCGTCTCGGTGATCGAGGCGACGTCGAAGGACGAGCCCATCTCGGCGAGAACCTTCAGGATCTCGGGCGCGGGATTGGCCTTCACGGCATAGAACACGCGCGTGTCCGGAAGCGACTTCGCGAACGCGGTGTAGTTCTCGCGCACGACATCGAGATCGAGGACGAGGCACGGCCCGTCGTTCACGCGGTTCTTCAGAAACTGGCGAATGCGCTCGGTCATCGGAGCGTCTCCCCTGCATTCGTCCGCGGACCCCCGCGGCATTGGACCAAGAGCGGCATGCGCCAAAGCGCACGGAACCGCTCGATGAAACTGCCTTGGTCCGGATGAGGGATGACCCCGTTCCGCACGGCCGGCAAAGAAGGACAAGCCTTTTCAGTTGCTTCCGGCATTCGCGCCGGCGTTACCAAAGAGGCCCGCTCCGTCGTTGCTTTAAGCCACGTCCCCCGTTGAGCGCGGGGTACGCCGGTTTCGCCTCCGGCTGCCGATCACGTCGGCGTCCATCTCTGGACACCTAGCAAGGAAGAGAACCCTCTCTTCCGTAGGCGGCTGTTCGGCCTCTTGTCCGAACCCCACCGATCGACACGCGGCCACAGGCACGTGCGAATTTGGGCAATCTG
>CAYJNT010000444.1:0-1892 GCA_964370945.1 uncultured Hyphomicrobiales bacterium | reverse complement strand
CCGCTTTCGATCTCCAGCGTGACGTCGCTTTTCGTTTGCCGGATCGCGGCGACCCGCGAGCGCCAGCGGATCTCAATGAGGCCGGTTGCCGCGCAGGCATCGACCAGCAGGCGCTCGGCGGTGTTCTGGCCCATATTGATGAAGGGCGCGAAGCGGTCATCCTCCGTCTGGCTCATCTTGAGCCGGAAGACTTCATGCGTGCCGAGGAAGGTGCTGCCGTGGGTCCAGCCGAGGCCCTGCTCGACAAAGGCCGTTTCGGCGCCGAGCCGCTCCAGCACCTGCAGGCTGCGCCGCGAGATGCAGGTCGCGCGGCTGCCTTCGCAGACATCGGCATCGGCTTCGATCACCGTACTCGGAACGCGGTGCCGCGCGAGCGCAAGCGCAGCGACGAGACCGACCGGCCCGCCGCCGGCGATGATGACGCGTGCCGTTGAAGCGGATTGCGTCATTCGACCATCGTCAATTGATCTTTATATTCGCGGCCTTGATGATCGGCGCCCAGCGCGAGATTTCCGCATCGATCACCGCGCGGAATTGCGCCGGCGAATTGCCGACCGGCTCCATCAATTGCGTGGCGAGCTTGTCGCGGATCGCCGGCGTCTTGATCGCGTCCACCACGTCCTTGTTGATCTTGTCGACGATTTTCCCCGGGGTTCCTCCGGGCGCGATCAGGCCCATCCAGGTGTCGGCTTCGACGTCGATACCGGATTCCTTCAGCGTCGGGATGTCGGGGAGGAAGGCCGAGCGCTTCGGCAGCGATACGGCGAGGATATTCACGTTGCCCGTCGCGACATGCGGCGTGACCGCGATCGCGGGGAGGCAGGCCATCTGCACGTCGTTGCGCAGCACCGCGGTCATGGCGGCGGGGGAGCCTTGATAGGGCACGTGCACCATCCTGGTGCCGCTCTTCTGCACGATGCCCTCCATCGCGAGATGCGAGAGCGAGCCGTTGCCGATCGAGCCGAAATTGTACTTGCCGGGCTCCTTCTTGAGCAGCGCCACGAGCTCGGCCACGGAATTGACGCCAAGCGCTTTATTGACCACGAGCGCGCTCGGCATGGTGACGAGCTGCGTCACCGCGGCGATGTCCTTCTTCGGATCGTAAGGCAACTTCGAGAACAGGATGGTGTTGATCGCGAGCGGGCCGCCGATGGAGATGCCGATGGTGGCGCCGTCGGGCGCAGCCTTGGCGACCGCGTCGGTGCCGAGAATGCCGCTCGCGCCCGGCTTGTTCTCGACCACGAAGGCGGAGGCGGGATACTTCTGCCCGAGATTTTCCGCGAGCAGGCGCGCGACGATGTCGGGGGTGGAGCCCGGGCCAAACGGCACCATGATGCGCACGGTCTTCGGCGGCCAATCCTGCGCGCCGGCGGGGGCCAGCGCCAGCAACAGCGCTGTGAAAGCGAAAACGAGTCTTCTCATTGGACGTCCTTCCCGAGATATACGCCGTTCTTTTCAAGCGCGGCTTGCAGATCGTTCACAACAATGTCCGCCGGATTTTGGGAAGCCGCAAGAGCAAGATGTGCGGCCGTGCCGGCGGCCTCGCCCATGACGAAACAGGCGCCCGACACCCGTGCCGCCGATTGTCCCTCGTGGGTCATCGAGGCGCAGCGGCCGGCGACCAGCAGATTGTCGACCTCCTGCGGGATCAGCATGCGATAGGGCAGGTGGTTGAAGCCGCGCGAGCCCGGAATATCCGGCCAGTCCCATTCGACGTCGCCGGCGACATGCTTTTCCAGCGGCCAGCCGTTCACGCCGATGGTGTCCGGAAAGCTCGCACAGGACAGAACGTCCTCGCCGCTGAGCTGGTAGAGGCCTTCGATCCGGCGCGTTTCGCGGATGCCGATCTGCGGCGGGATGTCGACCACGTAGGACTCCGCAAAGCCCGGCGC
>CAYJNT010000443.1:0-1900 GCA_964370945.1 uncultured Hyphomicrobiales bacterium | reverse complement strand
CCTGGATGAGCACGGTCTTGCCGACGCCGGCGCCGCCGAACAGGCCGATCTTGCCACCCTTGGCGTAGGGAGCAAGGAGATCCACGACCTTGATGCCGGTCACGAGAATTTCCGCTTCCGTCGACTGGTCGGTATAGAGCGGCGCGGGCTGATGGATCGCGCGGCGGGCTTCGGCCTTGACCGGACCCGCTTCGTCGACCGGCTCGCCGATCACGTTCATGATGCGGCCGAGCGTGCCCTCGCCGACCGGGACCGAGATCGGCTCGCCGGTGTCAGAGACTTCCTGGCCGCGCACCAGACCTTCGGAAATGTCCATCGCGATGGTGCGCACCGTGTGTTCGCCGAGATGCTGCGCCACTTCGAGCACCAGGCGGTTGCCGCCGTTCTTGGTCTCGAGCGCGTTCAGGATCGCCGGCAGATGATCGTCGAACTGCACGTCGACGACGGCGCCGATGACCTGCGTGATGCGTCCTGGTTTATTGGGCTTCGTGGCCATGTCGTCCTCGCTACATCAAAGTCCGTTTAGAGCGCTTCCGCGCCCGAGATGATTTCGATCAGTTCCTTGGTGATCATCGCCTGGCGCGTGCGGTTATAGGTGATGGTCTGCTTGCGGATCATGTCGCCCGCATTGCGCGTGGCGTTGTCCATCGCGGTCATCTGCGCGCCGTAGAAGGAGGCGTTGTTCTCCAGCAAAGCGCGGAACACCTGCACCGCGAGATTGCGCGGCAGGAGTTCGCCGAGGATATCGAGTTCGTCGGGCTCATAGTCGTAAGTCGCGTCGGCGCCGTTCGCTCCCCCATCCTTCGCCTCGAACACCGGCGGGATGATCTGCGAGGCGGTCGGGATCTGCGCGATCACGGACTTGAAGCGTGAGAAGAACAGCGTCGCGACGTCGAAGGCGCCCTGCTCGTACAGCGCGACGATCTTTTCGGCAATCGGCTGCGCGTTCTCGAAACCGATATTGCGCACGCTGCGCAGATCGACATGCTCGACGATCTGCTTTTCGAAGGTGCGGCGCAGGAGTTCATAGCCCTTGCGGCCGACGCAGAAGAATTTGACCTGTTTGCCCTCCGCGATCAGCGCATTGGCCTTCTCGCGGGCAAGACGAACGATCGCCGAATTGAACGGTCCGCACAGGCCGCGCTCACCGGTGCAGACCACGAACAGGTGAACCTGATCCTTGCCAGTGCCGCCGAGGAGCTTCGGCGCGGATTCGAGATCGGTCACGGTCGAGGCGATATTGCCGAGCACTTTCTCCATGCGCTCGGCGAAAGGCCGCGCGGCTTCCGCCGACGCCTGCGCGCGTCGGAGCTTCGACGCCGCAACCATCTGCATGGCCTTGGTGATTTTCTGCGTCGCCTTGGTGGAGGCGAGGCGAACGCGCATGTCCTTGAGGCTGGCCATCGCCGATCAGTCCTGCTTATCCGTAAAGATCACGCGTAGCTCTTGGCGTAGCCTTCGACCACACTCTTGAGCTTGCCGGCGGTGGCATCGTCGAGATCGCGCGACGAGCTGATCGTGTCGAGGATGTCCTTGTGCTTGCTGTGCAGGAGCGAAAGAAGACCCTGCTCGAAGCCGCGCACCTTGTTGACCGGCATGGCGTCGAGATAGCCGTTGACGCCGGCATAGATCACCGCCACCTGCTCTTCCATCTTCAGCGGCGAGAATTGCGGCTGCTTGAGCAGTTCGGTCAGGCGCGAGCCGCGATTGAGCAAGCGCTGCGTGGTGGCATCGAGGTCCGAGCCGAATTGCGCGAACGCCGCCATTTCGCGGTATTGCGCGAGCTCGCCCTTGATCTTGCCGGCGACCTTTTTCATCGCCTTGGTCTGCGCGGACGAACCCACACGGGACACGGACAAGCCGACGTTCACCGCCGGGCGAATGCCCTGATAGAACAGGT
>CAYJNT010000442.1:0-1907 GCA_964370945.1 uncultured Hyphomicrobiales bacterium | reverse complement strand
ATGTCGCGCGCGTAGGCATCGAGCGTTTTCGGCGACATCCGCCGTTCGTTGCCCAAATAAGCCAGCCAGCGTCCGATCTCGCCCGCGACGTCGGGAGCGGCAAAGGCAAAATCGGGCTTTGGATCGGCCATCCCAAGGCTTATCTCACCGCCTTCCTTCACTCTTCCTTAAGTGCATGGAATCGGGCGAATCTGCATACATGCCGGAATCCCCGAAAGCGGCGAAAATCGTGGACGTCCTGGTGCCTCTGGCCCTCGACCAAGCCTATTCCTATCGCGTGCCGGCCGGCATGACGCTTGCACCCGGCGATTTCGTGAACATTCCGCTCGGTCAGGCCGAATATACCGGTGTGGTCTGGGGCGAAGGCCATCCGCGGCCGGGCCTGCACAATCGCCTCAAAGAGATCGAAGACAAGCTCGACATCCCGCCGTTGCGCCAGCCCATGCGCGATTTCGTCGACTGGGTCTCCGGCTACACCCTCGGCGCGCGCGGCATGGTAATGCGCATGACCATGCGCATGGGCGACGTCGGCCCGGGCCGCGAGCGGGTTGGCGTGCGGCTCGCGGGTCCGCCGCCGCAGCGGATGACGCCCGCGCGCTTGCGCGTGCTGCGTCTTCTGGACGACGGCATGACGCGTGCGAAAGCCGACGCCGCGCACGAAGCCGGCGTCTCGCCGGCCGTGATCAACGGGCTGATCGACGAAGGTACGCTGGAGACCGTCGTGTTGCCGCCGGATCCGGTGGCGGAGCCGCCTGATCCCGATTTCATGCAGCCGGATTTCCTCGATGCGCAACGCGAAGCAGCGATGAGCGCGCGCGATCTCGTCATCAAGGGCGACTATGCCGCGGCCTTGATCGACGGCGTCACCGGATCGGGCAAGACCGAAGTCTATTTCGAAGCAATCGCCGAGGCGATCCGGCGCGGCAAGCAGGTGCTGATCCTGATGCCGGAGATCGCGCTGACCGCGCAATTTCTGGATCGCTTCGCGGCACGGTTCGGCACGCGCCCGGCGGAATGGCATTCGCAACTTGCACCGCGCAAACGCGCGCGCACCTGGCGCGCGCTCGCCGACAATGAGGTGAAGGCGATCGTCGGCGCGCGTTCGGCTTTGTTCCTGCCCTTCGCCGATCTCGGATTGATCGTGGTCGATGAAGAGCACGACCAGGCCTACAAGCAGGAAGACCGCATTCATTACAATGCGCGCGACATGGCGGTGGTGCGCGCGAGCATCGAGAAAATCCCGGTGCTGCTCTCCTCGGCGACGCCGTCGGTCGAAACCGAAGTCAATGCGCGGCGCGGGCGCTATCGCCGCCTGCATTTGCCCGAGCGGTTTGGCGGCCAGCATATGCCGCATATCGAAGCAATCGACTTGAAGACGGAAGGTCCCTCCCGCGGCCGTTTCATCGCACCGCGGCTTGCGGAAGCGGTGCAGACCGCGCTCGAGCGTGGGGAGCAGGCCTTACTGTTCCTCAATCGCCGCGGCTATGCGCCGCTCACCTTATGCCGCGCCTGCGGGCATCGCTTCGCCTGTCCGAATTGCGATGCGTGGCTTGTCGATCACCGCTTCAAGCGGCGGCTCGTCTGCCACCATTGCGGCTTCGGCATGCCGGTGCCGGAGGCGTGCCCGCAATGTGCGAAGACCGACACGCTGGCGGCGGTCGGTCCGGGCGTGGAGCGGCTGGCGGAAGAAGTGACGACGCTCTTTCCCGGCAAGCGCAGCATCGTCCTGTCCAGCGATCTTGTGGAATCGGTCGATCGCCTGCGCGCCGAACTCGACGAAGTGGCGGACGGCCAATTCGACATCGTCATCGGCACGCAACTTGTCGCCAAGGGCCATCATTTTCCAAAACTTAATCTGGTCGGCATTGTCGACGCCGATCTCGGCCTCGCCAACGGCGATCCGCGCG
>CAYJNT010000441.1:0-1909 GCA_964370945.1 uncultured Hyphomicrobiales bacterium | reverse complement strand
GGCGCCGATTGCATCGCGCCGTTCGGTGGCGCCGCATTCCACGACAATCGCGTCTTCATCAGGACAGCCTGAGATTTGAAGGCGAGACCAAAGCGCCGTCGATGTCCGGCGCGCCCTGGACGACGCAGCGGCCGCCCTCGATCTTGAGTTTGCCTTCGCAGAGCCACCGCAGCGCCAGCGGATAGATACGATGCTCCATCTGAATGACGCGCGTGGCGAGCGATTGCGGCGTGTCGCCTTTGATCACCGGAACTGCCGCCTGCACGACAATCGGACCTGAATCCATGTCCGGCACGACGAAATGCACGGTCGCGCCGTGGATCTTCACGCCTTCCGCGATCGCGCGCTCATGCGTGTCGAGCCCTTTGAACGACGGCAGCAAGGCCGGATGGATATTGAGCATGCGGCCGGACCAGTGCTTGACGAAGGCCGGCGTCAGGAGCCGCATGAATCCGGCCAGACACACATAGTCGATCTTGTGGGCGTCGAGCGCTTTCTGCATCGTGCGTTCGAAGCTTTCACGGTCCTTGCCGAATTCTCTGTGATCGACGACTTCGGTCTTGATGCCTTTTGAGTCTGCAATCGCGAGCCCACCGGCATCCGGGATGTTGGACAGGACGAGCGAAATCTCGGCGGGGTAGGCGGGGTCGGCAGCCGCCTCGATCAGCGCCGCCATGTTGGAGCCGCGGCCGGAAATCAGGACGGCAACCCGTTTGCGCGCCATCCGCGTCATCCAAGATCGAGCGCGCCGGTAAAGCGCACGCGCGGCTCGTCCGGCTTGGCCACGAACAATTCGCCGAGCGTCACGATCGTGTCGCCTTCACGCCGCAGGACCGCGCTGACGGCGTCCGCGTCCTTCGGCGCGACCACGACGATCATGCCGATCCCGCAATTGAACGTGCGCAGCATCTCGCCCTCGGCGACGTCGCCCGCCGATGCGAGCCATTTGAACACCGGCAGCACCGGCACGGCTGAAAGGTCGATGCGCGCGCCGATGCCATCGGGAAGCACGCGCGGGACATTGTCGGGAAACCCGCCGCCGGTGATATGCGCGAGCGCTTTCACGCCCTTGGTTTCGCGGATCGCGGCGAGACAGGACTTCACATAAAGCCGCGTCGGCGTGAGCACGACTTCGCCCAAAGTCTGTCCGGTACCGAATGGCGCCGGTGCGCTCCAGGTCAGTCCTGCACGATCGGCCACCTTGCGCACCAGCGAAAATCCGTTGGAATGCACGCCGGACGAGGCAAGGCCCAGCACGATGTCGCCGGCCGCCACATCGCGCGGCAGGATCGCGTCGCGCTCCGCGGCGCCGACGGCGAAGCCGGCCAGATCGTAGTCGCCGGGCTGATAGAGGCCAGGCATTTCCGCCGTCTCGCCGCCGATCAGTGCGCAGCCGGATTCAACACAGCCCTGCGCGATTCCGCCGACCACCGCCGCGCCGACCTCCGGATCGAGCCGCGAGCAGGCGAAGTAATCGAGGAAGAAGAGGGGCTCGGCGCCCTGCACGACGAGATCGTTGACCGACATCGCCACGAGATCGATGCCGATGGTGCCGTGGCGGCCGGTCTCGATCGCGACCTTGACCTTGGTGCCGACGCCGTCGGTTGCCGCCACCAGGACCGGATCCTTGAACCCCGTGCGCTTGAGGTCGAACAACCCGCCGAATCCGCCGATTTCGGCGTCCGCCCCGGGCCGGCGTGTCGCGCGGACCAGCGGCTTGATCATGTCGACCATACGGTTGCCGGCGTCGATATCGACGCCCGCCTGCGCATAAGTCAGGCCGCGCCCTCGATCCGGCCCTTTCTGGTCCATATTCGCCTTCGCCCTCGCGTGTCCGCGCGGGGATTACGTGGAAATCGCATTGCACGCAATGGCTTGATCGTCGTTATACTGGTTCCGCACGCCCGGC
>CAYJNT010000440.1:0-1911 GCA_964370945.1 uncultured Hyphomicrobiales bacterium | reverse complement strand
ACGGGACGGCGCTGGCGGTCGGTGTCGGACATGAGCTTTTTCTGAGTAACGATTAAGACTTTGATGTGGAGGGAACGTGGTCTGAAGCGGGATCGGGCGTTAAGGTGGTCACGCCGGTCGGTCGCGAGATGAAAACGCCGCGCGGCCCGCAAGCTGCTCGGCGTGCAAGGGCACCGGGCGGGACCGGCGCGAACATCCCGCATCCGTGACTTGCCTGTGATGGTACAATCGTCATTATTGCGGCGCCGCGCGTTGCGGCCGCGAAAAGGGTGATCCGATGCATGTGATCCGCCGCCGGGGCTGGGAAATTCCCGAACGTCTCGCCACGCCCGAGGCCGTTTTCCTCAACCGCCGCGCTTTCCTTGGCGGTGCCGCGGGCGCCACGGCCTTGGCGCTGGCGCCAACCGCCGCGTCCGCGCAACGGGTCACCGACATCGTTGATCCGACCAAGGATCTCTATCCGGCCAAGCGCAACGAAAAATACGTTCTCGACCGCCCGCTGACCGACGAGAAGATCAACGGCAGCTACAACAACTTCTACGAATACGGCACCTCGAAGAACATCACCGTGGCGGCGCAGCAGCTTCGCATCCGGCCCTGGACGGTGAAGATCGACGGCCTCGTCGAAAAGCCGTTCGATATCGGCATCGACGATCTCATCCGCAAGGTCGGCATCGAGGAGCGGCTCTATCGCCATCGCTGCGTCGAAGCCTGGTCGATGACCATCCCGTGGTCGGGCTTCCAGTTCTCGAAATTGGTCGAACTCGCCAAGCCCACGGGCGGCGCAAAATATGTCCGCATGGAAACCTTCAACGATCCGCAGATGGCGCCGGGAATGCGGGTTCCCTATTACCCGTGGCCCTATGTCGAGGGGCTGACCATGGCGGAAGCGAACAACGAATTGTGCTTCCTCGTCACCGGCACTTACGGCAAGCCCGCGGCCAAGCAGCACGGCGCGCCGCTGCGTCTTGCGGTGCCGTGGAAATATGGATTCAAGTCGATCAAATCGATCGTGCGCTTTTCCTTCGTCGCCGACCGCCCGAAGAGTTTGTGGGAAGCGTTGCAGGCGAGAGAATACGGCTTCTGGGCGAATGTGAATCCGCAGGTCGCGCATCCACGCTGGAGCCAGGCGAGCGAGGAATTGATCGGCACCAACGAGCGCCGCCCGACATTACTGTTCAACGGCTACGGCGACTATGTCGCTGACATGTACAAGGGTCTCGAAGGCGAGCGGCTGTACGTGTGAGTTTATCTGTCATTCCGGGGCGCGAGTGAAACGAGCGAGCCCGGAATCCATAACCACGGATTCAGGATTATGGATTCCGGGTTCGCAAGCTACGCTTGCGCCCCGGAATGACGGCGGAGATGTACAGAAGCATCCCCAAAAAAAGAAAAAGCCGGGCCCGAAGGCCCGGCTGAAGTTCTCGCCGGCGCGGGAGGCCGGCATACCTTCCAGAGGGGAACATCTGCGGGCGGCTGGCCGCGATCTGGGAGGACACGTCGGCAGATCGCTCGCAGTGGAAGTCCGAAGTATCCAGTGAAGCCGGATTCGGAGCAACGCAGATGGGGGTATGTCAGCCATGCGGACCTCGCACGGCTGCGGCAAAGATCGATCATTTCGATCAGGCAACGGCCCGTCTCACGCAGCCGCCATGACGAAACCGCAGAGTTTTCCTAAAAATTCCAGCGCTGCGCTTTCGACACCAGGAAGTCGCGGAACACCTGCACGCGCGCGACCGATTTCAGTTCTTCCGGATAGACGAAATACGCGTCGAGCGTGACGCCTTCCGATTCTGTGAATAACTGAACGAGGCCATGATTTTCCTCGACGAGGTAGTCCGGCAGCATCGCGATGCCGAGGCCCTGCTGGCAGGCGCGCAGCACGCCGAGAATGGTGTTGATGGTGAGGAA
>CAYJNT010000439.1:0-1918 GCA_964370945.1 uncultured Hyphomicrobiales bacterium | reverse complement strand
GCGCGCGGCTTGCGACCTACAATTTCGCGCGCTGCTTTCCGACCGTCTATCGCGTTCCGCATCTCGATGTCTCGGTGCGCTGCGTGTTCACGCATTCGACGCCGACTGGACCCTATCGCGGCGCCGGGCGCCCGGAGGCCAATTACCTGATGGAGCGGCTGGTGGAAGAAGCCGCGCACGTCACCGGCATCGATCGCGTGGCTTTGCGCAAGCGCAATCTCATTCCGCGCTCGGCCATGCCCTTCAAGACCGCCGTGCAGACGACCTATGACAGTGGCGAGTTTCCCGCCGTGTTCGGGAAGGCGCTGACGCTCGCCGATTATGCCGGCTTCAAGAAAAGAAAGCGCGAGGCCGCGAGGCGCGGGAAATATCGCGGCTTCGGCATATCCTGTTTTCTCGAACATTCCGGCGGCGTGCCGACCGAAGGCGCGCTGCTGGAATTTCCCGGCGGCGAGACGCTTGTGATTGCGCTGGGTGTGCAATCGACCGGACAGGGACACGCCACGGTCTATCCGCGCCTGGTCGCCGAAAAGCTCGGAATCCCGGCGTCGCAAGTGACGCATCGCCACGGCGACTCGTTTTTCGAGATCAAGGGTGGACCGGCGGTTGCCTCGCGCTCGACCATCACCGCGGGCTCAGCGACATTGCGCGCCGTCGAAACCATGCTCGCGAAAGCAAAGACCATCGCGGCGCAGGCGCTGGAAGCGGCGGAGACCGACATCATCTACCGCAGCGGCCTGTTCGAGGTGGTCGGCACCGACCGGATGATCCCGCTGTTCACGCTCGCCGAGCGTGCAAGCGAGATGAAAAAGCGTGGCGAGATCGCGGAAAATCTCGACACCAAAGTCGCGGTCGATACGCCGCAGACTTTTCCGAACGGCTGCCATATCGCCGAAATCGAGATCGATCCCGACACCGGACAAGCCGAACTCATCGCGTATTGCGCGGTCGACGATGCCGGCAACGTGCTCAATCACACCCTGGTCGAAGGCCAGATCCACGGCGGTCTGGCGCAGGGATTAGGCCAGGCCTTGCTCGAGCGTGCGGTTTACGAAAACGGCAGCGGCCAGCTCGTCACCGGCTCATTCATGGATTACGCCATGCCGCGCGCGCACCACATGCCGCCGGTCTTGAAGACCGAAGATCACGCCGTGCCCGCGACCACCAACCCGCTTGGCGTGAAGGGCGTGGGCGAGGCCGGCACCACTGCCTCGATCGCCGCGATCATGAACGCCATCGGCGACGCCGTTCCGAACGGCGCCGCCGATCACATGGATATGCCCGCGACGCCTGAGAAAATCTGGGCCGCGTGCCGGAAGGCGACGGGGTGAGCGCTTCTCCCTTCGATCGGAACTGTTAGCTCAGTAAGAGCGTTTTCCTGCGCGCAGCAGGAGATTTTGCCATGTCAGACCAAGAGCCGGGTATGCCTCGGGCCAATCCCCCGTTTTGGATCGGACTCTCGCTCGGATGCGGGCTTTTTCTCGCCGTCTTCATCGCCTGGGCGGCCATCTTCGGCATTGGCGGCGGCCCGTCGCCGAACCAGCAGCAAGCGTCCGGCGCGCAGACCAGCGGAACGACCGGGCAAGCGCCGGCCGCGCCAGCAGCTCAGCAGGAGAAAAAGTAGGGCCTGTCATTCCGGGGCGCGCCATCCCAAGTCGGCTAAAGCCGACTTGGGCATGTTTAACTGCCGATCTCGGGTAAACCCGAGATCGGTGGCGCGAACTCGGAATCCAGCTACGTCGATTTTCTTTATGTATCTGGATTCCGGATCGCCGCTTTGCGGCGTCCGGAATGACAGCAGAGGGTGACAGTCAAGCCTGCGAGATGAACTTCTTGTTGGTGTAAGCCTCCAGCCCTTCGAGGCCGCCTTCGTGGCCGTAGCCGGAATCCTTGATGCCGCCGAACGGCGTCTCCGGCG
>CAYJNT010000438.1:0-1942 GCA_964370945.1 uncultured Hyphomicrobiales bacterium | reverse complement strand
GCACCGGCGGCGGCATGAAGCTGTTCTGCGCCGGCGTCGGCGAGGGCCATCCCGATGCCACCAATGCCTCGCGCGCGATGAAGAAGAGCGAGTTCGAGACCTGCCAGAAGAATGGCGTCAAGGACGTGGTCCAGCTCAAGGTCGGCTATGACGGCCTGACCCTGGCGCAGTCCAAGCAGGGGCCCGCGATCAAGCTGACGCTCGGCCAGCTCTTCCTGGCGCTCGCCAAGGAAGTGCCGGGCGCCGACGGCAAGCTCGTCGCCAACCCGAACAAGAACTGGTCGGACATCGACAAGTCGCTGCCGAACATCAAGATCGAAGTGCTCGGCCCGCCGCCGACCTCCGGCACGCGCGATTCTCTGCACGAGCTGATGCTGGAAAAGGGCGCGGAGCAGTTTCCGGCCCTGAAGGCGCTGAAAACGTCCGATAAGGCCGCTTTCAAAAAGGTCTGGAAGACCATTCGCGACGACGGCCATTACGTCGAAGCGGGCGAGAACGACAACGTGATCGTGCAGAAGCTCGAAGCCAACAAGAACGCCTTCGGCGTGTTCGGCTATTCCTTCCTCGACGAGAACTCCGCCAAGCTGCGCGGCGTTGCGCTCGAGGGCGCGGAGCCGAATTACGAGAACATCGCGAGTGGCAAGTACAAGGGATCGCGTCCGCTGTTCATCTATTTCAAGAAGCAGCACATCGGCGTCGTTCCCGGCATCGACAAGTTCGCGGCCGAGTACGTGTCCAACAAGGCGCTTGGCGAGGACGGCTATCTTGCCAAGAAGGGTCTCGTAACGCTGCCCAAGAAGGAACTCGAGCAGGTTCGCAAGGACGTGACCGGCATGGCGCCGATGTCGGCGCCGAGCTCCTGATCTGATCTGTGTGAATACGGCGGCCGCGCATCGCGGCCGCCGCCTTATCGCGGATTATCACGGTCTGTGAACACGAGTTGGGGTAAGGGGCATGAGCCTCGTTTATTTCCTCGGTCTGATCCTGCTGGTGCTGATCGGCTATCTCTTCGGCCGGTCGCGGGCCAATGTGGCGGCCGCCGGCCAGACTGCGGCCTTGCATTCCCGCCCGGTTTATCATGGCGCATTCGTCGCCATCGCCGCGCTTCTTCCGATGCTTGCGATTTTCGCGATTGGCCGCCCGCTGGCCGATTACATCGTGAGCACGCAGGCGCTTACCGCCTATGACCCCGCCATTCTTGCCGACGATCTGCGGCGCGCCTCCGTATTGCGCGACATTGTCACCGTCGCGGGCGGACAATATTCCGACACGCCTACCGCGGCATTGAAGGCCGCCGCCGACGTCTATGCGTCGTCGAATGCTTTCGCCAACACCCTGATCGTCGGAGCCGGCTGGATTTTCGGATTGCTGGGATTGTCGTTCGGCCTGCGCTCGCTGTCGGCGAATTTCCGCGCCCGCAACCAGGTCGAGCGCGTGGTCAAGATCGTTCTGTTTTCCGCGGCCTGCGTCGCCGTGTTGACGACGGTCGGCATTCTGTTCTCCGTGCTTTTCGAGACGATCCGGTTTTTCGAGAAAGTCTCGCCGCTCGAATTCCTGTTCGGCCTGCAATGGTCGCCGCAGATCGCGATGCGGGCCGACCAGGGCGGCTCGTCCGGCGCTTTCGGTATCATCCCGCTCGTCACCGGAACGCTGCTCATCACCACGATCGCGATTCTCATCGCGGGGCCGATCGGCCTGTTCGCGGCGATCTACATGGCGGAATATGCGACCCCGCGCTTCCGCGCTTTCGCCAAGCCGCTGCTCGAAATTCTCGCCGGCATTCCGACCGTGGTGCTTGGATTTTTCGCCGCGCTCACGTTGGCGCCGCAGGTGCGCGGATGGGGTGAGGTCTTCGGCCTCAATGTTGCGTCCGAAAGCGCGCTCGCTGCCGGCATCGTGATGGGAATGATGATCATTCCGTTCGTGTCGTCGCTGTCCGACG
>CAYJNT010000437.1:0-1946 GCA_964370945.1 uncultured Hyphomicrobiales bacterium | reverse complement strand
GCACCGGCGGCGGCATGAAGCTGTTCTGCGCCGGCGTCGGCGAGGGCCATCCCGACGTCACCAACGCTTCGCGCCGGATGAAAAAGGGCGAATTCGAAACCTGCCAGAAGAACGGCGTGACCGACATCGTCGAGCTCAATATCGGTTTCGATGGCCTGACCGTGGCGCAATCCAAGCAGGGTCCCGCGCTCAAAGTGACGCTTGGCCAGCTTTTCCTCGCGCTCGCCAAGGAAGTTCCGGGCGCCGACGGCAAGCTCGTCGCCAACCCGTACAAGAACTGGTCGGACATCGACAAGGCGCTGCCGAACATCAAGATCGAAGTGCTCGGCCCGCCGCCGACCTCCGGCACCCGCGATTCGCTGCACGAACTTTTCCTGGAAGTGGGCGCGGAACAGATTCCGGCAATGAAGGAACTGAAGAAGGCCGACAAGAAGGCCTTCGACAAGGCCTGGAAGACGTTGCGTGAAGACGGCGCCTATGTCGAAGCCGGCGAGAATGACAACGTGATCGTGCAGAAGCTCGAAGCCAACAAGAATGCCTTCGGCATTTTCGGCTATTCGTTCCTGGAAGAGAATTCGGCCAAGCTGAAGGGCGTTTCGCTCGACGGCGTTGCGCCGGAGTTCGATAACATCACCTCGGGCAAGTACAAGGGCGCCCGCCGGATGTATGTCTACTTCAAGAAGCAGCATCTTGGCATCGTGCCGGGCATCGACAAGTTCGCGCTCGAATACGTGTCGCCGAAGGCGCTTGGCGAGGACGGTTATCTCGCCAAGAAAGGCCTCGTGACGCTGCCGAAGAAGGAGCTGGAAGACGTGCGCAAGAGCGTGACCGGCATGACGCCGATGTCGCCCGCGCCGCTGTCGTAACCGGAAATGTTTCCCGTGGCTGCGCTCAATTGGTGCAGCCACGGTTCTTCCTTGCGGAGTAGCGATGCGTATCGCTGAGTGGGGGTGAGGCCATGAGCCTCGTTTATTTCCTCGGTCTGATCCTGCTGGTGCTGATCGGCTATCTCTTCGGCCGGTCGCGGGCCAATGTGGCGGCCGCCGGCCAGACTGCGGCCTTGCATTCCCGCCCGGTTTATCATGGCGCATTCGTCGCCATCGCCGCGCTTCTTCCGATGCTTGCGATTTTCGCGATTGGCCGCCCGTTGGCCGATTACATCGTGAGCACGCAGGCGCTTACCGCTTATGACCCCGCCATTCTTGCCGACGATCTGCGGCGCGCCTCCGTGTTGCGCGACATTGTCACCGTAGCGGGCGGGCAATATTCCGGCACGCCCACCGCGGCATTGAAATCCGCTGCCGACGTCTATGGGTCCCTGAATTCGTTCGCCAACATGCTGGTCATCGCGGCCGGCTGGATTTTCGGCTTGCTCGGCCTGTCGTTTGGCCTGCGCTCCCTGTCGGCGAGCTTCCGTGCCCGCAACCAGGTGGAGCGCGTCGTCAAGATCGTTCTCTTTTCCGCTGCCTGCGTCGCCGTTTTGACGACCGTGGGAATTCTGTTTTCGGTGCTTTTCGAGACCATCCGCTTCTTCGAGAAAGTCTCGCCGTTCGAGTTCCTGTTCGGCTTGCAATGGTCGCCGCAGATCGCGATGCGCGCCGATCAGGGCGGTTCTTCGGGCGCTTTCGGTATCATCCCGCTCGTCACCGGAACGCTGCTCATCACCTTCATCGCCATACTGATCGCGGGCCCGGTCGGCCTGTTTGCGGCGATCTATATGGCGGAATATGCGACCCCGCGTTTTCGCGCTTTCGCGAAGCCCCTCCTCGAAATTCTCGCAGGCGTGCCGACCGTGGTGCTCGGATTTTTCGCCGCGCTCACGTTGGCGCCGCAGGTGCGCGGATGGGGTGAGGTGTTCGGCCTCAATGTTGCGTCCGAAAGCGCGCTCGCCGCCGGCATCGTGATGGGAATGATGATCATTCCGTTCGTGTCGTCGCTGTCCGACG
>CAYJNT010000436.1:0-1948 GCA_964370945.1 uncultured Hyphomicrobiales bacterium | reverse complement strand
GCGCGGCTCGGGCGCGGCCTGGGACCTGCGCAAGGCGCAGCCCTACGAGTGCTACAGCGAGCTCGAGTTCGATATCCCGATCGGCAAGAACGGCGACTGCTACGCCCGTTATCTGATCCGCATGGAAGAGATGCGCCAGTCCGTGCACATCATGAAGCAATGCCTGGAGAAACTGCGCTCGCCGGAAGGCCAGGGACCGGTCAGCGTCGTCGACAATAAAGTCGTGCCGCCCAAACGTGGCGAGATGAAGCGCTCGATGGAAGCGCTGATCCATCACTTCAAGCTTTACACCGAAGGTTTCCACGTGCCGGCCGGCGAAGTTTACGCCGCGGTCGAGGCGCCCAAGGGCGAGTTCGGCGTCTATCTCGTGTCCGACGGCACCAACAAGCCGTACAAGTGCAAGATCCGCGCGCCCGGTTTCGCGCATCTGCAGGCGATGGATTTCATCTGCAAGGGTCACATGCTGGCGGACGTGTCCGCCATCCTCGGCTCGCTCGACATCGTGTTTGGGGAGGTTGATCGCTGATGGCCGTCCGTCGCCTCGCGCCCGCCGAATTGCAGCCGAAGGAGTTTTCCTTTTCGAAGGAAAATCTCGCCTGGGCGAACAAGCAGATCGAAAAATATCCACCCGGCCGGCAGGCCTCGGCCGTCATTCCGCTTCTGTGGCGCGCACAGGAACAGGCCGGCGGCTGGGTGCCGGAAGCCGCGATCCGGCATGTCGCCGAATTTCTCGACCTGCCGAATATCCGCGTGATGGAGATCGCGACCTTCTACACCATGTTCAATCTCGCGCCGGTCGGGCGCTTCCATGTGCAGATGTGCGGCACGACGCCGTGTGTCTTGCGCGGCGCCGACAAGCTGATCGATATCTGCCATCGCCGCATTGGCGAGCAATTTGAAGTCACCGAAGACGGCAAATTCTCCTGGGTCGAAGTCGAGTGCCTCGGCGCCTGCGTGAACGCCCCGATGGCGCAGATCAATTACGATTTCTACGAAGATTTGACGCCGGAGAATTTCAACAAGCTGCTCGACGAGATGGCCGCGGGCAAGGAGCCGAAACCGGGTCCGCAGATCGACCGGCAATTCTCCGCGCCGGAAGGCGGCCCGACCACGCTCAAATCGGTGAAGACAAAGGCATAACGACCGATGCTCGCGGACAAGGATCGCATCTTCACGAATTTATACGGCCAGGGCGACTGGGGCCTGAAAGGCGCGCGTGCGCGCGGCGCCTGGGACGGCACCAAGGCGATCCTCGACAAGGGCCGCGACGCCATCATCAATGAAGTGAAGGCGTCGAGCCTGCGCGGGCGCGGCGGCGCGGGATTCCCGACCGGCATGAAATGGTCCTTCATGCCGAAGGAATCCAAGGACGGCCGGCCGAGCTATCTCGTCGTCAATGCCGACGAATCCGAGCCCGGCACCTGCAAGGATCGCGAGATCATGCGGCACGATCCGCATCTGCTCGTGGAAGGCTGCCTGATCGCCGGTTTCGCGATGGGTGCGGTCGCCGCTTACATTTATGTCCGCGGCGAATTCATCCGCGAACGCGAGCGCCTGCAGGCCGCGATCGACGAGGCCTATGACGCCAAGCTGATCGGCAAGAACAACATCCACGGCTATGATTTCGAAATCTACGTCCACCACGGCGCCGGCGCTTACATCTGCGGCGAGGAAACCGCCTTGCTCGAAAGCCTCGAAGGCAAAAAGGGCATGCCGCGGCTGAAACCGCCGTTCCCCGCGAATGTCGGTCTCTATGGTTGCCCGACGACCGTGAACAATGTGGAATCCATCGCGGTCGCGCCCGACATCATGCGCCGCGGCGCGGCGTGGTTCGCCGGCATCGGACGCCCGAACAACTCCGGCACGAAACTTTTCTGTATTTCCGGGCACGTCAACAAGCCGTGCAATGTCGAAGAGGCGATGGGCATTCCGTTCCGCGAATTGATCG
>CAYJNT010000435.1:0-1951 GCA_964370945.1 uncultured Hyphomicrobiales bacterium | reverse complement strand
TGGGCGTGCAGGTGGCCGGCGTGCCGGTCAACGTGACGGTCAGCATCGGCATCGCGTCGACCGACGCGTTCGGCTACGACGTCGACACGCTGGTGCGGCGCGCCGACATGGCGGTCTATTCCGCCAAGCGCCAGGGCCGCAACCGGGTGGTCATCGCGGCCATGGATGATCCCATTGATCTTACCCGCGAGACGCCGGCCATCGGCGACGGCATGATGGCGGCTGAGTAGGGAGCGGACGAATGCCCGAGATCAACGCTTGACAACAATACGTACGTACGTATTATTGCCCTATGCCAAAACCATCCAATCGCGATCGCATCATCGAAGCCGGGCTGAAAGTGATGTTCCGGCAGGGCTTTCACGGCGCGGGCGTGCGCGACATCGTCGCCGCAGCCTCCGCGCCGCAAGGCTCCTTCACCAACCATTTTGCGTCCAAGGAAGCCTTCGCGGTCGAAGTGCTCGATCATTATTTCGACTATGTGAAGGGCCTCGTGAGCAAGGCGCTCGACGACAAGACACTCACGCCGCGCGCGCGGCTCAGGCGCTATCTCGACATCATCACCGGCAAACTCGAAACCGCCCGCTTCAAGCGCGGCTGCCTGATCGGCGATTTCAGCCTCGAGACCGCGCAGGAGAGCGAGCTTCTGCGCGGGCGGCTCGTTGCCGTCTACAAGGAATGGATCACGCCGTTTGCGGAGTGCATCGAGGAGGGCCAGCGCGCGGGCGACATCCCATCGGATTTTCCGCCGCGCGAGCTCGCCGACTTCCTGCTTTCGTCCTGGCAGGGCGCGATCCTGCGCATGAAAGTCGAGCGCAGCGAAGCGCCGCTCAGGCGCTTCAAGACCATCGTGTTTGCGACTGTGTTCAAGAAGGAGAATGCGTGATGTCCGATATTGTGCTTCCCCGCCGCAGCGTTCTCGATACCACGATGGCGTATCGCGAGGCCGGCCTGCACGGCGCGCCGGTCGCGCTGTTCCTGCACGGCAATCCGACATCGTCCTATATCTGGCGCAATATCATCCCGCATGTCGCCCCGGTCGCGCATTGCATCGCGCCGGATCTCGTCGGCTTCGGTCAGTCCGGAAAGCCGGAGAGCGATTACCGCTTCTTCGATCACGCGCGCTATCTCGACGCGTTTATCGACGCGGCGGGAATCCGCTCAGCTTATCTCGTTGCGCAAGACTGGGGCACCGCGCTCGCCTTTCATCTCGCTGCGCGCCGGCCCGATTTCGTGCGCGGGCTCGTGTTCATGGAATTCATCCTGCCGGTGCAACGTTGGGACGATTTCCTGCAGAAGCCGGCCGTGCGCGACATCTTCCGCAAATTCCGCACGCCGGGCGAGGGTGAGCGGATGATCCTCGACGGCAACGCCTTCGTCGAGCGGGTGCTGCCGGGCTCGATCCTGCGCAAACTGAGCGACGACGAGATGGCGGTCTATCGCGCGCCGTTTCCGACGCCGGCCTCGCGCAAGCCGGTCTGGCGCTTCCCGAACGAGTTGCCGATCGAAGGCCAGCCCGCCGATGTGTCGGAGGCGCTGGAAAAGGCGCAGGCCGCGCTGCTCGTGTCCGACTATCCGAAACTCCTGTGCGCCGCCGATCCCGGCGCGATCATCTCGCCGACCTTCGCCGAGCGCTTTGCGGCGCAGTTGAAAAACTGCCGACTCGTTCACCTCGGACCAGGCGCGCATTACCTGCAGGAGGACCATCCCGAGGCGATCGGGCAGGGCGTCGCGACGCTGATCGCAGAAAGCGAGTCCATGACGCAGGCGGCGTGAGTGGCGATCACGTCACGCCGGCGCGTAGCACAACAGGACGCTTCCGTTGCCGAACGCGCGCGTGCCGGTGAGTGTCAGGTCGAGCCTTCTATTCACGCCGTCGAACAGCCGTTTGCCGTTGCCGAGCACGAGCGGGCAGACCACGATCTGCAATCCGTCGATCAGTTTGTGCTCG
>CAYJNT010000434.1:0-1957 GCA_964370945.1 uncultured Hyphomicrobiales bacterium | reverse complement strand
CGAAGATGAAGGGGCCGACCATGCGCCGCTGCGCCGACGGCAGCGCGCGCCGCACTTCGAAGGTGCCGAGATCGGTCGTGCGCGGCACGATCACGCGCTCGATGGCGTCGCACTGGAAGGTGTTGCCGGGTTCGGGATCCTGGCCTGGGAAAAAGCTCATGGCGTATTCTGACCGGGCGATTGTGACCGGTCCATGACCACTTACGTCGAAGCTGAACTAGCGACGCTTCCGTGGCGCGCTGATGCTGAGCGAGCCATCGTCGTTACAACTCGTTTGTAACCGCGCACCCCTCACTAACGCTCCATTGTTGGCTAAATAGCGTGACCCTTTGTACTCGAATTCCACCCAATGTTTTTGGCTGTCATCCGTCACGGCATAAACGCGTTCAGCAAGCATGTTGTCATACGCTCGCTTCAGCGTTTCGCAGTAGCCGGCAGGAAGATACGCGGTGCCGACGACATGGGTGTCGTTCACTTTGACGTCAACGAATTTGCATCGACGACGCAACGCATCTAGCAATGCAGTGTCATTCGCCGCCGCGCGAAGATCGGTGTAGTCATCGGGCCTGCAAACGGGTCTTGATGGCAGAGCATCCGCTTGCGAAGGCCTTCGTCCAGCAAACTCACCAATAATGATGGTCTCGAGGGTTGCCCAAATGAAGCCGGCGATTTGGCTTCCACGGGGTGTGCCTAACGCGAACGCCAACTGTGAGCCGCATATTGTTGCAAATGCGGCCAGAACCACGAGAAAAATACGGAAATTACGAAAGCGGCCGCCCAATGCCCGTCCCCCATCGGCCTCGCATGACAGGGCGACACCACTCAGGTGTCAAGCCGCAGCCCGAATTGCTCCCGGAATTTGCGCAACCCCAGCGGCGTGATGTCGACAACGCGGCTCCTCGGCTTTTGCCTGATCCAGCCCTCGTCGAAGCAGAAATGCATGATGCGCTGGCCGAGCACGCCGGCGAGATGATAGCGCCGCTCGCTCCAGTCGAGGCACGGGCGGCAGAAGGCGCGATGCGACGGCGCGGATTCGACATCGATGCCGACGCGGATGAAGAACATCTTGCCTTTGCTCGTCACTTCGCCGCCTTCGTCGGTCAACGTGACGTGACCTTCCTCGACCAGCCGTTGCGCGATGCCGACACCGAGTTTGCCGGCGAGATGGTCGTAACAGCTGCGCGCCTTGCGCATCGCCTCATTGCCCGGCCCGGTCATCACTGCATTCGACGCCGCGACCACCATCATGCCTTCGAGCATCTGCGCGACCAGCGGGGACGACAGCCGGTAATAGCGATGCCGGCCCTGGCTCGCGACCACGAGCAAGCGCGCATCGACCATGCGTGACAGATGCCCGCTTGCGGTCTGCGCGGTGACGCCGGCAGCACTCGACAATTCGCCGGCGGTGAAGGCGCGGCCGTCCATCAAAAGCTGCAGCATCGAGGCGCGCGCCGGATCGCCGGCGCAGGCGGCAACGGTTGCGAGTTTGGCGCTTCCGGTCATGCGGGAAATGTGGACTTCGCCGCGCGGCGCCGCAAGCGCCGACATTTCGGCCGTTTCCAAAACGTCCGTCATGAAGCGCGGCTAGAAGGCTGCAAACAGCATTCACGGAGAAAAGCCATGCCCCGCACCGACGCAACCATGACCGCCGAAATCGGAATCTGGCAGGATTTCCCGCCGCAATCCGCCTTGCGCCGCGCGCTTGCGGCAATGGCCGGACACTATGGCGCGTGGACGTCGCGCAGCCGCCAGCGCCGCGCGCTGGCCGAGCTCGATGACCGGCTGCTGCGCGATATCGGCGTCACGCGCTACGAGGCCGCGTGCGAGGCGGAGAAGCCGTTCTGGCGGTGAAATACCGCGTCGACCACTTGCTGACGGCGCCAGCGGATTGTGATATCGTTTCGCAATGAACGCGTCGACCCGGAAAATACTCGAGCAGGTCGAATCCTGGCCTCAG
>CAYJNT010000433.1:0-1965 GCA_964370945.1 uncultured Hyphomicrobiales bacterium | reverse complement strand
GGATGCCGATCTGCGGCGGGATGTCGACCACGTAGGACTCCGCAAAGCCCGGCGCTTCGCTTTTGAGAAACGCGAAGAAAGCGAGCGCCTGCCGCCGGCCTTCGATTTCGCCCGCTGACAGCTCCCGCGCATCGGTGCCGTCGAGCGCGCCGCCGTTGGCGCTTGTCAGTTGCGTGACATTCACCCGCCATTCGGCCGGATGCTTTTGCGGACGCACGATCGCGCCCTTGCGCGGAAATTGCACGCCGCGCTTTACGGCGTCGTCCATCAGCAGGGGGATCGTCTTCCACGCTTCGCCGGCTTTAGCCGGATCGACGCCGTTCAGCCGGAACATCATGGTCGGGTAGAGCATGTTGCCATTGCCGTCCCCGAGCGCGAAGGGCGCGCCCGCAAAAGCCGCAAGATCGCCGTCGCCGGAGCAATCGATGAAGATGCTCGCCCGCACCGCGACGCGCCCGGATTTTGTTTCAACGAGCAAGGCGGCGATCGTGTCGCCGTCCATCGACACGCCCGCGGCCAGCGCGTGGAACAGGATCTCGACCTTGCGCGAGAGCAGGAGTTCGTCGGCCGCGCATTTATAGGCGGCGGTGTCGTAGGCCTGCGCTTTGGTCTTTCCGAAAATCAGATGCGGTTCGTTCAGGCCGCCGAGCTTGGCGATGCGTGCCAGCAGATCGTCGGCGACACCATGCACCACCTGCCGGATGTCGCCATGCACATTGGCATGCAGGCCGCAGAAGTTGGTGACGCCGGCGGCCGTCCCCATGCCGCCGAGGAAACCATAGCGCTCGATCAACAGTGTGCGGCGGCCAAGCACGCCCGATGCCGCGGCGGCGGCGATGCCGGCCGGTCCGCCGCCGAGCACCACGACGTCATACTCGCCATAGACCGGAATGCGGCGTTCGGGTTCGGTGAGGGTGGCGGGAGAAGGCATTGGCGACGTCCGAGTGATCAATGCCGTATATTAGAACGTCATGCCCGGCCTTGTGCCGGGCATCCACGTCTTACTTCCTTGTTACCGCAGATAAGAAAGACGTTGATGGCCGGGTCAAGCCCGGCCATGACGCTGAGAGCGTTAAGGGGACCCGAAACGGCGAAAAGCGCCCCTCATCCGAATGAGGTAGGAACGAAAGTCGGCTTGCGGTGTTTGCTGGAGGGTTCCGCATGCAACGGAACCGTTGAACCGCCCCGTCCTGGCGCCCCCGACATTGGCCAGGGCGGGGTTTTCTTTTTGACTTCGGTTCAACGGTCCGCGGCAGTCCCCCGACCGTTAGTTCTTCTGACTGCGTTGCGTGGCGGGCTGACGGGGTGCCGCCATGCCGCCGAGCTCGCGCGCTCGCGCGAGATATTCCTTCGCCAGCGAGCGGAACTGGCTCGCGATGCTTTCGTCATTGCAGCCCCGGGCCAACCGGCCGCAGCGCTCGGCGTTTGCTTTCAGTTCTTTGGCGTCCATCGTCTTCCCATCAGAAATGCACGCGTTGCTTTGTGCGCGCTCTCTAGCGGGGAGATTCGGCGGGGGAAATTCGGATAACTACGTAGAGGGACATTAAGGATGGCAGGCTTGGCATCGGCGTGTCGACGGTCACGCTACAGCGCGAAAATCAGGATCGCGACAATCGCGCAGGCGACGGCGCCGGCGAGCCATTGTCGGGGATCGTCCTGTGTTTGCGGATCCATTCTGAAATCCTCCGGTCGGCGATGAGCCACGTTAGGCCTGGCTTCAGGAGCCTTGCGTTAACGGCGTGATCGGTAGGAATACGTAGGCGGGGCAGGGAGCCCGCGTGACGGATTGGGGTCCGTCGCTTTCCGATTCGATTGTCAAAGAGCCAAGTTCTTAAGCGCGCAAGCATCTTCGTCCTCGCTGCGGGAAATCCCGCGCGAGTTTCGTTTTGTGTTTCGATTTGCTCCCTCCAGAGAGGGAGCAGAGCGCCGTAGGGCGCACCCGGGATGCCTGCTCTCTTGAAAGCA
>CAYJNT010000432.1:0-1971 GCA_964370945.1 uncultured Hyphomicrobiales bacterium | reverse complement strand
GGCCTGCCCTATCGCGTCATCGGCGGCCCTCGGTTTTACGAGCGCGCCGAAATCCGCGACGCCCTCGCTTACCTGCGCGTGGTGGCGCAGCCGGCCGACGATCTCGCCTTCGAGCGCATCGTCAACGTGCCGAAGCGGGGCCTGGGCGACGCCGCCGTGCAGATGCTGCACGACTTTGCACGCAAGCAGCGCATTCCGCTCACCGAGGCGGCGCGCACGCTGTCGTCCACCGACGAGATGAAGCCGAAACCGCGGCTGGCGCTGCGCGGCCTGATGGACAACTTCACGCGCTGGGCCAAGCAGAAGGAGATACTGCCGCACAACGAGCTGGCCGAGATCATCCTCGACGAGAGCGGCTACACCGAGATGTGGCAGAAGGAGCGCTCGGCCGACGCCGCCGGCCGGCTGGAAAACCTCAAGGAACTGGTGCGCTCGATGGAGCAGTTCGAGAACCTGCAGGGCTTCCTCGAACACATCTCGCTGGTGATGGACACCGACCGCGGCGAAGCCGAGCAGAAGGTGAACATCATGACGTTGCATTCCGCCAAGGGGCTGGAATTCGACACCGTGTTCCTGCCCGGCTGGGAGGAAGGCCTGTTTCCGCACCAGCGCTCGCTCGACGACCAGGGCCGCGCCGGCCTGGAGGAAGAGCGAAGGCTGGCGCATGTCGGCATCACGCGCGCGCGCAAACTCGCCAAGATCTATTTCGCGTCGAACCGGCGCATCCACGGCCTGTGGTCGACCAACGTGCCGTCGCGCTTCCTCGACGAATTGCCGGAGGCGCATGTCGAGGTGAAGGAGGCCGCGGGCGGCACCGGCGGCTTCGGCATGTCGGGCTACGGCCCCTCCCGCTTCGACGACGCGGGCGCGTTCGGCTCCAAGTACACCACGCCCGGCTGGCAGCGCGCGCAACAGCGCAAGGGAAAAGGCGGCTTCAGCGAGAACGGACATCCTTACGACAAGACGGGCCGCCAAGGCGGCCCTGGTGCGCGCTACGTGCCGGACGGCGTGTTTGATGAGTCACAAGATCCCGAAGACATCTCTTCTTCACCTCCCCCTGAAAGGGGGAGGTCGGCCGGCGGCGCCGGCCGGGTGGGGGTCAACGCACGCGGCGCACAGAAGCCCCGCTCGCCCCTCACCATCGACGGCGAGCTGATCGCCAAATCCACCGGCGCGACCTCCACCTTCCGCACCGGCGACCGCGTGTTCCACCTGAAATTCGGCAACGGCAACGTCGTAGTCGTGGACGGCAACAAGCTCACCATCGCGTTCGACAAGGCCGGCGAAAAGCGGGTCGTGGATAGTTTTGTGGAAAGGGTGTGAGGACCCAGCGCCTTGACAGGGCGCTATAGTAGAACTACTATACATCCGTGAACGAACTGCTCCGCAGGATCAAGCCGGCGGTCTTTGTCGGGTCCAGCCGCCGCGACTTGCAGGCGTTTCCTGCCGTTGCCCGGCGGGAGGTCGGGCAAGCGCTTTTTGAAGTGCAACTCGGCGACCATCCAACCGGCGCGAAGCCGCTGAAGGGATTTGGCAGCGGCGTTCTTGAGATTCGCAAAAGCGTTGGCGGCGACGCTTATCGCGCCGTCTACACGGTTCGCTTCGAGGACGTGCTGTATGTCCTTCACGCGTTCCAGAAGAAATCTACCAAGGGGATTGCCACCCCGAAGCAGCATCTCGACTTGATCAACCAGCGCTTGCGCCAAGCCGAGATCATTCACCGAGCCAGCAAGGACGTCAGATCATGAAGAAAAAGGCCCTGCCCACCTGCGAAGTCGGAAGCGGCAATATTTTCGCCGACCTCGGCCTGCCGAACGCCGAGGAACATCTGTTGAAAGCTTCACTCGTCGTGCAGCTTCACCGCCTCATCAAAGCGCGGAAGCTGACACAAGTCGCCGCCGCGAAGCTGATCGGCGTCAAGCAACCCGACCTGTCGAATATCCTGCGCGGCCACTATCAAGGCTTTTCACT
>CAYJNT010000431.1:0-1977 GCA_964370945.1 uncultured Hyphomicrobiales bacterium | reverse complement strand
CTCGCGCTGGCCGCGGCCGATCGGGATCAGGGCGTCGACCGCCTTCAGGCCGGTCGCCATCGGCTCATGCACCGACTTGCGCGGAATGATGCCGGGCGCCTTGACGTCCACGCGGGCACGCTTGTCGGCCTTGATCGGGCCCTTGCCGTCGATCGGATTACCGAGCGCATCGACCACGCGGCCGAGCAGGCCCTTGCCGATCGGCACGTCCACGATCGCGCGGGTGCGCTTGACGGTTTGGCCTTCCTTGATCTCGCGGTCCTCGCCGAAAATAACGATACCGACGTTGTCGGTCTCGAGATTGAGCGCCATGCCGCGCACGCCGTTCTCGAATTCAACCATTTCACCGGCCTGGACGTTGTCGAGGCCGTAGACGCGCGCGATGCCGTCGCCGACCGACAGCACCTGACCGACTTCGGAGACTTCGGCCTCCTGACCGAAATTCTTGATCTGGTCTTTCAGGATTGCGGAAATTTCTGCGGCGCGGATGTCCATCAGCGGGCCTCTTTCATGGCGTACTTGATCGAGTTGAGTTTGGTGCGCAGCGACGAATCGACCATGCGGCTGCCGAGCTTGACCACAAGCCCGCCAATAATCGCCGGATCGACGCGGACGTTGAGATCGACGTCCTTGCCCGTCACCGATTTGAGCGCGCCCTTCAGCGCGCCAAGTTGCGTGTCGCTCAGCTTCTCGGCGGCGGTCACCTCGGCGGTGACCTCGCCCTTGTGCTGCGCGAGCAATTTGCGGAAATTTTTGATCATGTCGCGCACGGCGAACAGCCGCCGGTTGCTCGCGATCACGTTGAGGAATTTCGCGGCGATGCCGGAGATGCCGGCCTTCTTCAGGATGGCAGCGAGCGCCTTGGATTGCTCCTCGGCCGAAAAAACGGGGCTGCGGACCAGCCGTTCGAGGTCGGGGCTCTCGGTGATGAGCGCATCGAAGCGGTCGAGATCGGCTTTGACGGCGTCGAGTTTCTTTTCCTCAAGAGCCAGCTCGAACAACGCGGTGGCATAGCGGCCAGCCATGCCGGAAACAGTCGGAGCTTGAGCTTGATCTGCCATCACGGGCCCGTTGAGGTCGTTGCAATCCGCAAGCCTGACACCGTCCGCGAAAGGGCGGTGCAAACCATTGGAATCCAAGAGGGAATTCCGACTTCGCCGGTTCCCTGGAGAGCCCCGGAACCCCTGCGAAATCGCGGGTTTGCTAACATACGGGCAACCGCGGTGCAACACGGCGAGAAGTCGGGGGGGCGGTCCAAAAATCGCGATTTTGCGAGCGGTTTGCCGCAACCGTGCCTTGCGGCGCTTCACCCCGACTCCTACGTCGAGCCCGGACAGGCCCGCAGGCCGCTTGGGAGGGGTTTCATGAAAATCGCAATCGTTGGAGCCGGCAATGTCGGCAAGGCGTTGGGTGGTGCGTGGAAGGCCGCCAAGCATGACGTCGTCTACGCCTTGCGCGAAGGCAGCGACAAGGCCAAGCAGTTGAGCAAGGACGGCTTTTCCGTTGCCGCGCTGGCGGAGGCGGCAAAAGCCGCGGATGTGATCGTGCTCGCCATTCCCTTTGCCGAAACTGCGGCGGTGATCGAGGCGCTGGGACCGCTCAAAGGCAAGATCGTGGTCGACGCCACCAATCCGCTCTCGCCCGAGCTCGAAATGGAATTGGGGTTTGACGATTCCGCCGGTGAAACCGTCGCGCTGCTCGCACAAGGCGCCCGCGTGGTGAAAGCGTTCAACACCACCGGCGCCGAGAACATGGCGAAGGCGAAGGACTTTCCGGCAAAGCCTGTGATGTTCGTCGCCGGCGACGATGACGGCGCCAAGAAGACCGTGCAGAAACTCGCCGAGGAGATCGGCTTCGAGGCGATCGATGCCGGTCCGCTCAAAGCCAGCCGCTATCTCGAGCCGATGGCGATGCAATGGATCAAGCTCGCTTACGGCGGCGTCGGCAAGCAATTCGCCTTTTCATTAGTCAGGCGCT
>CAYJNT010000430.1:0-1981 GCA_964370945.1 uncultured Hyphomicrobiales bacterium | reverse complement strand
CTAGCCGAAACGTTCGCCAGCTTTGCCCGGATTGGGTCGCGTCCCGATGCGTTCAGGATCATCGTGGTTGATCCAGGTCAATCTTCATTGCGCTCAAAAGTCGTATTTTGCTTCTCGATCCCGTCGCGCGATGGCGCTCGACCGAGGGTCTTCGAAAGGCATCGCGATGACTGCCGCATCGTCAAGCTTCGCCAGTATCATTCCGCTGACACCGCGAACGCCTGTTCCAGCGCGCGTCGACGCTGACACGGGGCCTGCGCGGCCGCTCTCGAAAGACGCGCCGGGCGCGACCGTCGATCTGCATGACGCCTCCATGGTGAGACCGCTCGCCGAGGTCATCGACCGCGCGTTGCATGCGACCGCCGCGCGTTTCACCATGGGCCTCTCGCCGGCGGCGATCACCGCAGCCTATTGGGACTGGGCCATCCACCTTGCCTTTTCGCCCGGCAAGCAAGTTCAGCTTGCCGACAAGGCGCTGCGGAAAGGCGTGCGCCTTGCCGGCTATTGTGGCCGTTGTGCACTGGAGGGCGGCCACGCGCATCCATGCATCGAGCCTTTGCCGCAGGACCGGCGCTTCGCCGGCGAGGCGTGGCAGCATTGGCCGTACAAATTTACCTACCAGAGCTTCCTTCTCACTTAGCAATGGTGGCACAACGCAACGACCGGCATCCGAGGCGTGACCAAGCAGCACGAGGACATGATGGAATTCATGTCGCGTCAGGCGCTCGACATGGTTTCGCCGTCGAATTTCCTGCTGACCAATCCTGAAATCCTCAAGCGCACCGCCGAAAAGGGCGGCACGAACCTGATCAGTGGATTCCGGAATCTTGTGGAAGACTGGGAGCGCGCGGCGAGCGGCAAGAAGCCCGTCGGCGTCGAGCGTTTCCAGGTTGGGCGCGACGTCGCGACGGCACCGGGACAAGTGATCTACCGCAATCGCCTCATCGAGCTCATTCAATACGCGCCGACGACGGAGAAGGTCCGGCCCGAACCCATACTCATCGTTCCAGCCTGGATCATGAAATACTACATTCTCGATCTGTCGCCGCAGAACTCGCTGGTGAAGTATCTCACCGGCCAAGGATTCACGGTCTTCATGATCTCCTGGAGGAATCCCGATCCGGACGACCGCGATCTTGGCCTTGATGACTATCGAACGCTCGGAATCATGGCAGCGCTCGACGCCGTCCGTGCCGTGGTTCCGGACCACAAGGTGCATGCCGTCGGTTACTGCCTCGGCGGCACGCTGCTGTCGATCGCGGCGGCTGCGATGGCGCGCGATGGTGACGAGCGGCTCAAGTCCGTCACGCTGCTCGCGGCGCAGACCGATTTCACCGAAGCCGGCGAGCTGATGCTCTTCATCAACGAGAGTCAGCTTGCATTCCTCGAAGACATGATGTGGGCGCAGGGATTCCTTGATGCCCGGCAGATGGCCGGCGCGTTTCAGATCCTGCGCTCGAACGACCTCATCTGGTCGCGCATCGTGCGCGAGTATCTGATGGGTGAACGCGCGCCCATGACCGATCTGATGGCCTGGAATGCCGATTCGACGCGGATGCCATCCCGGATGCATTCCGAATATCTGCGCCGCCTGTTCCTCAACAACGATCTCGCGGAAGGCCGCTTCATCGTCGGCGGCAAACCGATCGCGCTGACCGACATCCGCGCTCCGATTTTCGCCGTCGGCACGCTGCTGGATCATGTCGCGCCTTGGCGCTCGACCTACAAAATCCAGCTGCAGACCGACACGGAAATCAGCTATCTGCTCACGAATGGCGGCCACAATGCCGGCATCGTGTCCGAGCCCGGTCATGAGCGTCGCGGCTTCCAGGCGACGACCAAGAAGCCGGACGAGCATTACATCGATCCGGATCGCTTCGCGGCGGAAACGCCGCGCCATGACGGCTCTTGGTGGCCGTATTGGAGCACATGGCTCGCCGACAGGTCGGGCTCGCCAGTGCCCCCGCCCGCCATGGGCGCC
>CAYJNT010000429.1:0-2004 GCA_964370945.1 uncultured Hyphomicrobiales bacterium | reverse complement strand
CACGCCTGATTTGGGAATCCCTAATTGATTCAATCCCAATGAATCAGACTCTAGAAAGTTACGATTCTAGTGTGGTTTGGTTCAGAAGTCCCCTTACGGACTCGCCGCAATGACCAAGGGGACTTCTGAACCACCACACTAGTTTCGCCGCAAGATTGTACGACGACTAGGAAGCGCTGACGCGCCTGACGCTTGTAATCTCCGAGCCGGTCGCGCCGATGCGCGCGACGGCCTCCGCCACCGGTTCGATCGCCACCGCCATGTGAAACGCATTGGCATGGACGATGGTGGCGTTGTCGCGCGCGATAGCGACATGCCGTTTCCAGAAGATCAGGTCGCCGCGCCGAAGATCTTTCAGTGATACATGGATTGGCGCGCCGGCATTGCGCTCCTGCATGTCGCTGTCGCGCAGACATGGAATGCCGCAGGCATTCAACGACACCTGCACAAGGCCGGAGCAATCGAGACCGAAACTGGTCTTGCCGCCCCATAGATACGGAACACCGAGGAATTTCTCTGCGACCGACACGAAATCATCTTCATAGGCCTCGACTGGCGAAACGTGCCGCGCCGGAATGAATCCGCCGCTCGTCGTCACAGCAAAGCGCTCATCTCGGCGCGCGATCGCAAGCCGCGCGCCGAGTGAGAGCGATTCCGTCGGCGGCTGCTTGACGTCAGCAGCGGGGAAGACCAGCGTGCGCAGCGCCGAGACCTTGTGCGTCGGCTGCGCGCCGGGCTTGGCCAACGCATTGGCCGGCAGCCATCCGACATAGCCGTCGGATTCCAGTTGCCCCCAGCACCAGCCTTCGCCAGTCGTCTCGTAGACGGTGACGCGCTCGCCCTTGAGCGCCTCGGTGTCGAGCGGGGCTTCGTGCGACGGGGCGCGGCGCAACGGCGCCTGCGGGTCGATCACTTCGCGCACCGATCCTTCGACGAAGCGCTCCGCCGTCACCCGGCCTTGCAGCGATTTCGCCGCGAGATCGGGCCGCGCCGGTGTGAGCCTTGGATCGAGTTGCATTCCGCCCTCTCGAAAAGCTTAGCCGTAACGCGTTTTCAGGAGCGCGTAGAGTGCCCGCGCGGCCTGGCATTCGCCGCCTTCGGGACGCGCGGGCTTCGCCGCCGGCGTCCAGGCGTAAATGTCGAAATGCGCAAAGGCCTTCGCCTTGGCGACAAAGCGCTTGAGGAACAGCGCGCAGGTGATCGAACCGGCAAAGCCGCCGGACGAGACATTGTTCACGTCCGCGGTTTTTGAATCGAGCATCGAATCGTAAGGCTGCCAGAACGGCATGCGCCAGAGCGGATCGCGCTCCGCCGCCGCATGCTTTGTGATGTCGGCGGCGAGCGTTTCGTCGTCGGTGTAGTAAGGCGGCAATTCCGGGCCGAGCGCGACGCGCGCGGCGCCGGTCAGCGTCCCCATATCGATGAGAAGATCGGGCGTCTCTTCATCGGCGAGCGCGAGCGCGTCCGCGAGCACCAGCCGACCTTCGGCGTCGGTATTGCCGATCTCGACCGTGATGCCTTTGCGCGAAGGATAGATGTCGAGCGGCCGAAAGGCCGAACCGGAAATCGAGTTCTCCACCGCAGGGATCAGCACACGCAATGCGACCTTCAGCTTGCGATCCATGATCATATGCGCGAGCGCCAGCACATTCGCCGCGCCGCCCATGTCTTTCTTCATGATCAGCATGGCGCTGTCGGGCTTGATGTCGAGCCCGCCAGTATCGAAGCACACGCCCTTTCCGACGAGCGTCACTTTCGGATGCTTGGTATCGCCCCAGCGCAGATCGATCAGGCGCGGCGCGCGCGACGACGCGCGGCCGACGGCGTGAATGAGCGGAAAATTGTTCTTGAGGAGATCGTCGCCGGCGATGCAGCTCGTCGTCGCGCCCTGCCTCTTCGCGAGCGCGCGGGCGGCATCTTCCAGTTCCTGCGGGCCCATGTCGTTCGAGGGCGTATTGATGAGATCGCGTGCGAGCGTCACGCCGTCGATGATGCGCGTGAGGT
>CAYJNT010000428.1:0-2007 GCA_964370945.1 uncultured Hyphomicrobiales bacterium | reverse complement strand
CCACCGCCATGGCGGCTTCCTTGACCGCTTCCGGCAGCGTCGGATGCGCGTGGCAGGTACGCGCGATATCTTCGGATGACGCGCCGAACTCCATCGCGATCGCAGCTTCCGCGATCATGTTGCCGGCGTCCGAACAGACAATGTGCACGCCGAGCACGCGGTCGGTCTTCGCATCGGCCAGGATTTTCACAAAGCCTTCGGTCTGCTGATTGGCCTTGGCGCGGCCATTGGCGGTGAACGGAAATTTTCCGGCATTGTATGCGACGCCCGCGGCCTTCAATTCCTCCTCGGATTTCCCGACCGAGGCGATTTCCGGATAGGTGTAAACGACGTTCGGAATGACGTCGTAATTCACGTGCCCCGCCTGCCCGGCGAGGATTTCGGCGACCGCGACGCCTTCGTCCTCCGCCTTGTGCGCCAGCATGAGGCCGCGGATCGCGTCGCCGATGGCATAAATGCCCTTCACATTGGTCTGGAAATGATCGTCCACATTGACGCGGCCGCGCTCATCGAGCGCGACACCGGCCTCTTTCAGGCCGAGACCTTCAATGTACGGCACGCGCCCGATGCAGACGAGAACGACATCGGCCTCGATCGTTTCGGCCGCGCCGCCTTTGGCCGGCTCGATCTTGGCTTTGAGCTTTTTGCCCGATGCATCGACGCCGGTGACTTTTGCGCCGAGCTTGAAGGTCATTCCTTGTTTTTCAAGCAGGCGCTGCGACTGCCGGCCGACTTCGCCGTCGATACCCGGCAAAATGCGCTCGAGGAATTCCACAACCGTGACTTCGGAGCCGAGCCGCCGCCAGACCGAACCGAGCTCGAGCCCGATCACGCCGGCGCCGATCACCAATAATTTCTCCGGGACCTTGTCGAGCTCCAGCGCGCCAGTCGAGGAGATGATCCGCTTCTCGTCGATCTCGATGCCCTTGAGCCTGGCGACATCGGAGCCGGTCGCAATCACGATGGTCTTGGTCTCGAGCGTCTGCGCCTTGCCGTCGTTTCCTTTCACTTCGACCTTGCCCGCCGACACGATGCGGCCGCTGCCGAAGAATGATTCGATCTTGTTCTTTTTGAACAGGAAATCGACGCCCTTCACATTGCCGTCGACGGCCTGATCCTTGAATGCCAGCATTGCCTTCAGGTCGAGCTTGGGCTTGCCGATGCCGATGCCCATTTTCGCGAAGCTGTGTCCGGCTTGGTCGAACATTTCCGACGCATGCAGCATCGCCTTCGAGGGAATGCAGCCGACATTGAGACAGGTGCCGCCATGCGTCGCGCGCTTTTCAACGACGGCGACCTTCATGCCGAGTTGCGCCGCGCGGATCGCGCAGACATAGCCGCCGGGGCCGGTGCCGATGACAATGAGATCGTAGGACATGGGAACTCCAGACTCTTAAACGGCTATGTCCGGCACATTCTGATTTGCGCAGACTGCGTAAACTTGTCTGCGCTGCCCGGCATGACGAATAAATTAAAGGTCGAGCACAATCCGCGCCGGGTCTTCCAGGTTTTCCTTCAGCCGCACGAGGAAGGTCACCGCCTCGCGGCCGTCGACGATGCGGTGATCGTAGGAAAGCGCGAGATACATCATCGGGCGGATTTCGATCTTGCCGCCGATCGCCATCGGGCGCTCCTGGATCTTGTGCATGCCGAGGATGCCGGATTGCGGCGCGTTGAGGATCGGCGTCGACATCAGCGAGCCATAGACGCCGCCGTTCGAGATCGTGAAGGTGCCGCCCTGCATTTCCTCGATCTTGAGCGCCCCGTCGCGCGCGCGCTTGCCGAAATCGTTGATGTTCTTCTCGATCTCGGCGAGCGATTTCATGTCACAATCGCGCACGACCGGCACGACCAGCCCCTTCTCGGTGCCGACCGCGACGCCGATGTGATAGTAATTCTTGTAGATGAGATCGGTGCCGTCGATCTCGGCATTCACCGCCGGAATGTCTTTGAGCGCCTGCACGCAGGCGCGCACGAAGAAGCCCATGAAGCCGAGCTTCACGCCGT
>CAYJNT010000427.1:0-2025 GCA_964370945.1 uncultured Hyphomicrobiales bacterium | reverse complement strand
GTGCGCCGCCCGGTCACCATGATCGGGGAGGCGTTGATATAAAGCGGGCGATAGATTTCTTCCATCACCTCGCGCGCACGCGCGTCATCGGTGCCGACCACGATCCGGTCGGGATGCTTGAAGTCGCGGATCGCCGCGCCTTCGCGCAGGAATTCCGGATTGGAGACCACGGCAAACTGCGCATCGCCCCGCGTCTCACGGATGATGCGCTCGACCTCGTCGCCGGTCCCGACCGGCACGGTCGACTTGGTCACGATCACGGTGAAATGCGTCAGCGCCTTGGCGATCTCGCGCGCGGCATCATACACATAAGTCAGATCGGCATGTCCGTCGCCGCGCCGCGACGGCGTGCCGACCGCGATGAAGATAGCATCGGCGTCGCCGACCGCGCTCTTGAGATCGGTGGAGAAGGAGAGCCGGCCTTGCGCGGCGTTGCGCGCGACGAGGTCCGGCAGGCCGGGCTCGTAGATCGGCATCTCGCCCTTGCTCAGGCTGGCGATCTTTTTCGCGTCCTTGTCGACGCAAGTAACGCGATGGCCGAAATCGGCAAAGCAGGCCCCCGACACGAGGCCGACATAGCCGGAACCGATCATCGCAATGCGCATGGGATTTCGTTTCTGGTGGCGCGAACCGGCTCAAGGCCGGGCGCGGTCTCCTAGAGCATTTTCAGGAAAAGTGGAATCCGGTTTTCCGTCCGAAAATGCGATCAAACAAAACGGCTAGAGCAGGCCCGGTGAAACTGGGCCTGCTCTAGCAGACGCGGCCGGAACTGGCGAGGCCGCGCGAAGCGCATCGTAAACGGCGGTGTTTACTGGCGAATTCAATCGTCCGCCGTCCACAGGCAGACATTGATAAAGCGGCGCTCCCGGCCCACATTCGGCGCCATGCCAGCCAAGTCAGCCGCAAAATCCGCCGCCAAGCCCGCGAAGAAGGCGATACCGTCCGCCGCGCCCGCCGCACGGTCGCTGAAGAAAGGCGACCACGTCTTCCTGGTCGACGGCTCGGGCTACATCTTCCGTGCCTATCACGCGCTGCCGCCGCTCAACCGCAAATCCGACGGCTTGCAGATCAACGCCGTGCTCGGCTTCTGCAACATGCTGTGGAAGCTTTTGCGCGACATGAAGCCGGAGGAGCGCCCGACGCATCTCGCGGTCATATTCGACAAATCGGAAAAGACCTTCCGTACGGAAATGTATCCCGAATACAAGGCGAACCGCGACGCGCCGCCGGACGATCTCATTCCGCAATTCCCGCTCATCCGCGAAGCGGTGCGCGCTTTCGAGGTGCCCTGCCTCGAACAGGCCGGCTACGAGGCCGACGATCTGATCGCGACCTATGCGCGGCTCGCCTGCGAGGCGAAGGCGACGACAACGATTGTCTCGTCCGACAAGGACCTGATGCAACTCGTCGGCCCCACCGTCGTGATGTACGACACGATGAAGGACAAGCGGATCGGTCGCGACGAGGTGATCGAGAAATTCGGCGTGGGGCCCGAGAAAGTGATCGAGGTGCAATCGCTGATCGGCGACACCAGCGACAACGTGCCCGGCGTGCCGGGGATCGGGGTGAAAACGGCCGCGCAATTGATCGGAGAATACGGCGACCTTGAAACGCTGCTCAAGCGCGCGACCGAGATCAAGCAGGACAAGCGCCGCCAGACCCTGATCGACAATGCCGAGCAGGCGCGGATCTCAAAGCGACTGGTGACGCTCGACGCGCATGTCGATCTCGACACCCCGATCGATGATCTCCTTGTCCACGAGCCGGATTACAAAAACCTCATCGCTTTCTTGAAAGCGATGGAATTCACCACGCTGACGCGGCGCGTGGCGGAAGCCGCCGAAATCGATGCAGCGCAGATCGATGCGGATGCAAGGTTGAGCTCGGGTGCTGCTGTCATCCCTCCCCTGCAAGGGGAGGGTGGCGCCGCGTCAGCGGCGCCGGGTGGGGTCGCCGCAGAAAAGGGGGGGGGGCCGCCCCCCCCCCGCCGGCGGCGCCCCCCCCCCCCGCCGGGGGGGGGGGGGG
>CAYJNT010000426.1:0-2048 GCA_964370945.1 uncultured Hyphomicrobiales bacterium | reverse complement strand
GGCGGGCAGCCGAATGACGGCGGCCTGACCGTGCCGCAGATCGCGCGCCAGGTGGCGGCGGAAGGTGCCAGGCGCGTGGCGGTGGTCACCGACGAGCCGTGGAAATATCCGAAGGACACCGATTGGCCGCGCGGCATCTCGATCCATCATCGCGACGACCTCAACGCGGTGCAGAAGGAACTCGCCGCCATCCCCGGCACCACGGCGCTGATCTACGACCAGACCTGCGCGGCCGAGAAACGCCGCCGGCGGAAACGCGGGCTGTTCCCCGATCCAGACAAGCGCGTGATCATCAACGAGCTCGTCTGCGAAGGTTGCGGCGATTGCGGCGTGAAATCGAATTGCGTGTCGGTGCAGCCGCTCGAAACCGAATGGGGCCGCAAGCGCACCATCGATCAGTCGAGCTGCAACAAGGACTATTCCTGCGTGAAAGGCTTCTGCCCGTCCTTTGTGACGGTGCATGGCGGCAAGCCGAAGCGCGGCAAGGGCGTGGCCGAAGGCGACATGCCGGCCTTGCCGGAGCCGAAGCTGCCCGCGATCGGGGCGCCTTACGGCATCATCGTCACAGGTGTGGGCGGCACCGGCATCGTCACCATCGGCGGCGTGCTCGGCATGGCCGCGCATCTCGAAGGCAAGGGCGTCGGCATCATCGACATGGCAGGACTCGCGCAGAAGGGCGGCGCGGTCTACAGCCACATCCGCATCGCCAACAAGCCGGAAGACATCCACGCCATCCGCATGGCGGCGGGCGGCTGCGATCTCGTTCTCGGCGGCGACATCGTCGTTGCCGGCAACAAAAAGGTGCTCGCCACCGTCAAGCATGGGTCGACGCAGATCGTCGCCAATACCGCCGAATTCCTGCCCGGCGATTTCACCCGCAACGCCGATTTCTCGCTGCCGACCGAACGCCTCAAGCGCGCGATCGTGACCGCCGCCGGCCGCGACAATGTCGCGTTTGTCGATGCCTCGCGGCTTGCGACCGCACTTCTTGGCAACTCGATCGCAAGCAACATTTTCATGGTCGGCTACGCCTTCCAGAAAGGCGCGATCCCGCTTTCGGCGGAAGCGATCGAAAAGGCGATCGAATTGAACGGCGAGGCGGTGGCGATGAACCAGGCCGCGTTCCGCTGGGGCCGCCGCGCCGCGCTCGACATCGCGGACCTGGAGGCGCAGATCACGCCGTCCGCGGAGAGCAAGGACGACAATCGCCGCCTGTCGCAATCGCTCGACGAGATCATCGTGCGCCGCATCGATTTCCTGCGCGCCTATCAGGGCCCGCTTTATGCGCGCCGCTACCGCCATTTCATCAACCGCGTGAAGCTGACCGAGGAAGCCAAGGCCCCCGGCCAGACCGCGCTGACCGAGGCCGCCGCGCGCAATCTCTTCAAGCTGATGGCCTACAAGGACGAATACGAGGTCGCCCGGCTTTACACCGACGGCACCTTCAAAAAGCAGATCGCCTCAACCTTCGAAGGCGACAAGATGCGGTTCGAATTCCATCTGGCGCCGCCGCTGCTGGCGAAGAAGGACAAGGATACCGGCGAGCTGAAGAAGCAAAGCTACGGTCCGTGGATCCTGACCGCGTTCCGCGTGCTCAAGCATTTCAAGGTCCTGCGCGGCACGCCGCTCGATCCGTTCGGCTACGGCGCGGAGCGCCGCACCGAGCGCAAGCTGATCCGCGACTACGAGGCGACGCTCGAGGAGGTGATGAACCGCCTCGAAGCCGACAATCACGCCATCGCCGTCGGCATCGCGGCGATCCCGGAAAAAATCCGCGGCTTCGGTCACGTCAAGGCGCGGCATCTTGTGGCCGCGAAGGCCGCCGAGGCGGCCCTGCTCGATCAGCTGCGGTCGGGCGTTGCGCCGCTGCTCAAGGCAGCCGAGTAGGACCGCTTCGCTCCGCGCGCCGGCTTCTCCGATGGTCTGCTCTTGCGCTGCGGCGCTTTCGCGCATTCGACGAAGCGCGAGAGCGCCGTGGACACGAATGCGTCGTGCCGGCGGACAAAGAGGGTCGCGACTTTCGCATCCTGCGGGCGAAGCGTGTGGAT
>CAYJNT010000425.1:0-2053 GCA_964370945.1 uncultured Hyphomicrobiales bacterium | reverse complement strand
GGCTGGCTGACATTGTAATGGATGTTGCCGTCGCCGAGATGGCCGAACGGTACGAGGCGCGCGCCCGGGATCAGCTTCTGCACCACGACGGCGGCTTCGTCGAGAAAGGCCGGCACCGCCGAAATCGGCACCGAGATATCGTGCTTGATCGATCCACCCTCCGGCTTTTGCGCGTCCGACATTTCAAGCCGCAGGTGCCAGAACGCGTTCGCCTGTTCGAGATTGGTCGCGACCACCGCGTCTTCGACAATGCCGCGCTCGATCGCAACGGCGAGCATCTCTTCGAGCTGCTCGCGCACGCCTTCGGCGGCTTGCGAGGAAATCTCCATCAGCACATACCAGGGATGCGCGCCGGCAAGCGGATCGCGGCAATTCGCGCCATGCTTGACGGTGAATTCGAGCGCGATGCGCGCCAGAATCTCGAAGCTCGTGACCGTGCCGCCGAAACGCTCCTGCGCCAGGGTGAGAAGGTCGAGCGCGGCTTGCGGCGAGGGCAGCCCGATGAAGGCGGTCTCGACCGAGCGCGGTCGCGGAAACATTTTCAGGACGGCGGCGGTGATGACGCCGAGCGTGCCTTCGGCGCCGACAAAAAGATTGCGCAGGTCGTAGCCGGTATTGTCTTTCTTCAGCTTGTTGAGGCCGTTGATCACGCGGCCGTCGGCCAGCACGACTTCGAGGCCGAGGACGAGATCGCGCGCGGTGCCGTAGAGGATCGCGGCCGTGCCGCCGGCATTGGTCGAGAGGTTTCCCCCGATGGTGCAGCTTCCTTCCGCGCCGAGCGAGAGCGGAAACAGCCGCCCGGCGGTCTCGGCCGCCTGCTGCGCGGTCGCGAGCACCACGCCGGATTCGCAGGTCATGGTGTTGGACGCCGCATCGACTTCGCGGATTTTGTTCAGCCGCGTCAGCGACAGGATTACTTCGCCCTGATGCGGGATCTGCCCGCCGACGAGGCCGGTATTGCCGCCCTGCGGCACGATCGGCGTGCGCGTCTCGTTGGCGAGTTTGAGGATCGCCTGGACTTCCGCGACCGATCCGGGCCGCAGCATCAGCGGTGTGTTGCCGTGATAAAGCCCGCGCTGCTCCACAAGATGCGGCTCGAGCGCGCGCTGATCGGTGACGGCGTATTTGTCGCCGACAATGCCGGCGAAGCGGGCGAGCAGATCGGGGGAGAGCGGTTTGGTCAGCATCGAACGATCATACTAGTGTGCCGCGAGAAAGGCCCAGTAGAGCGCTCGGTATTTTTCGATTGCCCTCGGGTCGTTTCCGGTGAGCGTGACCGTCAACTTGAACATCTTACCGTCACTGTACCGGGCCTCGCCGAACGCAACGTATTCCAACGGTTGTTGCTGGGCGCCCGGGGTCTCATATCGATAAGGCTGAAAAGCAGCTTGGCCGTTTTTGCGCGCGCGACCTCAGGCATCTTGGTGATCTTCGTGCTGGGCGCGGACTGCCGCATGTTCACGTGATTCTCGGCGATCGAGACTTCGAGATCCTTTTTCTTCAGTGAAGCCACGACATAGATCAGTGCATCCGAATCCGTCGGTCTCGGCGTCATGATCTGCACGCCGACTTTCCTGCTGCTTTCCAAGTTGTGAAACCAGCCGTCAGGCGGAAACACCGGCCAGAGGTATCGCGCGTCTGCGCTGCTGCCGCTGTCATTCATGGATTTCTCCGCCCTGGGATCGGTGTTGAACAAGGCGAGGGCGGCCGCCGCGATAACCGGCAATGTCACTTTGCGCATCGGTGGTCTCTTCGTGACAACTCTGTTCTAGCACGCGGGATGCTAGCGCGGCGCGGCCGCGCGTTGAAGCCGGTCATTGATGGCTTCGCCAAGCCCTTCCTGCGGTATCGGCATGACGGCAATGGCTTTCGCGCCCGAGGCATCGAGCGCGCGCAAATGCGAAAACAGATTGGCGGCGGCCTCGACGAGGTCGGCGCGCTCGGACAGGTTGCGCATCTGCGCCGTGCGGCCCGCGGGCGCGCGGCCGAAGGCGAGCAGTGCTTCGCCGTCGCGGATGTCGGTGGCATTGAGCCGGATCGCGGCGCGCGGCGC
>CAYJNT010000424.1:0-2087 GCA_964370945.1 uncultured Hyphomicrobiales bacterium | reverse complement strand
GATTGAGGGTTATGGCCGTGTTGCAACGAGTTCCGTTTCGGCAGCCGGTAGGCGGGCGCATGATGATGCGCACGGGTGCAAGCCTCGCGGCGCTCGCCGTTTTCCTCTGCGCCGTCACGCCGGCCGATGCGAGCCTGACCCGCCGCATGAAATTGCGCGCCGAGCAGGATGCCAAGCGCGACACCGGACCAGCGATCCCACCCGGCCAGCTTCACATCATGATTTCGATCAAGTCGCAGCGCGTCGCGGTCTATAGCGACGGCATCCTGGCCGCGAAGTCGAATGTCTCGACCGGCGTGCCCGAACATCCGACGCCGACCGGCGTGTTCAGCATCATCCAGAAGAACCGGCACCATCGCTCCAACATTTACAGCGGCGCGCCGATGCCGTTCATGCAGCGCATCACCTGGTCGGGCATCGCCCTGCATCAGGGCGTGCTGCCAGGCCGTCCCGCCTCGCATGGCTGCATTCGGCTGTCGGCGGATTTCGCGCAGCGCATGTGGAAACGCACCAGGCTCGGCGCGCGCGTGATCGTCACCCGGGACGAAGTCGCGCCTTACGCCTTCACGCATCCGAAACTGTTCGTGCCCAAAGCGCTCACCGCTGAACTGGACGTGTCGGCGGTGAAAACCGCGAAAGCCGAAACTACGGCGAGCGACGCCGCCGCGCCAGCGACCGACAATCTTCCCGTTCCCGATTACCCGCCGATCGCGGACGTGACCGCCGATATCCGCAAAAGCATTCACGACGAGAATCCGGACGCGAAGAAACGCCCCGCGCCGACCGGACCGGTTTCGATCTTCATCAGCCGCAAGGAGCGCAAGCTTTATGTGCGGCAGGGGATGATCCCGCTGTTCGAAACATTGGTGACGATCTCGGACGACACGAAACCGTTCGGCACGCACGTGTTCACCGCGACCGGTCCGTCCGAAAGAGGCATGAAATGGGTCGCGGTGTCGCTGCCGGTCGATACCCCGAAAGCCAAGATCGAGCGGCAAGCCAAGCCGCAGCGCATCGTCGGCCGCTATGGCCGCAACATCGCGCGCAACACCCGCGTCGTGTCGCCGGCCCCTACGCCGGCAACGCCGGATGCGGCTTCGGTCTTGGAACGCATCGACATTCCGAAGGACGCCATCACGCGGATCGAGGCGTTGATGGGTCCTGGCGCCTCGCTCATCATCGCCGATGCCGGGCTTGACTATGAAACCGGCGAAGGCACCGATTTCATCGTGATCACGCGCTGATCGCCGCCAACGCCGGAATGCATTGCCGCCTTGGGCCCGGATCGGCTATATCGGTGCCTACGCGCCCGTAGCTCAGCTGGATAGAGCGTTGCCCTCCGAAGGCAAAGGTCGGACGTTCGAATCGTCTCGGGCGCGCCAAATTCAAATCGTCATTTCCGGTCCGCAAGCGCGGCGACCAGCGCCTTCGCCTTCACGCGCACGTCCGCCGCCGCGATGCCGGGTTTGTAGATGCTCGAGCCGACACCGAAGCCGGCCGCGCCGGCCGCGCGCCAGGGCGCGATCGTTGCCGTGTTGACGCCGCCGACGGCGAGCACGGCCGTATCCGGCGGGAAGACCGCGCGCATCGCCGAGAGGACCGTCGGGCTCGCGCCTTCCGCCGGAAACAGTTTCAGCGCGTCGGCGCCGGCCTCGAGCAGCGCGAAGGCTTCTGTCGGCGTGAAGAAACCCGGCACCGCGAACAGGCCTGATTTTTTCGCGTGTGCCGTGACCTTCACATCGGCATGCGGGGTCACGATCAGTTTTCCGCCGGCATCGGCCACGCGCTGCGCTGCGTCAACATTCATCACCGTGCCGGCGCCGACCAGCATCGTGTCGCCGAAGCGCTTGGCCAGGCGTCCAATGCTGTCGAAAGGCTGCGGCGAATTGAGCGGCACCTCGACCACGAGAATGCCGCTGTCGCGAAGCGCCTCGGCAATCGCCTCGACCTCGTCCGGCTTGACGCCGCGCAGGATCGCGACAATCGGCGAGCGCTTCAGCCAGGTTTTCATGTCCCAGTTCTTCATGTCCACTGCACAAGGCCTCCAATCGCTACGAGACCGAGCACGGCCGCGTCACCGGTTTCAA
>CAYJNT010000423.1:0-2106 GCA_964370945.1 uncultured Hyphomicrobiales bacterium | reverse complement strand
TAGTACGCAAGTCGGGTGAACCCGACTTGCGGCATAAAGCCGGCCCTGACGAAAACGAAAGACCGTTCAGGACGCCGGACTTTTGCGGCCCTCGGCCGACATGTTCTCGGCCGCGGCCTCGCGCAGGCGGCCGATATACTTGTCCTTGTTCGGCCGCAGGTGCTGCACGCACAATTCCGAGAACGCCCAGCTGTCGCTGCCGCGCAAATGCTCGATCATCAATTCGTGCTGGAAGCGCGAGACCTCGAGCGCCTGCGGATCGGAGAAGGTGACGGTGCGGATCACGTAGGTCAGATCCATGTATTGCTTGACCAGCGCGAGGAGATGGTTGTTGCCGCAGAGCGCGAACACGGCGAGATGAAAGCGGTCGTTGCAGGCATGGATGCCGCGCAGATCCCCCGCCTCGACGCAGCGGACATAGTCGCGCTGGATCGCGGCGATGCGCGTGACGTCATCCTTCGGCGCCGGCAAGCGGATGCGCAGTGCGGCCTGCCGCTGAACCATCTCGCGCACCTCGTAGATTTCCTCGACTTCGGGGATCGTGAAGGCGCGCACCGCCGCGCCGACATTGCGCGTGCGGACCAGGATTCCCTTTTTCTCGAGCCGCACGAAGGCGGCACGGATGAAATGGCGGGAATGACCGAAGCGTTCGAGCAACGCCTCCTCGCGCAGTCGCTCGCCCGGCTTGAGGCGGCCGAAAATGATGTCGCCTTCCAGCGCATCGGCGATCTCTTCTTCAGGCGCGCGCTTTTGCTGCGAGGTCATGGTCTTGGTGCTCATGCCTGCCTTTATAGCACAGGATGACGACTGGCGCAGGCACCGATCATTTGCAACATTGCCGCCAGCCGGCATGTCGGCCGCGTCCCGCCACATATGAGTACCGCAATGGCCCGTATTTTCCTGACCCACATTCCCCACATGCTGCAGAATTATTACGGCGAACGCGCCGTGGCCGCGCTTCGCAAACTGGGCGAGGTGAAGATCAACACCAGCACCGAGGTGCTGGATGCCAAGGCGCTGTTCGAAGCGTCGAAAGGCTGCGACATCATCGTATCCGACCGCCAGACGCCCGGGCCCGCCGCGTTTTTCGAGATGGGGCCGGACTGCGTCGCGTTCCTGCGGGTCGCGGTCGACATCCGCAATATCGATGTGCCGGCCGCGAGCAAACAGGGGATTCTGGTCACGCATGCGACGCCGGGCTTCATCGCGTCGGTGTCGGAGCAGACCATCGGTTTCATGATCGATTGCGCGCGCAATGTCAGTGAATATGTCGGGACGTACCGGAAGGGCGATGTCCCGGCGGCGCGTCCCGGACGCCAGTTGAAAGGCGCGACGCTCGGCATCATGGGTTACGGCGATATCGGCCAATATCTGGCGCCGCTCGGTGTCGCGCTCGGCATGAATGTTCTGATCAGCGATCCGTTCAAGACGATCGAGGACCCGCGATTGAAGCAGGTCGATCTGCCGACCTTGCTGAAGGACAGCGACTTCGTCGTCTGTCTCGTGGTCGCGAATGAAAAGACCGAAAATCTGATGAACGACGCGGCCTTTGCGCAGATGAAAGGCAGCGCCTATTTCATCAACATGTCGCGCGGCAATCTTGTCGACGAAGCCGCGCTGGAACGCGCACTCGACAAGAAAGTTATCGCAGGCGCGGCCATGGATGTCGGCCGCGCGCAGGACCAGATGCCCTCGCTCAACCTCGCGCGCCGGAGCGACGTGATCGCAACGCCGCACAGCGCGGGGTTGACGCCGCAGGCGATCGAGCATCAGGCTTTCGACACCGTGAACCAGGTGGCGGAGCTGGTCGCCGGCAGGATGCCGCCGGGCGCGGCCAATCCGGATGCTGCAACGAGATTGTCGCGGCTACGCAAAGGATAAGATGGCAGTCCGCTTCCGTCTGAACGGAGAGATGCGGGCGGAGGATCAGGCTCCTCCGACCATGACGGTGCTGGATTATCTGCGCGGCACGGCGCGCCTCACCGGCACCAAGGAAGGATGCGCCGAGGGCGATTGCGGCGCCTGCACCATCGTCATCGACGAGAAGGGAAACGGCGCGACGCAATATCGGGCGGTGAATTCCTGCCTGATGATGCTGCCGCAGCT
>CAYJNT010000422.1:0-2114 GCA_964370945.1 uncultured Hyphomicrobiales bacterium | reverse complement strand
AGCGGGCCGGACATGCGACAAACGAAAAACGAAACGTGGCTGCTTGACAATTTAATAGGGAACGATGGACCCAGCCCCGTCACCCTGAGGTGCGAGCGCAGCGAGCCTCGAAGGGCGACGGTCCGGCCGATTCATCCTTCGAGGTCCGCCTTCGGCGGTCACCTCAGGATGACGGGTCGAAACCGATCAAGTCATCTCCAACCCGAACGCCTTCGCCAGCAGCGCATACGAATTCTTCCGTGCGGCGTGATCGTAGATCATGCCGGTGACCATGATCTCGTCGGCGCCGGTAGTCGTCGCAAGCGACGTCAGCCGCGCCGTCATGGTATCCGGCGTGCCGACAAACAGCCGCTCGCGGTTCTGCGCGATGCGGTCGCGATCGATCGGGGTATAGGGAAAGGCCAGCGCCGTTTCGGGACTTTCGAGCGGCAGGTAATCGCCTTTCGCGCGCCGCACGATATTGAGATCGGCGGTCGCTGCAATCCGCTCGGCGTCATCTGCGGTTTGCGCGCAGACCGCGGCGACCGCGAGAATGGCATAGGGCTTCGCCAGCAGCGGCGAAGGCCGGAAATTGGCGCGGTACGTCTGCATCGCGTCGGCCGCGTCATGGCTTGCGAAATGATGCGCGAAGGAAAATCCCGCTCCGATCGAGGCGGCAAGCTTGGCGCTGTAATCGCTCGATCCGAGGAGAAACAGCGGCGGCAAGGCGACATCCGATGGCATCGCGCGCACGCGCGAGAACGGATGGCTGTCGGGAAAGCCTTTGCTCTCGAGCAGCAGCAATTCCTGCAGACGCTCCAGAAAATCGTCCTCGTCGCGGATGTCCTGCCGCCGCCGCAACGCGACCGACGTGACCGGGTCGGTGCCGGGCGCGCGCCCGATGCCGAGATCGATGCGGCCGGGAAACAAAGCCTCGAGCACCTTGAAGCGTTCCGCGACCGTGAGCGGGGCGTGATTGGGCAGCATCACGCCGCCGGAGCCGACGCGCATCCGCGACGTCACGGCCGCGATCTGGCCGATCATGATGTCGGGCGCGGAGCTCGCGATGTTCGAGAGGTTGTGGTGCTCGGCGACCCAATAGCGCGTGTAGCCGAGCGCGTCGGCGTGGCGCGCGAGATCCAGGCTGTTGCGCAAGGCCTGCGCGCCGGAGATGGCGGTCGTGACCGGCGACAGATCGAGAATGGAAAGCGGAGGCATGGTCACCCGTGCATCGCGGCGGCGATAACATGCGGGAGGATGTCCCGCCGCGTGTCGCGGGTTAGTTGAAGACCGGAACTGTCAAATACAAGGGGTAGCCGGTGGTTAGCGGGTCCGGGAAAACTTCGGGAGCACGCGTGATTTTCTTCCGGCGCTGCCCTTTCGCCGCTTTTTTCCTCGGCGCCACCACGGCCGGTGTCACGGCCCGGCGAATGTTTTTTTCGGCGCCGGCGTCAGCCTTCGGAAGCGCGGCCGTCTCGCCGATATTGCCGTGGATGTCGGGATGATCGGTCTGGATCACGGCGCCGGTTTCGGGTTGCGCCGCGATCCCGGTCGAGCCGGTGACCTCTTGCGTCGGACGTTCGCTCAGCGCCGCGTGCGAATGCGTTTCGGTTACCGGGGGCACAGTGGTTTGCACCGCATCCGGCACCACATCGACGCCGCTGTGATCGGTCACGCTCTTCGGTTCGCCGCGCGCAACGATCGGCGGCACATAAGCCGCGATCCTGGCGAGCTCGCGCAACGCGGCGGTGCGGCCTGGCTCCGGTGTCGGCCAGGTATTTGCAATGCGCGTGATCGGACTGTCTTCGGCCCGCGCGGCGATCTGATCCTGCGTGATGCGAAGCGACGCATAGAGGCCCGCGGTCGCCGCCAGGAAGAAGGTGGCGACGGTCGCGGAGATCAAGAGCCGCAGATCGGGGAACATTCGCTCAGGAATCCAATTCAGTTCGCCGGGTGAGGCGCCGCACGCAACTGACACTGGTGGGGACACTGGAAGTGGATAAAGACAGGCAAGATGCCGATGCCGCCGCTTCGCCACGAATCGACACGGAACGGCCATGACAAAGCCGCCTCCGCTGCCCTCTTCATACGTAGTTTTGCTGATTCGTCACGATCGGTCCACGCGCGAAGTTACC
>CAYJNT010000421.1:0-2118 GCA_964370945.1 uncultured Hyphomicrobiales bacterium | reverse complement strand
GGCGAAATGCTCACGCCGCCGATACGAGCGGACGCAAGCGAAGGCGAAAGCAGCATCGCCCCGATGGCGATGGCTTGAATAAGTGTCTTCGACACGATCTTTCTCCGAATAAATAAAGAGCGCGCCGCGTGGAGCCTCATGCTCCCACGGCACGCTTCCTGGAACGTTGGTCGCTCCCGGGGCGGAGAAAGTTCAGATCGCGCTGGAAATGGTGCTGCCGGACAGGATTGAACTGTCGACCTCTTCATTACCAATGAAGTGCTCTACCACTGAGCTACGGCAGCGATTGGAGGCCGCTGGGCGGAATCCCCCTAAGCGGGCGCGGACTAAGTGCCACAAGGGGGACATGACCGCAAGGATTTGAGCGCCGGCTTGCGCCCCATATGGGGGCGAAGCTAGGGATGTCCCGCCAACCAGGGAAGGCCGAAGGAAGACCATGTCCGAAAAGGGAAAAAGCCGGGACCGGGCGGCCAGGACCGAGCGGCGGGCGGAAGCCTTGCGGGAGAACCTGCGCCGCCGCAAGCTGCAGGCGCGCAGCCGTAGTTCGGCACCCGCCAAGCCCGCGCCGGGGGAACAATCCGGTCCGGATTCGGGCAAACGGTAACATCGAAACCCACTTTCGCCCCAATCGCGCGGCGAGGTGGCCTGACCGGCGTCAAGTTGCGGGGGCATTGTATGGATCGCATTCGGATCATTGGCGGCAAACCGCTCAACGGCCGCATTCCGATTTCGGGCGCCAAGAACGCAGCCCTTCCGCTGATGATCGCGAGCCTACTGACCGAGGACACGCTGGTCCTCGACAATGTACCGCATCTCGCGGACGTCATTCAGCTCCAGCGCATCCTCAACAATCACGGCGTGGACGTGACGCTCTCCGGCAAGCGGCGCGGCGAGGCCGAGCATGCCGGCCAGACCGTGAAGATTTCCGCCGAGAAGATCGTCGACACGACCGCGCCTTACGACCTCGTCTCCAAGATGCGCGCGAGCTTCTGGGTGCTGGCGCCGCTGATCGCGCGCATGGGCAAGGCGCGCGTGTCGCTGCCGGGCGGCTGCGCCATCGGCACGCGGCCGGTCGATCTTCTGCTCATGGCGCTCGAGCGCCTCGGCGCGAAAATCGAAATCGAGGCCGGCGACGTCGTCGCCGACGCGCCGAAGGGCTTGCGCGGCGCCGAGATCGTGTTCCCGAAAGTCACCGTCGGCGGAACGCATGTCGCGGTGATGGCGGCGGTTCTCGCCAACGGCACGACCGTGATCGAGAACGCCGCGCAGGAACCGGAAATCAAGGACGTCGCCGAGTGCCTGGTGAAAATGGGCGCGAAAATTTCCGGCGCCGGCACGCCGCGCATCGTGATCGAGGGCGTGTCGAAGCTTGGTCCGACCCGCCACAGCGTGCTGCCGGACCGGATCGAGACCGGCACCTATGCGATGGCGGTCGCGATGACCGGCGGCGACGTGATGCTGGAAAACGCGCGCCCCGAGCTCCTGCAGAACGCGCTCGACGTTTTGGCCGATGTCGGTGCGACGGTGACCTCCACCAATGAAGGCATCCGTATCGTGCGCAACGGATCCGGCCTCGCCCCGGTCAATGTCACGACCGAGCCGTTCCCCGGCTTCCCGACCGACCTGCAGGCGCAGCTGATGGCCTTGATGACGCGTGCCAAGGGCATGTCGCGCATCACCGAGACCATTTTCGAAAACCGATTCATGCACGTGCAGGAACTGGCGCGGCTCGGCGCGCGCATCTCGCTCGACGGCCAGACCGCGATGATCGAAGGCGTCGACCGGCTGAAAGGCGCCCCCGTGATGGCGACCGATCTGCGCGCCTCGGTCTCGCTTGTGATCGCGGCGCTCGCCGCCGAAGGCGAAACCATCGTCAACCGCGTCTATCACCTCGACCGCGGCTTCGAGCGGCTTGAGGAAAAGCTTGGCGCCTGCGGCGCCGAGGTCGAGCGGATCAGCGGATAACCAGTGTGGTGGTTCAGAAATTCCCTTCATTCTCGCCGCGAGTTCGCCAAGGGAATTTCTGAACCAAAACTACACTAGAATTATAATGTTGCTAGTGTCCCGATTCCGAAGTTCGCTTATGAGGGTGCCGCAGAATGAAGCGAACTTCGGAAT
>CAYJNT010000420.1:0-2132 GCA_964370945.1 uncultured Hyphomicrobiales bacterium | reverse complement strand
GCGCGCATGGCAATGCGCAGCGGCTTCGGGATCGGCTTGGCGCGCCCGCCGGAAATGAAAGCCACCTTCACCTGCGCCTCGACCAGAAGCTCCTCGCCGCGCATCACCTTCTGGCGGATGGTGACGGAGGCGCCCTTCACTTCGACCGGATCGCTGACGACCTGAAGAATATCGTCCATGCGCGCGGGCTTTAGGAAATCGATGTTCATCGCGCGCACGACAAAGGCGAAGCCGGGGGCTTCCTTCTCGGTCTGCTCGAACAGAAGCCGATGATCGGCACCGATCAGGCGGAGATAATTCGTCCGCCCGCGCTCCATGTAGCGCAGATAATTGGCGTGATAGACGATGCCGGTGAAATCGGTGTCCTCGTAATAGACGCGCACCACCTGCGTGTGGCGGCCGTCTTTCAATTCGCCGTCGAGGGCAAGGTTGTGCACGTTGCGATCCTGCGCAGCCCGGAAGGAACCTTCTCATAGCCTCCGTGCAGGCCGGTCCGCAACGCCCTCACCACCGCTCCTTGACGAGCGGGTCGAGCCGCGCCTTCAGTTCGTCAGGCGCGCTGTAATACCAGACGCCGCCAAGCAGATGCCGGAAACGTTCATTCGCGGCCGCCTCCCGCTCCACGCGGTCGATGGTGTTCATGCCAATCACATCCTCGAGCGGACCGGCGGCAAGATAGCCCAGCATGCGCTCATTGGTTTCGATCTTGAGGACTTCCAGGATCATATCGAGCATGCGATCGGGCTCGTTGTTGGTGATTTCGCGCTCGTAATCCCGCAGCTCTGACCAGAGATCGTTTTGGTCTTTCTGGGGTTTGCCGCTTTGCTCGATCCACACCCGCGCAAGCTCGGCAGGAGAGAGCGACGCGAAATCAATCGATTCCGACAGCGCTCGCGATGCGTCACGGTCGGCGCGCCAGCTTTCAATATCGGCAATGACCTCGAGCCGCGCCTTCAAGGGCGCACTGGGCGCCCACCAATAGGCGCTGCCCAGGAGCCAACGCAGTTTCGGATTGCCTGTCACCTCGCGTTCGAGCCGATCAATCAGCGTTCCGGCATGGGCATGGATGAGCGTGGTCGTGAACTTGTCGTCGAGTTGCATGAGCACGAGCTGGTCCTGCTCGCTGCGAAGCACGGCGAGCACGAGGTCGAGTGCGCGCTCCGGCTCATCGTGCGGAAGCGCGTCGAAATAGAGCGTCGTATCCCAGGTGCCTTCGGTCTGGTCGCGCAGGCCGACATGCTGCAGCGCCCGCCAGATTTCGGCGAGTTGCTCGATGCTCATCGCATCGTACATCTTGCGCTGTTCGGCCTGTGGCGCGGCGCCCGGAATCGGCATCGTCGCCCAGGCTTTGGCGTCCTCGATGAAATCGTTCACGGCACAATGCGCCCCGTTACTTGTCCAGGGTTATTGGTCGCTTCAACGCAAAGGCTGGTTCAATCCTCGTCGCCGTCGGTGAACAGCCCGAATTGCGACGGGTCGCGCGAGGGCTCGGCAAGGCCGAGATGGCGGAAGGCATGCGACGTCAGAAGCCGCCCCCGCGGCGTGCGCTGGATGAAGCCTTTCTGAATGAGGAACGGCTCGATGATGTCTTCGATGGCGTCACGCGGCTCCGACAACGCCGCCGCGATGGTTTCGACGCCGACCGGCCCGCCGCCGTAATTGAGCGCGATGGTCGAGAGATAGCGCCGGTCCATGGCGTCGAGGCCCGCGCTGTCGACTTCGAGCGCGCCGAGCGCCTTGTCGGCGACGGTGCGGTCGATCGCCTTGGCGCCATCGACATGCGCGAAGTCGCGCAGCCGGCGCAGGAGTCTCCCGGCGATGCGCGGCGTGCCACGCGCGCGGCGCGCGATCTCGTTGGCGCCATCGGCGGTGATCTTCGCGCCGAGCACGCGGGCGGCGCGGGTGACGATCTGTTCGAGCTCGGCTTCGCTATAGAAGTTGAGCCGCACCGGAATGCCGAAACGGTCGCGCAGCGGATTGGTGAGGAGACCCGCCCGGGTGGTCGCACCGACGAGCGTGAAGCGCGACAGATCGATTTTCACCGAGCGCGCCGCCGGGCCCTCGCCGATGATCAGGTCGAGCTGGAAATCCTCCATCGCGGGATAGAGGATTTCCTCGACCGCCGGATTGAG
>CAYJNT010000419.1:0-2153 GCA_964370945.1 uncultured Hyphomicrobiales bacterium | reverse complement strand
GCGTCGTACATCGCGAGCGTCAGCGCGTTCTTCTTCTCCGGCCGGTTCATCCGGATGGTGCGAACCGGGCCGTCGTCGCTCACCAGTATGTCGGGCATGGCTCCCCCACTGTCATCACCGGGCCGCGCCAACGGGTCCGCGCGAAGCGTGGCCCAATGACAGGCTCCGCGCCGTGACCCGGTGATCCCGTTTAGAAAGGTAGCGTTCCCATGGTAGCAAGTCGATATTGACAATCGGACAAATTTGTCCGATACTGTGAATTATTTATTTTGCCTTGTTCCTTCGATTGGAAGATCATGAACAAGCGCGACAGATTTATTGCCGAACTGAGAGAAGAGGCCGCCGGCCGAAATCTGTCTTTCCGCGTTGAATACAAGCGCGGCAAAGGCGGCCACGCGATGGTTTGGGTTGGCAAGCTTTTCACGACGCTGCCATCTCGCGAGATTGATCCGCATACGGGTCGGAAGATCAAAAAGAAACTTGGTCTTGCTGACTGAAATGGAGAGCCATGATGAAAGCTTACGCTTACCGCGCGCTGTTCGAGCCGGGCGATCGCCGCGGCAATATCGTCGTTACGTTCCCCGATGTACCGGAGGTGGTCACGCAAGGACGGGGCGAAGATAACGCCCGTGCGATGGCGGAGGAAGCTCTCGGGCTTGTGTTGCTGACCTACCTTGAGCACGGCATGGCGTTGCCGAAGCCGCGCACGAAAGGACGTGGGTTGGTCGAAATCATGGTTGCCCCGGATGTGGCAGCCAAGCTCGCGGTATTGGAAGCGTTCGCTTCCGCCGGTATCAGCAAATCCGAGCTGGCGCGCCGTATCGGCAAGAACGAGAAGGAGGTGCGCCGCATTCTCGATCCCAAGCACGCAACCAAGCTGCCGGCGCTAACGGCCGCTCTGCGCGCGCTGGGCAAGCGGCTGGTGGTCGGGGTGATGGAGGCTGAGGCGGCGTGAGCGGCGCTGCTTATTCGTAGCCCGCATGGAGCGTAGCGGAATGCGGGTTTAGCGCGCAGCTGCCACGCTGAAGTCCCGGGTTTCGCTTCGCTTCACCCAGGCTACTGGCTACTGGTGGACATCGAAGGCCTTCAAACCTTTGCCGATGGGCATAAGTCATTCATATAACACAGTCGGCACTTGGGTGTGTGGGTGCTGCACCACTGTCTGCCGATTTCCCAGCACGGCCAATCAATTATGCCGGGAAACTTTGGATAGATAGTGCGGGCTTTATAGATGATTTGGTCGTCCGTAGCTTTTGGCTCACATAGGCCGAGGCAGTGAAAAACGCGTCGCACTTGGCGGTCTACCGAAATATCGACTGAGTAGTAATCGGAAAATTGTATTTTGTGATTTCGGGTGAGCAGATTGACCGCCATAGTCGCGATCTTTGGTCCAACCCCATCAAATTCAAGAAAACGATAAACGACTTCTGCGCTTGAAGGGGTTCCTTTCCAAATTTGGCTCGCATTGCCTTCATATTGTCTGTTGATACGTTGGACGGCAGAGTGGAAAATCCCGGGCATCTCTTTCGTAAAGCGCACCCCAGTTCCTGACAGTAATTTGGCTAGTTGGTGCTCGGATAGCCTCGTAAGCTTCGACATTGAGAAGCCGCCAATCTTCTCAGAAATCTTATATGGAATAGCCCATGCCCTCTCTGCTTTGATCATTCGGTTCATGGTGCAGGCTAGAACAAATGCGTGCGGATACTTGCGCAGATCATTTAGCAAACGATCAGCAGCATCATCTCCAGAATATTCGTGCCTCCGCGTCCTAGAATGCAGCAAGCGTTGGCCGTACTTGACTAACTTTTCTCTGATGGCGATTTCGGTCATGGCTGAGGCCCTACAATTGGTTTTCCTAACCCCCCAAACGCGGATTTCGACTCGCTATGAGTCCGCGCTCCTCACACCCCCTTCGTCATCTCCCGTAGCTTGAACTTCTGAATCTTCCCCGTGCTCGTCTTCGGGATCTCCGCAAACACCACGTGGCGCGGCACCTTGTAGCCGGCCAAATGCTTGCGGCACCATTGCACGAGTTCGTCCGGCGTCGCCTGCGCGCCGGGCTTCAACTCGACGAAGGCGCACGGCGTCTCGCCCCATTTGTCGTCGGCCTTGGCCACCACCGCCACCGCCATCACCGCCGGATGCTTGTACAG
>CAYJNT010000418.1:0-2164 GCA_964370945.1 uncultured Hyphomicrobiales bacterium | reverse complement strand
GCCCCTACGGCCAGATCGTGCGGCGCGAGCTGAGCCGGCTGGCGAGCAGCGCGGCTTAGAGCGCAATCCGGCGAAGTGGAAACCGGTTCGCCGCAAGATTGCGCGACAAATAAGGAATCTAGAGTCTGATCCGATTCAATTGAATTGGATCAGACTCTAGGGGATCTCCCTGTTACGACGCGCCGAGCTCGGCGGGAATGCTGCTGAATCCGCGAAAGCGCGCGCGGTGCGCTTGCTCGGGTTCGCCCTTGAGGGCGTAGTTAGGGAAGCGCTTGAGGAATAATTCCACGGCAACCCGGCCCTCGAGCCGCGCAAGGCTCAAGCCCACGCATTGATGCACGCCCGAACCGAAGGCGAGGTGGCGGTTCGGCGTCCGCTTGATGTTGAAGATGTGCGGGTCGGAAAACACATCCGGATCGCGGTTGGCGGCGCCGATGCAAATCGTGATCCGCGTATCCTTCAGCATACGGATGCCGCCGATCTCGGTGTCGGTCGTGGTGATCCGGTTGCCCAGCTGATTGGAGCTCTCGAACCGCAGGACCTCTTCGATCGCCGACTTCGTCAGGTCCGGATGGGCGATCAGCTCTTCCTTCTCCCGCGGCCAGCGCGCGAGCGTGACCAGGCTGTTGCCGATCAGGTTGGTGGTCGTTTCGTGACCGGCGTTCAAAATGAAAATGCAGTTCTGCAACAGCTCCTTGTGCGTCAGGCGCTCGCCATCGATGTCCCCAAGCAGGCGGGTGAGAACGTCGGCTTGCGGATCGCCAGGATTTTTCTTGCGGTCGGCCACGAGCCGTTCGAGATAGTCGAGGAACTCGCGAACTGCGGTATCGGCGGCCTGCAATTGCTCGGGCGAGATCACAGGCTCCAGTGCGCCGAGAATCTTGAGCGACCAGCCGCGCAGCGGCCCGCGATCGGCTTGCGGAACATTGAGCAGATTACCGATGATCTCGACCGGAATAGCCGAGGCAAAGTCGGTGATCAGGTCGACGGTTCCGCCGCCGCGCTCCTTGGCGGCCATCTCATCGAGCAGTTTCTCTACGAGCCGGACAAGCCCAGGCTCCATCTCGCTGATGGCGCGGGGCACCAGCGCGCCAAGAATGAGCTTGCGCACGCGGGAGTGCAGCGGCGGGTCGTTGAAGACGAGGCTCGTGGTGTGATGCTCATAGACCAGCGTGTCGCCAAATTTCGGCTTGAACTCCTGTTTCTTGTCAGAAGAGAATGTGACCGGGTCCTTGTAGACCGCTTCGCAATCCTTGAAGCGCGTGAGGAGATATCCGCCGTCCGGCATGAGCTTGACCGGCGCATTGGTCCGCAACGCGTCGTAATAGGGAAACGGATTGGCATAAAAATCCGCCGGAAGCGCGCGCAGATCGAAATTGTCAGCCAGCGACTTCGACATCGGGTCTCCTCAAACACCAAGATACGCCGAACGCACCTTGGAATCCTCGAGCAATTCACGCCCCGTACCGCTCAATGCGATACGCCCGGTTTCCATCACATAGCCGCGATCCGCGATCGCGAGCGCCGCATAGGCATTCTGCTCGACCAGCAGCACGGTGATGCCGCGGCGCTTCAAGCCCGCGATGATCTCGAAAATCTGGTCGACAATCAGCGGCGCGAGTCCCATCGAGGGTTCGTCCAGCAGCATCAATTTGGGGCGCGCCATCAAGGCGCGGCCGATCGCCAACATCTGTTGCTGTCCGCCCGACAACCCACCCGCGGGCACGGAACGTTTTTCGCGCAAGATCGGAAATGTCTCGTACACATCGTCGATGTCGGCAGCGATCTCGGCGTCCCTGCGCGTCCAGGCGCCGAGTCTGAGATTGTCCTCGATCGATAACGGCGCGAACACCTGGCGGCCTTCCGGCACCTGCGCGATACCGAATTTCACGCGCAGATGCGGGGGCGCATGCCGGATTGCCTGTCCGTTGAACCGGATGATGCCGCCCGACACCGGCTGCACGCCGGAAATCGCGCGCAACAAGGTGGTCTTGCCGGCGCCGTTGCTGCCGACCAGCGTGACGATTTCGCCGGCCGCGACCGACAGCGAAGCGCCATGCAGCACCTCGATCCGGCCGTAGCGGCTGCAAAGGTTTTCAATGTCGAGCAAGGCTAGTGTCCCGATTCCGAAGTTCGCTTCATTCTGCGGCACCCTTGTTAGCGA
>CAYJNT010000417.1:0-2192 GCA_964370945.1 uncultured Hyphomicrobiales bacterium | reverse complement strand
ACCTCGTCCTTGCGGCCGACGCCGGCCACCTGGACGTTGAAGTTGCCGCCGGCGAGCTCGTTGATCGGCTTGGTGAGGGCAACCAGCGGCCGGGCGATCGAAACGGTGCCGAACACGGCGGCGCCGACCAGAACGACCATGGCGAGGATGCCGATTCCGAGATTCAGCCGCTCGGCGGACGTCATCTCCTGTTCGGCGCGGGCCAGCTCTTTCGCTGCCATTTCTTCCGCTAATTGCGCAGTCTTGTTGATAGCCGCATCCATCGCGCTCGCGAGCGGCAGGGTCTTCTCGCGGGCGACGCGCCCGGCCTGCTCGTTGAGAGCGGCGATCCGCGGACCGGCCTCAGCAGATTTCTGGGATTCCAGGTCGAACACCTCGGTCTTGAGAGCGGCGATTTCCCTGGTGCCCGCTAGATACTGGTCGACAAGCGAACGCAGCTTTTCGACGCGCTCGCGATTCTCCGCCGACCGCAACTTCGGCAAGACGCCGTCGATATGGCCGCGCGCATTCTTGTGACGTTCTTCGAGGAGTTTGAACGCGCCCTGAAGAGCGGCGGGACTTTGCGAAAGTCTGACATCGCGCACGCCGATCTGCATGCCGCGGCTCGATGACTTGGCGTTCAGGAGCGCGATTTCGATTTGCATCTGGGTATTCGCGATTTCGTTCGCGCTGCGCACGGCGGAGTTGCCCAACATCTGGCTGACGATCATGCCGCCGACGAGCAGGATGCCCAAGCCCGACATGACCATGAGCTTGGTGCCGATCTTTATGTTCGATATTTTCAGCATGGTTTTCCTCGGAAGGTCGTTCTGAGTGGATTTTGAGATTCGGCCCGCCGGTCGGTGAGCCGCTGAATTGAGAGCGATCGCGGCCGATCCGTTAGGCCGCGATGGCGGTGGTTCTAAAACCGGGCGAGTTCTCTGCGTCCTCGCCGAGCTGCATCGACAGAAGGTTGGGAAGATCGATCAGCGCGATCATGCCGGCGTCGGTGGTGACCAGGCCGGACAGGAAGCTCACGCGCTGCGATTGCGCGACGCGCGGCACCGGCTTGATCTGCGTCTCGTCGAGCGAGACGATGTCCAGCACGCGGTCGGCCAGCAGGCCGATCGGCTTGGCGGCGATCTGCACGATGATGACGATGTGCAGCGCCGTCGCCTTGGTCAGGCCCTGGCCGAAGCGGCAGCGCAGATCGACGATCGGAACGATGACGCCGCGCAGGTTCAACACGCCGCGGACGTATTCTGATTGCCGCGGCAAGGGCGTGATGTCGGTCCAGCCCTTGATTTCACGCACCGCCATGATGTCGACGCCGTACTGGTCGTCGCCAATGGCGAAGCTGATCAATTGTGTCGGCAGCGCGCTGACGCGGGCGGTGTCGGTGGCGTCGGTCTCCCCCGCTTGGCCGGCGCCAAGGGGTGACGAAACGGCAGTTGGCTCGCTCATGATGTGTGCTGGCTCGCTCTTGCGGGTGCAAAAAACTTAGGCACGCGGATCAAATTGCGAGCATGAGTGTGAGCTTGCCGGGCTTGCGGAATGGTTAATCAGCGGTACGGAAAACAATCGAATACTATGTACTTATATAAGTATACGTTAGAACGGTAATCTAGAATAACATCATTACAGTATATGATGAGTGCTGTACTTGAGAACGGTGCGCGGCGACAGCGCAAAACGACGGCGAGCGGTCAAGCCACGCGCCGTCACGCCGGTCAGGGCGCCTCGCAGAAAAACCGCGACTCGACGAAACGCTTTACGCGGCCACGCCGGCTTGAGCGAGCGCGCCCTCGGCTTCATCGACGATCTTCGACGACAGCAGATTGGGTAGGTCGATCAGCGCGATCATGCCCGTTTCGGTCGTGATCAGGCCGGACAGGAAGCTCGCGCGTGACGACTGCGCCACCCGCGGCACCGGCTTGATCTGGGTGCTGTCGAGCGAAACGATGTCGAGCACGCGGTCGGCGAGCAGGCCGATCGGCTTGTTGGCGATCTGCACGATGATCGCGATGTGCAGCGGCGTCGCCTTGGTCTGACCTTGGCCGAAGCGGCAACGCAGGTCGATGATGGGCACGATGATGCCGCGCAGGTTCAGCACGCCGCGAACATATTCGGCCTGCCCGGGCAAGGGCGTAATGTCAGTCCAGCCTTTGATCTCGCGCACCGCCATGATGTCGACGCCGTATTGGTCGTCGCCG
>CAYJNT010000416.1:0-2232 GCA_964370945.1 uncultured Hyphomicrobiales bacterium | reverse complement strand
TTGCCGGTTTGACGAGTGTCAATCCCTTGCAGCCGGTTGCACCTCATACATAAAAATGCGCAATGGCCGAAGAGCGAGTGGGAGAGCGTTTGCGCGGCGCCTGGCACGCACGCATGCGAGATCGGGGATCGCTGTGACATCACAGCAGCACTCCTGCAGCAATCTAGGTTCTGTTGACATTCAGCGGAGCCAGATCATAGCGGCGGCGAGGCAGAGCATCGAATGGAAGTTGCGGGCGAGCTTTTCGAAGCGTGTGGCGATGCGCCGGTAATGCTTGAGTTTGTTGAAGAAGCACTCGATGCGGTAGCGCAACCCGTAGGCATTCTGGTCATAGGCGATCTCGGCTTTTCTCGAGCCGTTCGGCGGAATGACGACGTCGACATCGGCATCTGCGAGGAGGATGCGGAAATGATCGGCGTCGTAGCCCTTGTCGGCGATGACGCTGATCAGCGTCAGGCCATCGACGAGGTTTGCAGCTTCGGTCGACTCGTGCACCTGGCCCGCCGTGAGGATCAGTCGCAGCGGGTTGCCGAGGGCGTCGACGGCGGCGTGGATCTTGGTGCTCAGCCCGCCGCGCGAGCGGCCGATGGCTTGACCATCGGCCCCCCTTTTGCACCGCTCGCATGCTGGTGCGCGCGCACGATTGTTGCGTCGATCATGATGTGCCCGAAGTCGGGATCGTCAGCCAAGGCCTTGAAAAGACTCTCCCATCGGCCAGCCCGCGACCAGCGCATGAAGCGCGTGTACACGCTGTTCCACTTCCCGAACTCGTCAGGCAGGAACCGCCACGGCGCACCCGACCTCAAGACCCAGAGCACGGCGTCGACGAACAATCGATTGTCCTCGCCGTGCCGGCCCTTGTCGCCTTCCTTGCCTGGCACAAGCTTCGCGATGCGCGCCCACTGCGCGTCCGTGAGTTCCCGCCGAATCAAGATCGCCCTCCCTCAGTTGCGATCTTGAATCACAATTGCCGGCCGGCGGGAATCCCCTAATGTCAACAGAAGCTAGTGTTCCGTCACTGACAGACGATTCCCATCCTTGCGCAAATCAGTCAATGTTCGGGGATGAGAGAGAACGTTTCCTTCGATGTAAGCTCTGCTGATCGCAACCGCCTTCGGCAGCTCGCATCTGATCGCAACACGCCAGCGAAAGTGGTGTGGCGCGCGAAGATCATCCTGGCCACCGCCGACGGCCTCGGCACGATGGCGATCATGGGCGCGACGGGCAAATCGAAGCCGTGCGTGTGGCGGTGGCAGGAGCGTTTTGCTGCCGAGGGCGTTGATGGCCTCACGCGCGATAAGACCCGTAAACCTGGCCGCGCGCCGTTGCCGGCTGCCGTGAAGCGCAAGGTGCTGGCGAAGACAGCGAGCGAGACGCCGCCGAATGCGACGCACTGGAGCGTGCGATCGATGGCGAAGGTCATGGGCATCAGCCATACAAGCGTTCAGCGCATCTGGGCCGAGGCGGGCCTCAAGCCGCATCTCGTACGCCGCTTCAAGATATCGAACGACCCGAACTTCGAGGAGAAGGTCACGGACGTCGTCGGCCTCTATATGAGCCCACCGGATCGGGCGCTGGTGCTGTGCGTCGACGAGAAGAGCCAGATCCAGGCCCTCGACCGCACGCAGCCGGGCCTGCCGCTGAAGCGGGGTCGGGCTGCAACGATGACGCATGACTACAAGCGTCACGGGACCACCACGCTGTTCGCAGCCCTCGACGTGAAGAGCGGCCTCGTCATCGGCGAATGCCAGCCTCGGCATCGGGCGAAAGAGTTCATTCGCTTTCTGAAACGGATCGATCGAGCCGTGCTTAGACACCTCGACGTGCATCTCGTGCTCGATAACTACGGGACGCACAAGACCGCCGAGGTGAAGGCGTGGCTGGCCAAGCATCCGCGCTTCAAGCTGCACTTCACGCCGACGAGTGCGTCCTGGCTCAATCTCGTCGAACGCTTCTTCGCAGAGATCACGACGAAGCGCATCCGACGCGGCACTTTCACGAGCGTGGCCGAGTTGGAAGATGCTATCCACGATTACCTCGATCGGCATAACGCCGATCCCAAGCCGTTCGTGTGGACCAAGAAAGCCGACGTGATCCTGCAGAAGGAACGGCGCGCGCTCGATGCCCTCGAAACCATCAAGTGACGGTACTAAGCGTCAGAGTCGGAACACTAGCCAGTCTCTCTTTCGCCTTTGTTTACGGCGGCGTGTGGCTAATCCATCTGGCCGGGGC
>CAYJNT010000415.1:0-2234 GCA_964370945.1 uncultured Hyphomicrobiales bacterium | reverse complement strand
AGCTTGATCTCGGCAAGGTCGCGCGTGACGAGCGTGGGCGGCATCAGGTCGGAAAATTCGAGGACGAAAATCTTCTCCGGCGCGTTGCGGACATGCGCGGGATCGTTGACCACGAGCGTTTTCGGGTGGATGCGCTCGAGCAGATGGGTGGTCGTGATGTAAGCGAGGTCGAAAGGCGGATCCTGCCGCAGCAGGATCACATCGAAGTCCGTCAGCTCGGTCCGTTTTGCCTCGCCCAGGGTGAAATGGGCGCCGGCTTGGTCGCGCACGTCCAGCGGCTGCACCGCCGCGAAGACCTTGTCGCTGCGCTGGGCGAGCTTGTCGGGGGTGTAATAGGACAGCCGGTGCCCCCGCTTCTGCGCCTCGATCAGGAGGGCGAAAGTCGAATCGCCGCGGATATTGATCCGCTCGATCGGGTCCATCTGCACGGCGACATTCAACGGCATGGGCGTCCTTCATTTTCTGCATGACCGGTTGGCGGGATATCTGGGGCCCGAATTATCGCCCGACAACCTGTAGTTAACAATTTACCGCCACATTCCGCAAAAGCCCGATCGGGAAGGGCGTCGTGCCAAAGAATTTGGAGAATATAGGGTGACTTTCCCCAGACTTTCGATCGCGGGCAAGCTTTACGCAATTTTCGGGCTGCTCGCGAGCGCCACCGTGGGCCTTGCGCTTGTCGGCGTCGTCAATTCGCGCCAGCAGGCGGCTATCACCAACCAGTTCGAATCCGCCTTTCACGGCAGCATGAATGTCGAGCGCGTCAACGCGCTCATTTATGCGGTGGTGATGGAGTCGCGCGGCATCTACATGTCGCCGGATGTTCAGACCGCCAAGAAATTCGGCGCGGGCTTGCTCAAATTCAACGCGCGCATCGGCGATGTCGTCAAGGAATGGCAGCAACGCGTCGGGCCGGACGACGCCGCCCAGTTCGGCGAATTCGCCAAACGCATCGCGCAATTCCAGGAATTTCGCCGCGAGCTCGTCAAGCGCGGCACGGAAATAAACCCGGCGGCCGGACGCGAATGGGGCGATAATGACGCCAACCGCAATGTCCGTACCGCGCTCAACAAGGATCTCGACGCGCTGGCGCAGCTTTATGCCAACCGCTCAAAGCAGCTTTATGCGCAGGTGGAGCAGGGCATCACCAGCACGGCCTACTGGATGACCATACTCGGCGTATTCGCGGTCATGCTCGCGGGCATCGGCGTGCTCGTGATCTGGCGCGGCTGTATCAAGCCGCTCGCCGATATCACCCGCGTCACCGAAGAGGTCGCGGCCGGACACGACGTCGCGATCCCGCATCGCGACCGCAAGGACGAGATCGGCGCACTGGCCGGATCGATCGCCGTTTTCCAGAAGGCGATGATGAGTAATGGCGAGCTCACCAAGACCGTGAGCCTCGATGCCGAAGCGCGCACGAAACGACAGGAAATGATGACGCAGGAAATTTCGCGCTTCAGCGCCGACGTGGAATCGAGCCTGTCCGAATTGCTCTCCTTGTCGGGCAACGTGCGGCAGGGCTCGCAACACATCGCCGAAGGCGTGTCCACGACCTCCGATTTGATGTCGCGTGCGGCGACCGCTTCGTCCGAAGCCTCCGGCAACGTGAGCGACATCGCCTCGGCCGCGGAGGAATTGACGGCCTCGGTGCACGAGATCGAGCGGCAGGTTTCGCAATCGAACGGCATCGCGATGAAGGCGGTCGCGGAAGCAGCGCAAACCAACGTGACCGTGAAGGAGCTCAACGAGGCCGCTGGTCGCATCGGCGACGTCGTCAGACTGATCAACGACATCGCGGCGCAGACCAATCTTCTGGCGCTCAACGCCACGATCGAGGCGGCGCGCGCGGGCGAAGCCGGTCGCGGCTTTGCTGTCGTCGCGGGTGAAGTGAAGGCGCTTGCGGGGCAGACCGCCAAAGCGACGGACGAAATCACCGCGCAGATCGCCGCCATGCAATCGGCGACCGAGCGCTCGATCGAGGCGACGAGCGCGATCGAACGCACGATCCGCGAAATCGGCGATATCTCCGGCGCCATCGCCGCCGCCGTCACCCAGCAAGGCGCCGCGACGCAGGAAATCGCCCGCTCTGTCGAAATCGCGTCGAAGCGCACCTCGGAGGCCGCGGAACAGGTCAAGGGCGTGAATGACGTTGCCGAAATCACCAATCGCCACGCGACCTCGGCGCGCAGCGTTGCCGACAATCTCGGCACAGTGGCATCGCGCATCCGCGA
>CAYJNT010000414.1:0-2250 GCA_964370945.1 uncultured Hyphomicrobiales bacterium | reverse complement strand
AGATGGCCTTCGGCTTTCATGTGGCCGATCACCGCTTCGATGGCGGAACGGCGCCTGAGCTCACGTTTGATGGCGCCGAAGACCCCGTGTTTTTGGCCTGAGATGAAGACACGGCGCGGATGCGGCGCGTCGTGGCCGCGGTATCCCTTGTCGACATAGGCGCGCTCGATCTCGCGGCCGGTGAGCTTCTGGGTATCCTCGACCACGGCGCGTAGCGTGTGGCCATCGTAAGGGTTGCCGGGCAGCGCCCTGGCGTGCAGCACAAACTGGCCGCCCGGTGCTCGGGCATTGGTGGTGACGATGGAGGCCTTCACCCCGAACTCGTAAGGCGCGCTGGCCTTGCCCTTGCCGATGCACTCGACCTCCGGCGCGTGGAAGGAATACAGCTTCCAGCCGCGCTGGCGCTGCTGCTGCGAGCGGATCTGATCGGCGCGCGATAGCGGCGCGGCGAAGGCGACCTCGAGGTCCTCCTGGCCGGCAATCTTGCGCCGGATGTCGCGGACGAGCCGGCCGAGCCTGATACGCAAGATGCGCAGCTCTCGACGATGGCGGTTGAACTGCTTGGCGTGGGCGTAGCTCTGTCTCGATGCCGCGTGTCTTGTGGCGCGTGATGCGAATGACGTTGTCCGGAATGCGCGTATCCTGGACGCCTTTGTCCGGCGTGCGTCCATTCCCCAACGTGGCCGTCCCTGTGGCGAATACCGCCGTGCGTGTCGTTGATGTGGCCGGCCCACTTGCAGGGGACGATCTTGTTGGGCTTGCGAGCCTTGCGATTGAAGTGAAAGACAAACTCGAAAGCCGGCGCCAGGCGACCGTTCCAATCGCCCGGCAATCCCGGCCCCTGGTCCCAGATGTAGAAGCCGAAGCGGCGCCAGCCCTGCTCGCGCATCCAGTCGAGCCAGGAATGCCAGTACGGCTGCCATTCATTGTCCCGGTGGATGAGACCGAGATTGACCAGAAGCTGCGCAGCGCGGCGAACACGCCGCGCATCAGGGTAGGGGACACAGGCGCCAACGTCGCGTGGTAACTGGTAACTCAGATTTTGCGGCTGTCTGTAGCGAAGCGGCGGGCCATTGCCCCCGCATAGGATCTCCGCCAGGAAGGACCCGCGAGCGGCCCGACGGGCTCGATCCTTTAACTGCTGGTTCGGCTAACGAAAGGTTGACGGCCTTCCCTTTCCTTAAGTCCAGCCCAATCGGGCGGAATTGGGTGGGCATTCGGGTGGCCTTGCTATTTGGGTGGATTTGGGTGTCTATTCGGGTGTGAGCATCCGAACCGACACCATCCGGATCACCCCGGAGATCCTGGCACTGATCGCCGAGATCGACGAGTTCAAGGGCGCCTGGCGGGCGCTCGGAACCGTCGCGCCTGAACGGCTGTCGGCGCTGCGGCGTGTCGCCACCATCGAGAGCATCGGCTCCTCCACCCGGATCGAGGGCAGCAAACTCTCCGACCGCGAGGTCGAGCGGCTGCTGTCCAACCTCGACATCAAGTCCTTCGCGTCTCGCGACGAGCAGGAGGTCGCCGGTTACGCCGAGGCGATGGACCTCGTGTTCCGGTCGTGGGACGAGATCGCGATCACCGAAAACCACATCAAGCAATTGCACCGCGACCTGCTCGTGCACAGCGAGAAGGACGAGCGGCACCGCGGCGGCTACAAGACCGGCCCCAACAACGTCGTGGCCTTCGACCAGGACGGCAAGCAGATCGGCGTCGTGTTCGAGACCGCGACGCCGTTCGACACGCCCCGGCTGATGACAGAACTCGTCACCTGGTTTGGCGAAGCAATAGAGGAGAAGCGTCTCCATCCTCTGCTCGTCATCGCCATCTTCACTGTCGTATTCCTCGCCATCCATCCATTCCAGGACGGCAATGGCCGGCTTAGCCGCATCCTCACCACGCTGATGCTGCTGCGCGCCGGCTACGCGTACGTGCCCTACAGCTCGCTCGAAAGCGTCATCGAGCAGAGCAAGGAGGGCTACTACCTGGCGCTGCGGCAGACGCAGGGAACGATCCGCACCGACGCCCCTAATTGGGAGCCGTGGCTGCTGTTCTTCCTGCGCGCGCTGGGCCAGCAGAAGGAGCGGCTTGCAAAAAAGATCGAGCGCGAAAAGCTCGTGGTCTCAAGCCTGCCGGAACACTCGGTCCAGATTCTCGACCACGCCCGCGACCACGGTCGCGTCAGCATCGGCGAGATCGCCAAGCTGACCAGCGTCAGCCGCAACACGCTCAAGGAGCACTTACGGCAAC
>CAYJNT010000413.1:0-2263 GCA_964370945.1 uncultured Hyphomicrobiales bacterium | reverse complement strand
GGAACGCCCCGCAAGGCACGGTGTTGCCACGATCATGGAAGAAGACGTCGTTCAGATTGGCGGACAGATGCATTTTTTATTGGGCGATATTGGCGGCACCAACGCGCGATTTGCGCTTGCGAGCGACAGGCAGCTCGGGACCATCGAGCGCGCCATGGCGGCCGATCATCTGAAGGTCGGCGATGCCATCGCCGCGTTTCTCGCGCGGCAGAAGGGTGCCGGCGAACTCGCCGCCGCGGTGCTCGCGGTGGCCGGGCCGATCGCCGGCGAGCGCTGCATCATCACCAACAGCCACTGGATCATCGACGCCGCCGAACTGCGCAAGGCGTTCGGGTTCTCCCATATCCGGCTGATCAACGATTTCGAGGCGGTCGCGCTGTCGCTGCCGCATCTCGCCGCAACCGACCTTTTCCCGCTCGGCGGCGGAAAGGCGGTGACGGGCGAGCCGATGGTCGTGCTCGGACCGGGCACCGGCTTCGGCGCCGCCGCGCTCCTCCACCGCGACGGACGCGCGATCCCGATCGCGACCGAAGGCGGCCATAACACGCTTGCCGCCGGCTCGCGGCATGAGGACGCGATCATCGAATATTTGCGCGGGCATTTCGGGCATGTGTCGATCGAGCGCGCGGTGTCCGGCCCCGGGCTGGAAAATCTCCATCGTGCGATTGCCGATCTCGACGGGATTGCCGTTCCTGCGCGCGACCCGACCGGCATTACGCGAGCGGGTTTGAGCGACGAATGTCCGGTGAGCCGCATGGCACTGGAAACATTCTGCGCGATGCTGGGATCGGTGGCCGGCAATTTCGCGCTCACCTTTCGCGCCTGCGGCGGCGTCTACATTGCCGGCGGCATCGCGCCGCGCATCGCCGATTTTCTCAGGCACTCCGAATTCCGCGCCCGGTTCGAGGGCAAGGGGCGATTCCGGAGCTTCCTGGAACGCATCCCGACCAACATCATCATGCATCCCAATCCGAGCTTTCCCGGCTTGAAGGCGCTGGCAGGGACGATTGCGGCATGATGCCCGCTGACGCACGCCTTCACGACGCGCGGTTTTAAGAGGTGGTCATGGCGACAAAACGCATCGGCATTCTCACGGGCGGCGGCGATGTCCCAGGCCTCAACGCGATCATCAAGAGCGTGGCCTATCGCGGCAGCGAGAACGATATCGAGGTGATCGGCTTCCGCCGCGGCTGGGAGGCGCTCACGCATGTCAATCTCGACGATCCGGCCAGCCGTTCCCATTATGTGATCCCGCTCAACCGCGTGAACACCCGCACCATCGACCGGCATGGCGGCACCGTGCTGCATTCGAGCCGCACCAACCCGTCCAAGATGAAGAAGCTGCCCGAGCATCTCGCCGGCAAGGATTTTCCGGTCACGCAGAGCGTCAAGGACGGCGTCGCCAACAAGACCTGGGATCTCTCGAAGCGAGTGCTTTCGAACCTGTCGGCGCTCGGCATCGAGCACCTGATCGCCATCGGTGGCGACGATACGCTGAGCTACGCGGCCAAGCTCGACAAGCTCGGCGTGAAGATCATCGGCATCCCGAAGACGATGGACAACGACGTGCGCAACACCGAATATTGCATCGGCTTCTCGACCGCGATCACGCGTGCCACCGACGCCATCCAGCGCCAGCGCACCACCGTCGGCTCGCACGAACGGATCGGCATTTTCCGCGTGTTCGGCCGCGACGCCGGCTTCACCGCGCTCTACACGGCTTACGTCACCTCGATCCGCTGCGTCATTCCGGAATACAAGGTCGATCTCGACAAGCTGATCGGCTTGCTGATCGAGGACAAGCGCGGCAACCCGAGCAATTATGCCCTCGTCGTGCTGAGCGAGGGCGCGGCATGGGAGGGCTCGGGCTTGCACGAATACGGCGAGCCCGACGCCTATGGCCACCGCAAGAAGGTGAGCGTCGCCGAGTTGCTCGCCGACGAGATCAAGCGGCGCGCCGGCGCGGAGACGATCGCCTCCGACCTCACCTATGATCTGCGCTCGGGCGATCCGGATTTCATCGACAAGCTGGTCGCGCTGAGCTTCGGCAACATGGCGTATGACGCGATCCTCGACGGCAAGACCGGGCTGATGTCGGCGCTCGTCGGCGGCTGCTACGATCTCGTGCCGATCCCCGATCCGAAACTCGGGCCGCGCACGCTCGACGTCGCCTCGACCTACAACATCGAGCGCTACCGCCCGAGCTACGGCAACAAGCGCGGGCTGCCGGTGTTTCTCAATCGGGTGGGGTAGGGGCGCACGA
>CAYJNT010000412.1:0-2278 GCA_964370945.1 uncultured Hyphomicrobiales bacterium | reverse complement strand
GTAGCACTCGTAGGGCTGCGCCTTGCGCAGGTCCCAGGCCGCGCCCGAGCCGCGCACCATCACGCCGGAGAAGCCCCAGTTCCAGCAGTCGGCAAGCGACACGACGCCGATGTCGACGTTGCGCTGCTTGAAGATGCGGTTGCCGGTCAAGAGCGCGTCGAGGTCGTCGACCACCGTCAGGAACGGATCGCAGAAATTATAGATGTCGTCGATCAGCTGCGGCGGCATGTCCTCGTGCACGCCGCCCGGCCGGAAGTAGTTGGCGTGCATGCGGCTGCCGGAGACGCGCTCGTAGAACACCATCAGCTTCTCGCGCTCTTCAAAGCCCCACAGCGGCGGGGTGAGCGCGCCGACGTCCATCGCCTGCGTGGTGACGTTGAGGAGGTGCGACAGAATACGGCCGATCTCGGAATAGAGCACGCGGATCAGCTGCGCGCGCTTCGGCACCTGGACGCCGAGCAGCTTTTCCACCGCCAGGCAGAAGGCGTGCTCCTGGTTCATCGGCGCGACGTAGTCGAGCCGGTCGAAATACGGAGTCGCCTGCGTGTAGGTCTTGGCCTCGATCAGCTTCTCGGTGCCGCGGTGCAGCAGGCCGATGTGCGGGTCGACGCGCTCGACGATCTCGCCGTCGAGCTCGAGGACAAGACGAAGCACACCATGGGCCGCTGGGTGCTGGGGCCCGAAATTGATTGTGAAATTACGGAGCGACGTCTCGGTCATGGGGCGCACTCGATCGAAACCCGCGAATGGCGAGTAGCGAATAGCGAATAGTGGAAGAGGTGTTCACTCATCGTTGTGTCTGCGCTGAATCGATCGAATGAGAGACCGCAACATCCTGCCAAGTTCACCACATCGCCGCAGAAGAGGCTCGGTTTCTTCTGTCGATGCGATACTCACCCTAACCGCAAGGATGAGATGAGTTTCGAGTTCCTTGAGCGACCCTTGCGACATCCGCAAAAACTGCACAAAGGACCCGCTGTTTTCCCTGCCATGCCCCTCAGCGACATTCGCCGGAATGGACGCGGCAGCTCGGCGGATTTGACTCGTCATGCCGTAAATCTCGTCCTTCGGAAAGCGCTTGGTCAGGCGGTAGGTTTCTTCCGCCAAAGCCATCGCATCCTGCCAGACCTTCAAATCACGGTATGAACTGATCCCGATCGCGCACCCTCCTTTTCCATTCGCTATTCGCTATTCGCTACTCACTATTCGCTCACTTCGCCTTCTCGTCGCCCGGCAGCACGTAGTCGGTGCCTTCCCACGGCGAGAGGAAGTCGAAGTTGCGGAATTCCTGCGTCAGCGAAACCTTGTCGTAGACGACGCGCTTCTGCTCGTCGTCGTAGCGCACCTCGACGAAGCCGGTCAGCGGGAAGTCCTTGCGCAGCGGATGGCCCTGGAAACCGTAGTCCGTCAGGATGCGCCGCATGTCCGGGTGGCCGGTGAACAGCACGCCGTAGAGGTCGTAGGTCTCGCGCTCGAACCAGTCAGCGCCCTTGAATACGTCGATCAGCGACGGCACCGGCGTGACCTCGTCGGTCATCGCCTTGAGCCGGATGCGCTGGTTCAGCCGCGGCGACAGGAAATGATAGACCACGTCGAAGCGCTGCTCGCGCGACGGCCGATCGACCGCCGTGACGTCGATGATGCAGACGAACTGGCAGCCCGGATCGTCGCGCAGGAAGGTCGCGACCTTGACGACGTCGGCGGCCTTGGCCGTGACGGTCAATTCGCCGCGCTCGACGGCATAGCCGGTGACCGACGCCGGCAGCGCGGTCTTGATGGTGGCGCCTAACCTTTCGAGCGTGTCTTCCATTTCAATCCACGATGAAAAGGCGCGCGCCGCGCGCGGTATGCGACCGATGGGCGTCGATGCCGTCGGCCACCTGATAGCTCATGCCGGGCCTGAGCGTGAAGGCGCGCCCGTCCTTCAGCTCGGTATTGAGTTCGCCGTCGACGCAGAAAAGGATGTGGCCCTTCTCGCACCAGTGGTCGGCGACGTAGCCGGGCGAGTAATCGACCAGCCGCACGCGGATGTCGCCGAACCGGCGCGTGCGCCACGTCGCGACGCCAGTGTCGCCTTTGTGCGTCGTCGCTTCGACTTTCGCCCAGTCTGTCGTTCCGAACGGGATGCCGGTCATTTGCATGGCCACTACCGCTCGATCGTGCCGGTGCGGCGGATCTTCTTCTGCAGCAGCATCACGCCGTAGAGCAGCGCCTCGGCGGTCGGCGGACAGCCGGGCACGTAGATGTCGACGGGCACGATGCGGTCGCAGCCGCGCAC
>CAYJNT010000411.1:0-2286 GCA_964370945.1 uncultured Hyphomicrobiales bacterium | reverse complement strand
CGATCCGGAGGAAAAATCCCGCCCTCAACAAGGCGGGATTTTTCATGCGCATTGCAGTGATGGCGGCGGGTGCGGTCGGCGGATATTTCGGTGCGCGCATGGCCGCGGCCGGACACGAGGTGCATTTCATCGCGCGCGGCGCGCATTTCGAGGCGATCCGCAAGAACGGTCTCAAGATCGAAAGCACGCTCGGCAACCTGCATCTGAAAGACGCGAAGGCGACCGACGATCCGAAGACGGTCGGGCCGGTCGATATCGTCCTGTTCGCGGTCAAGCTCTGGGACACGGAAAAAGCCGCCGAACAGGGAAAGCCCTTGATCGGGCCTGACACGCGCCTGATTACGCTGCAGAACGGCGTCGACAGCGTCGAGCGCATCGCGCCCATTCTCGGCGCCTATCACGTGGCCGGCGGCACCGCCCAGATCGCGACCGTTATCTCGGCGCCCGGCGTGATCACCCATTCAAGCCAGTTCGCGAGCATGTATTTCGGCCGCATCGACGCAAAGCCAGACGCGAAGCTCACCGCTTTCGCCGACGCCGCCAAAGCGGCCGCGGTCGAGATCAAGGTCTCCGACAGCATCAATCGCGAACGCTGGGAGAAATTCATCTTCCTGGTCGCGCTCTCCGGCATGACCTCGGCAGCGCGCTCCACCATCGGCCCGATCCTGGCGAATCAAGAGACGCGCGCGTTCTATCGGCAGCTGATGACCGAGACGCTGACCGTCGGCCGCGCCAGGGGCGTGCCGCTGTCGGACGACTACATCGAAACGCGGATGAAGTTCTCCGACGCCGCGCCGAAGGGCTTGAAGGCCTCGATGTATCACGATCTCGAACGCGGTAACCGGCTGGAACTCGATTGGCTCGCCGGCACCGTGGTCAAGCTCGGGCGCGAAACCGGCGTGCCTGTTCCGGCCAACGAGGCGGTCTATACGCTGCTGAAGCTGCACCGCATGGGTTCCTCGTCGTGATCGCAGCCGCGATGCGGCGCCGCCCCAAAATGTTCGCGTAAAATCCCCGATACCCGTGGCCGCCGATCCGTTCTAGTGTGGTGGTTCAGAAATTCCCTTCATTCTTGCCGCGAGTTCGTCAAGGGAATTTCTGAACCAAAACCACACTAGAATCATAACGTTGCTAGTGTCCTTCGATTCCGAAGTTCGCTGACGAGGGTGCCGCAGAATGAAGCGAACTTCGGAATCGGGACACTAGGCTCCAACGGTCGCAGCCGGGACACTGCATGATACCCATCCTGACCAGAGTGCTGATCGGCGCGCTTATCGTGACGGTGTCCTTCACGCTCAGCCTCTGGACCATGGATTATTTCTGGCCGCGCGAAGCGCGCGAGCCCGATCGTCTCCCTGCGCTGGCCGAAGTGCCGCCGCTGCCGCCGGTCACGCGCTCCTCGGTCATCATCGCGCCGGTCGCGGTGGCGCTGCCCGCGATCCGCGACATGCTCGAGCGCGCGGCGCCGCGCGATCTCGCGGGCAAGCCCGACAATCCGCTCAGCAAGGCGCTCTCGAAAGCCGAGATCGGCTTCACGGTCGCGCGATCGCCGCTGGCGGTGAATGGCGACGCCAACGGCCTGCATCTGGCGACGAGTCTGAACGGCGCATTGCGCGTCACCGGACAAGTCGGCTCGCAGGCTGCGGGTCTCGGCGGCAAGATCACGAGCCTGCTCAGCGACAATCTCGGCCGCAAGGTGGAAGGCTTCACCGGCAAGGCGCTCGACCAGCGCGCCGATTTCCGCGGCAATGTCGCCGTCACCGCGCGGCCGTCGATCGCGACCAATTGGCGGCTCGAGCCCAATCTCACCGGCCAGGTGTCGATGGGCGACAATGCGGTCTCGATCTCGGGGATCAAGCTCAATGTGTCGAAGGAAGTGAAGCCGCTGCTCGACAAGGCGGTCAACGAGCAGATCGCCGCCCTGCAAACGCGGCTGCGCGCTGACCCCTTCCTGGAAAATGTAGCGCGCAAGGAATGGGCGAAGATGTGCCGTTCGATCCCGCTCGGCGGCGGCACCACGGGACTGCCCAGTCTCTGGCTTGAATTGCGTCCGACGCGCGCGTTCGCGGCGCAGCCGCGCGTCGACGCCGAGGCACTGACACTCACTCTTGGAGTACAAGCCGACAGCCGCATCATCGCGAACGAGAACAAGCCGAGCTGTCCGTTCCCGGCCAAGCTCGAAATCGTGCCGCCGCTGACGCAAGGGCGCGTCAGTATCGGCGTGCCGATCGACGTGCCGTTCACGGAAGTGAACCGGATTCTGGAAGCGCAGCTCAAGGGCCGTTC
>CAYJNT010000410.1:0-2299 GCA_964370945.1 uncultured Hyphomicrobiales bacterium | reverse complement strand
TGGCGCTCGCCTACATCGCCGCCTTCATCACCTACAACGCCGCGGTCGCGCTCGGCGCGGGCTGAGTACGCTCACTATTGGCTTTCAGGCGAGTCATTTCACGCCGCGGTCAGATTGGCGCCGAGCCGTGGCGGCCTTTGGGTCGCGCACGAACGTCGCGAGCGCGACTGTCACCGCGGCGATGACGGCGGCCAGGACGTCGAAGGTTGCCGCATAGCCCAGGCCGCCAATCAGGAATCCAGCGAGCATCGGGCCTGCCGCTTCGCCGATGTCCAAGATGGTGCCGAACACGCCCATCGCAGCCCCAAGGCGGCGGTCCGAGGCAAGATCAGCGGCGAGCGCATTGGTCACCGGCGTGACAGTCCCGACGCCGAGGCCGAGCAGTGGCGCCGAAAGAAGGAAAACCGTCAGGTTTTCGCTGCGGAACATGAGCGGAAGCGCGATCGCGCAGAGCAGCAGGCCAATGACGATGACCGGTATCCGTCCCACCCGGTCGGACAGGTTTCCGGCAATCGGCTTCGCCACCATCGCGAGAGCGAGCTGAGTGCCGAGGACAAGCGCGATCTCGGCGTCGTTGCGCCCCACATTCTTGGCATAGAGCGGCAGGAATCCGAGAAAGGCTCCGTAGCCCAGATACATGATGGCCTCGATTCCGGCCGCGACGAAAATCGGCGGCGTCCGCAATACCTCGGCGAGGCCCTGCCGGAACTCGGTTACCCGGTCGCCGAAAGTCATTGCCGCGACGGCCGGACGATCAACGTCGGGGAGCCTCAACACGAGTAGCAAGCCGAGCACGCCGAGCGCACCGACCAAGAGATAGGTCAGTGAATAACTGGCAGTGAAATAAAGTACCAACCCTCCGACGAGTGGCCCCGCCGTCGAGCCGATGTCGTTCACCGACGAAAACCAACCTAACCGGGCGCCGCGGCCGGTCTCGGTGAGGCTCGCCACATAAGCGGAGGCGACCGGCGAAAAGATCGCGGTGGCGAAGCCGTGAACGAAGCGAAGCCCGAGCAACGACCAAGGCTCCTGCACCAGCGGATAGAGGAATGGCGGAACGGCAAAGAAAAAAGCGCCGATCACCATCATGCGTTTGCGTCCGAGCACGTCGGAGAGCACGCCGGACGGCAGCTTGAAGAAGATGCCGGTGATGGTCGAGGCGGCGACGATGACGCCGACAAACTCGGGCAAGGCGCCGAGATCGGCGGCGAAGGTCGGCAGCACCGGACTTCGCGCCATTTGGTAGCTTGTGCGTGCAAGCAGGCTCGCAACAGCGAGTGCGATGAATGCGTCCATACGGGGCCCCGTATCGAGACGTTCTATCTAATTCGTTTGACCGTAAACGACCGCGTCGAACAGCGATGCGCTGTCGGCCTTGGTCCACAACCCTACCATGCCGGCCTCGCGAAAGGTTGGGTCTTCGACTTCGAACAGCTGCTTGCCGTTATAGAGTACCGTAAAATGGCTGCCTTTGAACTCGATGCGCAGAGCGAGCCACTGGTTGGCAGGTACGGGAATGTCGATCCCATAGCCGCTCGTCCGGCCGACAATATCAAGCGCGCTGCGGACGCCGTTGACGGTCTTGTAAAGCACCACATTGTCCTCGAGCGCATTGGCCCGGACCACGTAGTAGTTGTTCGCGTCCTTCGCCCGCCAGACGAGCCCGGCCGCGCGGTCCTGGGCGCCAGCGACGGCCTTGAACTTCATCTCGACGAAGCCGTCCTTGATGTCGGTGCCGTCCTTCAACAGCAGCGGATAGGAGGCGCGACCGGATTGCTTCACGACCTTCGAATGCGATGGCGCGGTTTGGTCCCGTTCGACCGTCCACGTCGGATCGCCTGCGCCGGTCTTGGTTGCCGTCCAGCCTTTCGGGGAAGCGCCAACCGCATCGGCCTCGAAACTGACTATGTTGTCCGCCATGGCACGCACCTCCGCTGAGCAGGTGAAGTTGGCACAGCCTTAAATGAGAGCAGAGACCACTATTCCGCCGGCATTGCGGCGGGACGGCGCAATTTACTTAGCGATTGCCGCACGACGATCGCCGCGCCTTGCAGGGCCAGCGTCGCCATGATGGCGGCAACGATAACGTCCGGACATCCCGTTCCGGTGCCGAACACATCCAACGCCGCGCCCTTGATCAGAAGCGGTGGGCTGCAGCAGCAATCGGCCATGCACTCAAAATATGTCTCTGCCTGCGCATAATACAATCACATGTGGCCGGATCGCCAATGCGATCTGCAACAAAAAAAAAGGGCCGGCACGACGCCAGCCCTTCTGATGTTCGGCAGTCGCGCGGGCC
>CAYJNT010000409.1:0-2300 GCA_964370945.1 uncultured Hyphomicrobiales bacterium | reverse complement strand
ACCAGCGTACTCGCCAACAAGCAGCAGCGCGGCGCCTTCGGCCAGGGCCGCATGGAGATGATCATCCAGGACGGCCTGGCGAAAGGGTCTTACGAATTCCAGTTCACGCTCTCCAACCGGATGCGGCCGGATTGCGCGATCTTCCTGCCCGACCAGCGCCCGCTGGTGATCGACGCCAAGTTCCCGCTCGAGGCCGTCACCGCCTTCCGCGAGTCGCAAAGCGACGAGGCGCGCCATGCCGCGGCCAAACTCCTGCGCCAGCATATCGGCGCGCATGTGAGCGACATTGCGAAGAAATATCTGATCCCCGGCGAGACCCAGGATCTGGCGCTGATGTTCGTGCCATCGGAATCGGTTTACGCGGAACTGCATGACGGCTTCGACGACGTCGTGCAGAAGGCGTATCGCTCCAAGGTCGTGATCGTGTCGCCGACGCTGCTGATGCTGGCGATCCAGGTGATCCAGCAGATTCAAAAAGACGCGCGCATGCGCGAGGCCGCCGACAAGATCCATGCCGAGGTCGGCCATCTGATGGACGACTTGCGGCGGCTGCAGGACCGCGTGCTCAAGCTGCAGCAGCATTTCGGGCAGGCCAACGAAGACGTGCGGCAGATTCTCGTGTCCGCCGAAAAAGTCGAGAAGCGCGCCGGCCGCATCAGGGATGTCGAATTCGACGGCACCGAGGATGACACGGCCGTGCTGCCCGCGCCGTTCCCGCGCCGGCTCGAAGCGGGCGAATGAGGCGACCATCCGATCGCCGATCGGTATTTTTTCGTCATGGCCGGGCGGAAGCGCGAAGCGCTGAAGACCCGGCCATCCACGTCTTGGACCGGGTAAAGAAAGACGTGGATGCCCGGCACAAGGCCGGGCATGACGGTGTTGGACACTAAACCCTGTACGCCATGGCAACCCTGGAAGCCTCACAAAAAAAGTCGCGTCTCGCCGAGTCGCTCGCGGTCTATCTCAAGCCGCGCGTTCTCATTGTGCTCTTTCTCGGCTTTTCCTCGGGGCTCCCGCTCGCCTTGTCCGGCTCGACACTCCTGGTCTGGATGCGGGAATCCGGCGTCGATCTCGGCACCATCGGTTTGTTCGCCCTCGTCGGTACGCCCTACACCATCAAATTCCTGTGGGCGCCGGTCGTGGACGCGCTCGACGTGCCGCTGCTGGCGCGCCTGCTTGGCCGGCGGCGCGGCTGGCTCGTGTTCGCGCAGCTTCTGCTGATCGCGGCGATCGTGTTCCTCGCCTTCACCAATCCGGCGGCCGCCCCCGGGCTCGTGGCCCTTGGCGCGCTGCTGGTTGCAACGGCGTCCGCCACGCAGGACATTGTGATCGACGCCTTCCGCATCGATACGCTCGACGAAAGCGAACAGGCCGCCGGCATGGCATCCTATGTCGCGGCCTATCGCATCGGCATGCTGGCTTCGACCGTCGGAGCGCTTTATGTCGTGACCGGTTTCGAAAGCGGTTTGGGTTTCGACAAGCAGGCGGCGTGGACGGCGGGGTATCTCGCGATGGCTTTGCTGGTCGTGATCGGCATCGTCACCACGTTGCTTGCCACCAATCCGGAAAAAATTACCGGCAAGATCGAAGACCCCGAAGGCGGACGGCTCGCCCGCGTGTGGCAGGCGGCGATGGGCGCCTTTGCCGAATTTCTCTCGCGCGATGCCGCGATCCTGATCCTGCTCTTCGTCATTCTGTACAAATTCTGCGACGCCTTTGCCGGCACGATGACGGCGCCCTTTGTCATCGATCTCGGTTTCACGCGCACCGATTATGCCAATATCGTCAAGGGCGTCGGCCTTGCCGCGACGCTGATCGGCGGCTTTGCCGGCGGCGCGGTCGCGCGTGCGCTGCCGCTCACGACGAGCCTCTGGATCGGCGCGATCCTGCAGGCCTTCTCCAATCTCGTGTTCGCCTGGCTGTCCTTTGTCGGCACCGACACCTGGGCGCTGGCGGCCGCGATCACCGCGGAGAATTTCACCGGCGCGATCGGCACCGTGATCTTCGTCGCCTACATTTCCGCGCTGTGCAAAAATCCGCTGCACACCGCGACGCAGTTTGCCTTGCTGACCGCCCTTGCCGCGGTCGGACGCACCTATCTCTCGTCAGGCGCGGGCTTCATCGCGCAGGCGACCGGATGGCCGATGTTCTTTATCCTCAGCGCGCTCGTTGCAGTGCCGAGCCTCGCCCTGCTGGCGTGGCTGCAGAGCCGCGGGCATTTCAAGGGGCTCACTTCGGCCTCATCCTGAGGAGCATTGCGAAGCAATGCGTCTCGAAGGATGGGGCCGACCTCGATCCTT
>CAYJNT010000408.1:0-2302 GCA_964370945.1 uncultured Hyphomicrobiales bacterium | reverse complement strand
CTACCGCGGCGACTTCGAGGAGCGGCTCAAGCAGGTGATCAAGGAGATCGAGGCCACGCCCGGCGCGATCATGTTCATCGACGAAATCCATACCGTGATCGGGGCGGGCGCCACCTCGGGCGGGGCGATGGACGCGTCCAACCTGCTCAAGCCAGCGCTGGCCGGCGGCACGCTGCGTTGCATCGGCTCGACCACCTACAAGGAATACCGGCAATATTTCGAGAAGGACCGCGCGCTCGTTCGCCGCTTCCAGAAGATCGATGTCAACGAGCCGTCGGTGTCCGATACCATCGAAATCCTGAAAGGGCTGAAACCCTATTTCGAGGATTACCATAAGCTCAAATATACCAACGACGCCATCAAGGCGGCGGTGGAACTGTCCGCGCGCTACATCCATGACCGCAAGCTGCCCGACAAGGCGATCGACGTGATCGATGAATCGGGCGCGGCGCAAATGCTGCTGCCGGAGAGCAAACGCAAACGCACCATCGGCACCAGGGAGATCGAGACCACGGTCTCGACCATGGCGCGCATCCCGCCCAAGACCGTGTCGAAGGACGACGCCGAGGTGCTCCAGCATCTCGAGACGACGCTGAAGACCACCGTCTACGGCCAGGACAAGCCGATCGAGGCGCTCGCGGCTTCGATCAAGCTCGCCCGCGCGGGCCTGCGCGAACCGGAAAAGCCGATCGGCTGTTACCTGTTCTCCGGTCCGACCGGCGTCGGCAAGACCGAAGTGGCCAAGCAGATGGCGAAGACCATGGGTGTCGAGCTCATCCGTTTCGACATGTCGGAATATATGGAACGTCACACGATCTCACGCCTGATCGGCGCGCCGCCCGGCTATGTCGGCTTCGACCAGGGCGGCCTGCTCACCGATGGCGTCGACCAGCATCCGCATTGCGTGCTCCTGCTCGACGAAATCGAGAAGGCGCATCCGGATCTGTTCAACGTGCTCCTGCAGATCATGGATCACGGCAAGCTGACAGATCACAACGGCAAGCAGGTCGATTTCCGCAACGTCATTCTGATCATGACGACCAATGCGGGCGCGGCCGACCTCGCCAAGGGCACTTACGGCTTCACCCACAACAAGCGCGAAGGCGACGACATCGAGGCGATCAACCGGCTGTTCGCGCCGGAATTCCGCAACCGTCTCGATTCCATCATCACCTTCAACCACCTGTCGCAGGAGATCATCTCGCAGGTGGTGGGCAAGTTCGTGCTCCAGCTCGAGGCGCAGCTCGCCGACCGCAATGTCACGATCGAGCTGTCCGAGGAGGCGTCGCGCTGGCTGATCGCCAACGGCTACGACGAACTCATGGGTGCGCGGCCGATGGCGCGCGTGATCCAGGAACACATCAAGAAGCCGCTGGCCGACGAGGTGCTGTTCGGCAAGCTCAAGGACGGCGGCCATGTCCGCGTGGTCGTGATCAAGAACGATCAGGGCAAGGACGTGCTCGGCTTCGAATATCTCGATGGCCCGATCACGCCCAAGCCGGAAAAGATCCCGGCGCCGCGTCAGCGAGCGAAGCGCTCGACGCCGCGCAAGCCGAAGCCGCCGTCAGGGCCGAAGGGCGGTGGCGGCCACGGCTCGGTGCCGAAAGTGCCGCTGAAGGCTTAATTGTCACAAATGCAAAATGCCCGGGTGAAGCCCGGGCGTTTTTGATTCCATGGCACGCTGTCTCAGGCGCTTTTCGCCGGCATCGCCGCATTGTCGAGTTCGGTTGCGCGATGCGCGGCCGGCCGGTCGCTGACACGCTTGTGATACTCGGCAAAGGCCGGCCGCTTCTCGATCGAGCCGAATTGCAGGCCCCAGCCGATATGCGCGCCGACATAGACGTCGGCAGCCGAGAAGCGGTCGCCGGCGATATGGCTCTTGCCCTTGACCGCCTGTTCGAGCGCGTCCATCACGGACGTGTAGGTGCCGTAGCCGACCATGCCCTGTTTCTCCGCGGGCGCGTGCAGGCCGAGCGCGTTGTTGGTGACGGCCGCCTCCAGCGGTCCGGCCGCGAAGAACAGCCAACGATAATAATCGCCGCGGTCCGACACCGGCGGCGCGAGCCGCGCCGCCGGAAAGGCGTCGGCAAGATAGGCGCAGATCGCCGCGCATTCCGTCACCACGGTCTTGCCGTGGCGGATCGCCGGCACCTTGCCCATCGGATTGATCGCGAGATAGTCCGGCGATTTCATCGTGGTGCCGAAGTCGAGCATCTCGGCGCGGTAGGGGGCGCCTGTTTCCTCGAGCATCCAGCGGACGATCCGCGCGCGGGACATCGGATTGAAATAGAAAACGAGTTCT
>CAYJNT010000407.1:0-2311 GCA_964370945.1 uncultured Hyphomicrobiales bacterium | reverse complement strand
GCCGCCCCGCGGGCCTGGGGGGGGGGGGGGGGGCGGGGCGGCCCATGTTTCGTATGTGGTATTGCCCCCCGCCCGCCATCGCGGGCGCTCGGCGGGCGACCTCCCCCTGAAGGGGAGGTAAGAAGTGGGCGGGCGAAGGAGATTTTAGATGTCATTGAATGGTACGCCCGAGCCAAGGCACGTTTCGGTCGCGGTCAAGGTCGGCGGGGTGACCGTCGGCGGCGGCGCGCCCATTGTCGTGCAGTCGATGACCAATACCGACACCGCGGACGTCGATTCGACCGTGCGGCAGGTCGCGGATCTCGCCCGCGCCGGCTCCGAGATGGTGCGCATCACGGTCGATCGCGACGAAGCCGCAGCGGCGGTGCCGCATATCAAAGAGCGCCTGTTGAAAATCGGCGTCATGACGCCGATCGTCGGCGACTTCCATTATATCGGGCACAAGCTGCTCGCCGATCATCCGGCCTGCGCGGAAGCGCTCGACAAATACCGCATCAATCCCGGCAATGTCGGCTTCAAGGACAAGAAGGACCGGCAATTCTCCGCGATCGTCGAGATGGCGATCCGTCACGGCAAGACCGTGCGCATCGGCGCCAATTGGGGCTCGCTCGATCAGGAACTGCTCACCCATTTGATGGACGAGAACGCCAAGACCGCGCAGCCGCTGGAAGCACGCGTGGTCATGCGCGAGGCGATGGTGCAGTCGGCGCTTCTCTCGGCGCAGCGCGCCGAGGAGATCGGGCTTGGCAAGAACCGCATCATCCTCTCGGCCAAAGTGTCCGCCGTGCAGGATCTGATCGCGGTCTATGCCGAGCTCGCGCGCCGCACCGATTACGCGATCCATCTCGGCCTCACCGAAGCCGGCATGGGATCGAAGGGGATCGTCGCCTCGTCCGCGGCGCTCGGCGTCCTGCTGCAGAACGGTATCGGCGACACCATCCGCGTCTCGCTGACGCCCGAGCCGAATGGCGACCGCACGCTGGAGGTGAAGGTCGCGCAGGAAATTCTGCAGACCATGGGGTTCCGCGTGTTCGTGCCGCTGGTCGCGGCCTGTCCGGGCTGCGGGCGCACGACCTCGACGACCTTCCAGGAACTGGCGCGCGACATCCAGGATTTCATCCGCGACTCGATGCCGGAATGGAAGAAGCGCTATCCCGGCGTCGAGGGGCTCAATGTCGCGGTCATGGGCTGCATCGTGAACGGCCCGGGTGAATCGAAACACGCCGATATCGGCATCTCGTTGCCCGGCACCGGCGAGCAGCCGGCGGCTCCCGTTTTCATCGACGGCAAGAAGGCCGTGACACTGCGCGGCCCGACCGTCGCCGCCGATTTCAAGGCGATGGTGATCGATTATATCGAGCGGCGCTTCGGCACTGGCGGCGCCGGGCGCACCGCGGCGGAGTAGGACGTGCCGGACGGCTTCGCCAACACGCCGGAGCCTCCCTATTACGCCGTCATCTTCACTTCCAAACGGACCGACGGCGACCATGGCTATGAGGTCATGGCGCAAGCCATGTTCGAGCTCGCGCTGCAGCAGCCCGGTTGCCTTGGGGCGGAATCCGCGCGCGGCGAGAACGGCATCGGAATAACGGTCGCGTATTTCACCGACGAAGCGTCGATCCGGAACTGGAAAAAGAACGCCAGGCATCTCGTGGCGCAGAAGTTCGGCAAGGAGCGCTGGTATTCGCATTACGAATTGCGGGTGGCGAAGGTCGAGCGCGCCTATGCGGGCCCGGAAGGGCGCTGACAAGCCCGGCCATGACAGCCAAAATCAAAACTTCCCGTACTTTAAATACGCAGCTTGCGGGTCCATCCCTGCAAGGATCGCGGTGCGGATCTTGTTCTCGGTCTTCGACGCCGTTTCCGCCGCCGTGACGATTGCTTCCGCGCGCGCTCCCGGCAGCACGATGACGCCATCCTGGTCGGCGAGAATGTAATCGCCGGGATGCACGGTGACGGGACCGATCGTCACCGGCACATCGATGCCGTCGGCCAGCCAGTAGCCGACGATGTCGCGCGGCGTGGTGTAGCGCGCATAGATCGGCATCTTCATGCCAATCAGGAACGACACGTCGCGGGTGGCGCCGTCGATCACGCAGCCGGGCACGCCTTTCTTCATCAGCACTTCGCCGGACAATTCGCCCATATGCGCGACTTCATTGTCGTTCGGCTGGATCACCACGACATGGCCGGGCTTGGCCTTGGATAGAAAGCCGGTCCAGGACAACAGGGTCTGGTGCGGGTCGGCATGGGCGTCGACCTTGCCGAGCAGCGTGAAAACGGGGCCGGCAATTTTCTTCTGGATCGTGAC
>CAYJNT010000406.1:0-2362 GCA_964370945.1 uncultured Hyphomicrobiales bacterium | reverse complement strand
ATTCGAGCTTCACGCCCTCGATTTCCTCGTCCGAGAGCAGCACATATTTGCCCTTGTCGACCTCGTAGCCCTTGACGATGTCCTCGGCCTCGACCGGACCGATGCCCGGCACCACCTTCTCGTAGCGGATGCGCTTTCCGCTCGGCTCGTGGATCTGATTGAAGGAGATGCGGCTGGAGGATTTGGTCGCCGGGACAATGTCGACGGGAATGGATACAAGCGCCAGCCGGATACGGCCGGACCAATACGCACGCGCAGCCATGAAACGAACTCCACTCGCGGGGAACGGGGTTGATGCCCATCATATTGAATAATTTCGCGCAATTGCAGTTCCGTTAAAGCTTGGAAAACCCGGAAAAACGCCGTCGAGGGACTGGCGAAACGCTTCCGTTCTCATTACGTTCGCATCGATCTGAGCTTCCATCTTCAGCCGCAGCCGCCCGCGAGGGCCCGCGCGCCGGACGTCTGTGCTCCCGATGAATGACCTGTTTGACAAGACAAAGCCCGGCCGCGCCGACATGCGCATCATCTCGATCAAGGGCGCGCGCGAGCACAATCTCAAGAACGTCGATCTCGACATTCCGCGCGACGCACTCGTGGTCTTCACCGGGCTCTCGGGTTCGGGCAAGTCCTCGCTCGCCTTCGACACCATCTATGCCGAAGGCCAGCGCCGCTACGTCGAGTCGCTCTCGGCCTATGCGCGGCAATTCCTGGAGATGATGCAGAAGCCGGACGTCGACCAGATCGACGGCCTCTCGCCGGCCATTTCCATCGAGCAGAAGACCACCTCGCGCAATCCGCGCTCGACGGTCGGCACCGTCACCGAGATCTACGATTACATGCGGCTTCTGTGGGCGCGCGTCGGCGTGCCCTATTCGCCCGCGACCGGCTTGCCGATCGAGAGCCAGACCGTGTCGCAAATGGTCGATCGCGTGCTGGCGCTCCCCGAAGGCACGCGGCTTTATATCCTCGCACCGGTGGTGCAGGGCCGCAAAGGCGAATACCGCAAGGAAATCGCCGAGTGGATGAAGCGCGGCTTCCAGCGGCTCAAGATCGACGGCAAATATTACGAGATCGCCGACGCGCCGGCGCTCGACAAGAAGTTCAAGCACGACATCGACGTGGTGGTGGACCGCATCGTGGTGCGCGCGGACATCGCGCAGCGGCTCGCGGAGTCCTTCGAGACGGCATTGCATTTCGCCGAAGGCATGGCGGTGGCGGAATTCGCGGACGGCGGCGAGAAGACCGAAGGGAAGCGGCTGAAGGGCACGCATGCCGAAGAGCGCCTGATCTTCTCCGAAAAATTCGCCTGTCCTGTGTCGGGCTTCACCATTGCTGAAATCGAGCCGCGGCTGTTCTCGTTCAACAATCCGTTCGGCGCCTGCCCGAAATGCGGCGGCCTCGGCGTCGAGCAGCATATCGACGCCGACCTCGTGATCGGCGACCGCGATCAAACGCTCCGCAAGGGCGTGATCCTGCCCTGGGCGAAGTCATCCTCGCCCTATTACACACAAACGCTGGAAGCGCTCGGCAAGCACTATAAATTCACCCTCGACACCAAGTGGAAGGCGCTGCCGAAGAAGACGCAGGACGCGATCCTGTACGGCTCCGGCGATGACGACATCAAGTTCGTCTATGACGACGGCATGCGCTCCTACACGACCAAGAAGCCGTTCGAGGGCGTGGTCACGAACCTGGAGCGCCGCTTCCGCGAAACCGAAAGCGACTGGGCGCGCGAGGAATTGCAGAAATATTTCACCGACATTCCGTGCGAGGCCTGCAAGGGCTATCGGCTCAAGCCCGAGGCCTTGTGCGTGAAGATCGGAGGCCTGCACATCGCCGAAGTCTCCGAGATGAGCGTGCGCAAGGCCGGCGAATGGTTTGCGGACATCCCGGGCAAGCTCACCAGGCAGCAGAACGAGATCGCCGTCCGGGTGCTGAAGGAGATCCGCGACCGGCTGCGCTTTCTCGTGGATGTCGGGCTCGAATATCTCACGCTCTCGCGCGCGTCGGGCACATTGTCCGGCGGCGAGAGCCAGCGCATCCGGCTTGCCTCACAGATCGGCTCCGGCCTGACCGGCGTTCTGTATGTGCTCGACGAGCCGTCGATCGGCCTGCACCAGCGCGACAATGCGCGGCTTCTGGAAACGCTCAAGCGCCTGCGCGATCTCGGCAACACCGTGATCGTGGTCGAGCATGACGAGGACGCGATCAGATTGGCGGATTATGTGGTCGATGTCGGCCCCGGCGCCGGCATCCATGGCGGCAAGATCGTGGCGCAGGGCTCGCCCGGCGACGTGATGTCGAACAAGCATTCGCTCACCGGCCGCTATCTCACCGGCGAGCTCGGCATTGCGATCCC
>CAYJNT010000405.1:0-2390 GCA_964370945.1 uncultured Hyphomicrobiales bacterium | reverse complement strand
AATTCGCCTTCATCGTGATCGGACTCGCCCGCCGCGACGATCTGCTCTCGCTCGATGTTGCGACCGGGGCGGTCGCCGTCGCGGGATTGAGCATGATGGCAACGCCGCTGCTCGCGATCCTTGGACGCCATATCGCCGAGCGGCTCGAGCCACAGCACGATGACCTGCATATTTCCGATGCCGAAATGACCGAATTGCGCGATCACGTGGTGATCGGCGGCTTCGGCCGGGTAGGGCAGACCATCAGCCGCGTGCTCGACAGCGAGAATGTGCCCTGGATCGCCTTCGACACCAACGGGGCGCTCGTCGCCGAGCAGCGCGAGGCCGGGCGCATGGTCTATCTCGGCGATCCGAGCCGCCGCGAATTCCTTGAACGCGCGGGCGCCAAGCATGCGCGGGTGTTCGTTGTCACGCTCGGCGCGGGCGACGCGACCGAGCGCATGGTCGCCGAAATTCTCAAGCTGCGGCCGCGCGCGAGCATCGTCGCGCGTGCCAAGGACGCCGAGCATGCGACACGGCTGATCCAGCTCGGCTGCGCGGGCGTTATCCCCGAAGCGGTCGAGGCGAGTTTGCAGCTTGCCGGCCGCGTGCTCGAAGCGCTTGATTTTCCGGAGGACGTTGCCGACCAGCGCGTCGCCGACCTTCGCGCGGCGGAGGTGCAGGGGCTGTGGCGCGCCGGCAGGGCGAAAAAGAAAGCCACGGCGGGGTAATACCGTTTCTCCTCTCCGCCGGCTTGTACACCTGGGCAAGACCGGGCAGGCCGAAAACGCCCCCCGGGGCAGGAGGCCGGCGTGGTCGCGGCCCTCCGCCATGGCCAGGGCCGGCGGGTCTGATGGCGGCAACGCGGGTGCTGCGCTTCACGCCTGTGCCGGCGGGTTGATCCGGCGCAAGGCCGCCGGCCTTTGAGTATGGTCTAGACAAGTCCGGTCGCCGATCAGGAGGCGACGGCCGCGAACGGCCGAATGGAGGACAGGTGCCTCGCTACAGCCTTTCCATGAGTGATCTCAGACGGCGCTGCTACGAGTTGCTTGAGCAGGGCCCGATTGGCGACCGTTCGATGCGGATCGTGAGCCGGCTCCTGATTTTGCTGATCATCGTCAATCTCATCGCGGTCACGATGGAATCGATTCCGAACCTGCAGGCGCAATACGCGGTCTGGTTCTCAGCAATCGAATGGGTGTCGCTGATCGCGTTCACGGTCGAGTATATCGTGCGGATTTGGGTGGCGGTCGAGCACGCGCCTTATCGGCATCTGCCGGCGCGCGTAGCGCGGCTGCGTTTCGCTCGCAGCGCCGAAGGCGTCATCGATCTCCTTGCCGTCCTGCCGTTTTGGTTCGCCTTCCTGATCCCCGCTGATCTGCGCTTTGTGCTGGTGCTCCGGATCGTTCGCTTCCTCAAACTCGCGCGCTATTCCCCGGCCGTGCGCTCGCTGATCGAAGCGCTCTACGCCGAGCGGCGGGCGCTGTTCGGCTGCGTGGTGATCCTGCTCGGCACCACCATGATCGCGGGATCGCTGATGTATCTTGCCGAGCGGCATGTGCAGCCGGACAAGCTCGGCACGATTCCCGACGCCATGGGTGGGCGATCGTAACGCTTGGCACCATTGGGTATGGCGACGTCGTCCCGATCACGCCGGTCGGCAAGCTGATCGCAGCCATGACCATCTTTGGCGGACTGGTGATGATCGCGCTACCCGTTGGCATCATTGCCACTGCCTTCTCCGAACAGATCCATCGGCGTGACTTCATCGTAACCTGGAGCATGGTGGCGCGCGTGCCCCTGTTCGTCGAGCTTGAGGCGGGCGACATTGCCGACATCATGCGGCTCCTGCGCGCGCAGACGGTGGGGCCGGGCGAGGTGATCGTGCGGCGCGGCGATGCGGCGCACTCAATGTATTTCATCGCCGCCGGCGAGGTGGAAATCGAGTTGAAGAATGAGCGCATTCGGCTCGGGGTCGGCCACTTTTTCGGCGAGATAGCGGTGCTCCGCCGCGCGCGTCGCTCAGCCACCATCGTGGCACTGACGCGCGTCAGCCTGTTGTGCCTCGACGCCCACGATCTGCGTGCCCTGATGGAGCGCTCGCCGCAGCTCTCCGAGCGGATGCACGAAGCGGTCAAGACGCGGCTCGGCCACGAGCTCATCTCGGAGAAGGGTGATATCGTCTCCGAGGAGATCGAAGCAGGCGAGGTGGAGCAGGCAACGGACACCGCGCCGCCACCGAGTACCCGCAAATAGCGCCTGGCGAACCGGAATGATCGCCTGTCCTTCCGCGATCGGGCGGCGGCCTGCCATGGCCCACCCGTCATCCGGCTTTGGTCACGCCATCGCTTTCTTGAGGTTCTCGTCGATCTTGTCGAGGAAGCCGCTGGTCGAGAGCCATTTCTGGTCGG
>CAYJNT010000404.1:0-2397 GCA_964370945.1 uncultured Hyphomicrobiales bacterium | reverse complement strand
CTAGCTGCGGGGCGGGATCGAATAGGTCGACGTCACATGCGCGACCGGCTCGTCGTTGCCGTCCGAGAACAGGTTCACCTCCATCACCGCCAAGCGCTTGCCGAGCTTGAGAATTTTCGCCTCCGCGATCAGATCGCGCCGCTCCGGCTTGCGCAGGAAATTGATGCTCAGGTTGATCGTGACCGCAAGCGCGACCGGACCGATCGCCGCGAGCACGGCCACATAGAGCGCAAAATCCGACAGCGCCATCATGGTCGGCCCGGAAATCGTCCCGCCCGGCCGGATGAAATTGTCGCTATAGGCCTGGCGCACGCGGCAGCCGCCGAACCAGACCTCTTCGATGGTGAGGCCGCTTTTGGGATGGAAGGCCTGCGGAAATTCCGCCGCCAGGAAGCGCTCGACCTCCTCGACAGTCATGACCGGCGTGCTCATATCAACTCCCTGCCCGCTCGCAACCAATCTCGGGTTTACCCGAGATTGGACAACTTAAGTGACGCAAGTCGGGTAAACCCGACTTGCGTGTGCGCGACGGCCAGGATCGGATACAATGGCGCGCCGCATTCGCAAAGCGCCTGGATGACAGTCATGAATGCACCGACAAAAACGCCGTCCGCCGAAGCGATCCTGCTGCGTGAAGATTTGCCGCGCAAAGATTCGGGCAAGATCGCGATCCTGACGCTCAATCGCCCGACCGCGCGCAACTCGCTGTCGGAAGCGCTGCTCCTGGCCTTGTCGGAATCCTTCGCAGCGATTGCGAAGGATCGCGACATCCGCGCCGTGGTGCTGGCGGCCAACGGGCCCGTGTTCTGCGCGGGGCATGATCTGAAGGAGCTGACGTCCCGACGCAGCGACCACGACGGCGGCCGCGCCTATTTCCATCACATCATGACGACCTGCAGCGCGATGATGCAATCGATCGTCGCCCTGCCGCAGCCGGTGATCGCCGCCGTGCAAGGCGTGGCGACCGCGGCCGGATGCCAGCTGGTCGCGACCTGCGATCTCGCGGTCGCCTCGACGGCCGCGAAATTCGCCACACCCGGCGTCGATATCGGCCTGTTCTGCTCGACCCCGATGGTCGCTTTGTCGCGCAATGTCACCCGCAAACACGCGATGCATATGCTGCTCACCGGCGAGCCGTTATCCGCCGAGGAAGCGCAGCGCGCGGGCCTGATCAACCGCGTGACTGAGCCCGGCCGCGAGCGCGCCGAGGCGCTCGTCCTGGCGGAAAAGATCGCGGCGAAATCCTCGCATGTGGTCAAGATCGGCAAGAAAGCCTTCTACGAGCAGGTGCAGATGCCGCTCGCGGAAGCCTACGACTACGCCGCGAAGGTCATGACCGAGAACATGATGGCGCGCGACGCCAACGAGGGCATTTGCGCCTTCATCGAGAAGCGCACGCCGCATTGGGAAGACAAGTAAGGCCGCGGCGATCTTGTCGAAGACCGTCGAAGTGTCTACCTGAGAGGTGGACACGGCCTCGCAGATGAATCACGAAACTTACCCCGACAGCTACATTCGCGGCATTCTCAACACCGTGAAGACCATTGCGATGGTCGGCATCTCGCCGAAGGACAACCGGCCGAGCTATTTCGCGTTCAAATATCTGCTCGAGCGCGGCTACCGGATGATCCCGGTCAATCCAGGCCAGGCCGGCAAGGATATTCTCGGCCAGAAAGTCTACGCCAAGCTCTCGGATATTCCCGAGGCCGTCGACATGGTCGACGTCTTCCGCGCCTCGCAACATGCGGGCGCGGTGGTCGACGAAGCGCTCGCGCTGAAATCCAGGCCGCAGGTGATCTGGATGCAGCTCGGCGTGCGCAACGACGAAGCCGCCGCCAAGGCCGAAGCCGCCGGCGTCAAGGTGGTGATGAACCGCTGCCCGAAAATCGAGTATGGGCGGCTGTCGTCCGAGATTTCATGGATCGGGGTGAATTCGCGCACCCTCTCCTCCAGGCGCGCACCGCTTCTCGGCAAGGGCGTGCAACGCATGTCGCTCAATCGGCAGACCATGAGCGGCGGCACGACCGATGCCACCGACCGCGCCGAACGGGAAAAAGAAGGCGGCAGCTAAACCACGTTCGCAGAAGCGCGGTCCGATTTGACGGTCTCGAATAAACGCCCGTTCTCGCCTGTTTTCCCTGCGGTGACTGCCCATTAAGGTGAACGGGCCGGCGCGTGCCTTCAGCCTTGACCCAAAAACCCCGTCCGATAAACAGCTTCCGTCGGCCCGTTTCCGATTGCGCCTTATTTTAAGGATGTCCCGATGACCGAACGCACGCCCGGTTTTTCGACCCTTGCGATCCATGCCGGAGCGCAGCCCGACCCGACGACGGGCGCGCGCGCGACGCCGATCTACCAGACGACGTCGTTCGTGTTCGACGACGTCGACCACGCGGC
>CAYJNT010000403.1:0-2400 GCA_964370945.1 uncultured Hyphomicrobiales bacterium | reverse complement strand
TTTGCTGAATGCCAAAAAGCCCTTGCCGAGAGGGGGCCGTCCATACATGACAGTTCAAAACGCAAATGGCCGGCATAAGCCGGCCATCACGTCACGTGCCACTTAACAAAAAACGAATCACGCCACGCGCTTCACCGCGCCCCAGCTCTTGAGCGAGAGCCACAGCCCGCGGTCCAGACGAAAGCGGTCGATCGGCGCCGACGAGTGGATCGCGCGGATGCGGCACAGCCCCACGCCGGTCCACTGGAAGCCGCATTTTTCCAGGATCCGCCGCGACGCCGGATTGGTCACGCGCGCGCCGGCCGAGAGCGTGTCGTGGCCCAATTCAGTGAACGCGAAATCGATCACCGCGCGCGTCGCTTCCGTGGCGTAACCCTTGTTCCAGTATTTGACGCCGAGCCAATAGCCGACATCCGGCGCGCCATCCTGCATGGCGATGCCGCAGGCGCCGACGACGGGGCCGTCGCGCAGCGTGATCAGGAACGCGACCTCGCCCTCGGGCCCGGGCACGTTCACGGCAGAAATAAAATCGTCGGCATCGGAGCGCTTGTAGGGATGCGGAATCCGGCGGGTATTCTCGGCAATGCGTTTGTCATTTGCGAGCGCCGCCAGCACTTTCGCGTCCCCGAGGCGCGGCGCACGCAAAATCAGCCGCTCCGTCTCGAGGACGGGGATACTTCCTTCCCGCAAGCTCCGAGTCTCTATTTCCAGCAATGTCATCACACAGGCTCCTTGGTTTGCGTTCCTCGGGTTTTGAAATGCTTGAGGGGGAGACCGGTCCCCCGGTCTCCCCCTCGCATGTCGAGCCTGTTATGAGGGCCCGCCGGGTTTGACTTGGGTAAACCGGCGGACCTCATGGTGAGATCTGCCTTACTCTGCCGCGGCCTCCGTCATCGGTACGACGGACACGAAAACGCGGCCTTTGGATTTCGTATTGAACTGAACGCGTCCGTTGCTGAGTGCGAAAAGCGTGTGATCCTTGCCCATGCCGACGTTGGAGCCGGGATGCCAGGTGGTGCCACGCTGACGCGCAATGATGTTGCCGGCGATCACGGACTGACCGCCGAACATCTTGATGCCAAGGCGCCGGCCCGCGGTGTCGCGGCCGTTGCGGGAAGAACCGCCTGCCTTTTTGTGTGCCATCGTCGAATTCCTTACTCGCTGATCATGTAGCGTGATTCCATGGCGGAATCACGTCACTTATTCTGATGAATCGTTACTTCTTGCTTTTTCCCTTGGCCTTGGGCTTTTTTGCCACGGCTTTGGCCTTTTTCGCCGGCGCTTTCGCCTTGGCCTTGGGCTTCGCTTTCTTCTCCTCGCCTTCGACGGGTTCCGCCTTCGGCTTCGGTGCGGGTTTACCCTTCGCCTTTTTCGTTGGCGCCGCGCCGTCGGTCAGGATCTCGCTGATGCGCACCACCGTATAGTCCTGACGGTGGCCGCGCTTCCTTCGCGAATTCTTGCGGCGGCGCTTCTTGAACGCGATCACCTTCGGCCCGCGGCTCTGGTCGAGCACCTCGACCGCGACCGACGCGCCCGAAATCAGCGGGGTGCCGAGCAGCGGCTTGTCGCCGCCGAGCAGCATCACGTCCTTGATCTGCACGATCTCGCCGACCTGGCCCTCGAGCCGGCCGACACGGACCACATCATCCTCGGCGACGCGATATTGCAGGCCGCCGGTTTTGATGACTGCGAACATCGTTTTTTTCCTTGTGTTCGAGCCCGGTGCTCGGGCGGGTGCCCGGACCGGCTTCTTTCAGTCGTTTCGTTTGAATTTCCAACGGCTTGGGACGCCTGAAAAGACATCAGGGCCGCAAGGCCCCGCCGTTGGCGGGTTTATGGGGAAAGGGGGCTATAAAGTCAAGGAACCGGAGGCTTTTTAGCCTGCTGGACGAGGCCAAAGACCAGATAGCCGTCCGCGACGACAAACACCGCAAGGAGGACGCCCAAAACGGGCGGGCTCCAGTCGAGGACGAAAAACCCGGCCAGGGCCAGGAAGACGGAGACTGTCCCCAAGACAGCCGCGAATAGGAGGTCCGTTCGCATAGGGGCATGGAACCGGGCGTTTTTGGCACTGTCATGGCGGGGCGAAAGCGCCGTTCGGGGACATGGCTGACACACCCACCGTCGTCATGCCCGGGCTTGACCCGGGCATCCACGTCTTCCTTCGCGCGGCAAGCCAAGACGTGGATGGCCGGGTCTTCGCGCTACGCGCTCCGCCCGGCCATGACGAAGTGGTTGCCCGTTAACCCCTGCGCGGCTACATACGCCGCCACGACCGGCGGGCGCTTAGCGCTCGCATCGAAGCCCCGCGGAGAGGTGGCTGAGTGGTTGAAAGCACCGCACTCGAAATGCGGCGTACCTGCAAGGGTATCGGGGGTTCGAATCCCTCCCTCTCCGCCA
>CAYJNT010000402.1:0-2401 GCA_964370945.1 uncultured Hyphomicrobiales bacterium | reverse complement strand
CGGACGCCGCCAAAGGCAAGCGCTCGATCAAGACGGCCGCCTGATAACCTGTCATTCCGGGACGCGAACGAAGTTCGCGGGCCCGGAATCCATATTCCAGAGTCAGGGTTATGGATTCCGGGCTCGCGGGACCAATCTCGGGTTTACCCGAGATTGGCATGTAACGTTGCGCAAGTCGGGTAAACCCGACTTGCGGTCGCCCGCGCCCCGGAATGACGGTATGCTCGCCGCCCGCATCCGTGGCGTAACGAGAAGGATTTGAAATATGGCGAAGGCGTACTGGATTTCGGTCTATCGCGCGGTCAACGATCCCGACAAGCTCGCGGCCTATGCCAAGCTCGCCGGGCCCGCGCTCACCGCCGCGGGCGGGCGCTTTCTGGCGCGCGGCGAGCCGGCGCAGGTTTACGAGCAGGGGATCAAGCAGCGCACGGTGCTGCTCGAATTCGATTCCGTCGCGGCCGCGATCGCCGCGCATGACTCACCGGGTTATGCCGAGGCGTTGCGCGCGCTCGGCGACGGCGCCGACCGCGAAATCCGGATCATGGAAGGGGTGTAGTCTCGGCTTCTCACAGAAGTTCAACAAACTCCTCTACGGTCAAGCCGGACTGCCGGATGATCGAGCGCAGTGTGCCGGGTTTCAGATCGCGTCCGGCATGGACCGGGACCGTAACAGTTCGTGTCGGGTCGCCGGGATAAGCGAGCAGGTGGTGACTGCCGACAATTCGATTGACGACAAAACCTGTTTTTGTGAGTGCCTGGACAACACGTTTGCCGCTGACGACCGGCAGTCGTCCTCCGCCCATTTCAGGCGGCGACCGTCACGCGGCGAATTTCCGGATGCGCGTCGGAAGGAAGCGCCATTCCCTGTTCACGTCGATAATCGATAACGGCTCGAATCGCCTCTTGGACGTTGGCCAGAGCTTCTTGTTCGCTGTCGCCCTCGCTTACGACCTCGGGCAGCGCCGGAACGAGCACAGTGAATCCCCCACCTTCCTGCGGCTCCAAGATCACGGAATAACTGTAGCTCGCGGCCATAATGAAGTCCTCCGGTCGCATCCTATCAAAGCGGGCCGAAGGGTCAAACAAAGCGCTTAAGCCGCCGCATCCGCCGCCGCGTGCGGCTGCCAGTCGGCGGCCTGCGTGGTGTCGAATTCCGCGCGCCAGCGGCCCGGCTTGCCGCCGCTCAAGGTGCCGCCGGCAAGATGCGCCAGGAACTCCGTGCGGGGGATCACCGTGAAGCCGGTCTCCGCCAGCACGTCGGTGTGCTTCTTGCCGTCGTTGAGAATGTAGCCCCAGTTCGCAAGATGCGCGTTGAGCATGGCGAAGCCGACTTTCGAGGTGTTGCTCTCGAGCGAGAATTGCGACTCGGTAAAGAAAATGCGCCCGAGCGCGACGCCGTAACCGCCGCCGACCAGCGCGCCGTCCGCGTTCCACACCTCGAACGAATGCACCAGGCCGCGATCATGGAGCGCCGCATAGGCGCGCATGATCCTGGGCGTGATCCAGGTGGTGTGCCATTTGCCGGCGCGCCGGCCGGCGCAGGCCTTGATCACCTGCTCGAAGCGCGTGTCGAACGTCACGCTATAGCGCTGCTGGCGCATCAGCCGGCGGACATTCTTGTTGATGCGCAGATTGTCGAAAAAGAGCACGCAGCGCTCGGGCGGCGAGCTCCAGGTCATGGCGCCGTAATGATCCGAGGTATAGAGCCCGCGCTTGTAGGCGGCGGTGAGCGTCGCGGGCGAAAGGTCGTGCACCAGGCCCGTGCATTCGCCGTCGACGCGCGTGTGCGTTGGATCGGGCAGGCGCGTGCGCGGCGCGATCGTCTCGCGCAGCCACAGCGCGGCGAAGGGCAGGAGCGCGAGATTGTAATGCTTGAGCGCCCAGACCCAGCGCAACGCGTTTCGCTCGGCCGTCTCGAGCAGCGTCTCGCGGAAGAGGCCGGTGCGCAACGCCGCCACGTCCTCGGCGGCGAGCATCAGGAGGTCGGGATCGATCGGCATTCGGGCGTGCCTGTTCGTTATTCGATGGCGATTTATGCGCGCGATATGGGGCGAAGTCCGGCTGCGGAATGTTTAATCGATGCGATTTTGGGCGGTAACCCTAATTGGGGCGGCGGTAAATGCCGCCGAATTGAGCACGATATGGAGGGCTGCGCGCGCGACGGGCCAACTGCCATTCCAGGACGCGAGCATTACGGCATTATTTGCGGCGGCGTTCTATTTTTGTTCTTGACAGACATTCAACTGTACTATAAGTTCGAATCATCCCCATTCGCCTGAGGGGCGTTCCTAGGCGAACCGAACGTGGATGGGGAGCGGCGCCTGCGGTCACGATTCGCAACCGTGATCCCGGGAGTCCTTGGATAAGCCTCCTGGCGTAAGACAGACGCCGAGGGCTCGTT
>CAYJNT010000401.1:0-2404 GCA_964370945.1 uncultured Hyphomicrobiales bacterium | reverse complement strand
GTCTGGCACGATGATGCCGTCGGGGGCCGTCCACCCCATCATTCCGGGGCGCGCCAACGGGTCCGCGCGAAGCGCGGCCCGATGATAAACTCCGCCGCGAACCCGGAATCCAGCCACGTCATCAATGTCTTTGTTTGTCTTGATTCCGAATCGCCACCCGATCTCGGGTTAAGCCGAGATCGGCAACCTAAGTGACGCAGGTCGGGTAGACCCGACTTGCGTGCGCGGCGTCCGGAATGACGAAGTGGTGTTAGCGCTGGCCGCTGGTCGAGAGCGTGGAGCGCAGCGAGAGCGGCTCGCTCCGCGGCACGCTGGCGGTCGCGACTTCCACCGGACCGCGCCGGGTGAAATCGCAATGCGCGAAGCCGAGACCCGACACCGCGCCGCGGAAGCTCTTGTGGCTCGTCTTCTGAAGATTGAAGCAGGGCTGGAACGGCAGTCCCCTCACTGTCGCGCAGACATTCCCGCCCTTGACGTTGATCGTATTCGGGGGGAGTTGCGCCCAACGCACCGGACCTTGGCCGCGGAACTGGATGGTGCCGGCAACCGAGCCGTCGGCGTGAATGCGGCCGGAGCCTTTGGTGCCTTCGAAGCAATTGAAGGTGAAGAGCTTGCCGACGACGAAGCTGCGCGCTTCGGTGGCCGTCATGGTCTGAGCGAGGGCCGGATGCGAGAACGCCAAAACCGTTATGCCTGCCAGCAGAGCCCCAATACGCAACATGTCACACCTCGCTTATCGCCCGGTTGTCACAAGAGGGTTAACCGGGCTCTTACCATAACGCGACGCGATCATGCCCGGATTTCGTAGCCAAATACTGAACGAATTTACCCGATCTTGACCACGATTCGACCCCTGACCCCGCCGGAAAAGATTTTCGGCGCGGTTCCGATCACTTCGGAAAGGCCAATTTCAGAGGTCATTGCGGCCAATTTCGCCCGATCGAGGTCGGTTTCGAGCCTTTTCCACGCTTCTTTTCGCCGAGGCAGCGGGCACATCACCGAGTCGATGCCCAAAAGTGACACTCCGCGCAAAATGAAAGGCGCGACGCTCGACGGCAGATCCATACCTGCGGCGAGGCCGCAGGCCGCGACCGCCCCGCCATAGCGGGTCATGGACAGGACATTGGCGAGCGTCGTGGAACCGACCGAGTCGATGCCGCCGGCCCAGCGTTCCTTGGCGATCGGCTTGGGCGCGCCCTCGAGCTCCGTGCGGTCGAGGATTTCGGATGCGCCGAGGCCCTTGAGATAATCGGCTTCGGCCGGCCGGCCGGTCGATGCGATCACCTGGTATCCGAGCTTCCCGAGCAGCGCGACCGCGACCGAGCCGACACCGCCGGCGGCGCCGGTCACGATCACTGGTCCCTTGGCGGGCGTGACGCCGGCTTTCTCCAGCGCGATCACCGAAAGCATCGCGGTGTAGCCCGCAGTGCCGATCGCCATCGCCTCGCGCGCGCTGATCTTGTCCGGCAGGCGCACGAGCCAGTCGCCCTTCACCCGCGCCTTCTGCGCATAGGCGCCGAGATGCGTCTCGCCCAGCCCCCAGCCGTTGCAGATCACCTTGTCGCCCGCTTGCCAGTCCGCGTGCGAGGAGCCTTCGACCGTGCCGGCGAAGTCGATGCCGGCGATCATCGGGAAGCGGCGCACCACCGGCGCCTTGCCGGTGATCGCAAGCGCGTCCTTGTAATTGATCGTGGACCATTCCGGGCGGACGGTGACGTCGCCCTCCATCAGGTCCTTCTCGTCGAAATCCTTCAGCGCGACGGTTTGGCCGCCCTCGCCTTTTTCGACCACGATGGCTTTGAATGCACTCACTCGGCGTTCCTCCACGTCTTGTCGGGCGCAGAATGAAAGAGCCGGAGGCCCGGCACAAGCCTTGTGCTCGGGCCGGCCGCGGGCCGGACCCGGGTGCCGGCCATGACAGAGCCAAATAGATTCAGGCCGCCGCCGCGACCCGCGCTACCGGCTTTTCCACGATCGGCAGGTTAATCACCGCCGACAGCACGCCGAGCAGGATCGCGAACCACCAGATGATGTCGTAGGAGCCCGTGCGCTCGAAGATCACGCCGCCAAGCCACACGCCGAGGAAGCCGCCGACCTGGTGACTGAAAAAGGCGAAGCCCGCCAGCATCGTGAGCCAGCGGGTGCCGAACATCAGCGCGACCAGGCCGTTGGTCGGCGGCACGGTGGAGAGCCACAACAATCCGATGGTCGCGCCGAAAATCACCGCGGTCAGCGGGCTTGCCGGGATCGCGATGAAAATCGTGATCGCGACCGAGCGCAGGAAATAGATTGCCGCCAGGAGATAGCGCTTGGGCATCTTGTCGCTCAGATACCCGGCCGAGATCGATCCGATGATGTTGAAAAGGCCGATCACGCCGACGGTCCAGGCGCCGATATCGGCGGA
>CAYJNT010000400.1:0-2419 GCA_964370945.1 uncultured Hyphomicrobiales bacterium | reverse complement strand
ACACGAACAGCGGCATCTTGTGCAGCGTCATGCCCGGCGCGCGCATGTTGAAGATCGTGGTGATGAAGTTGATGGCGCCGAGGATGGATGAGGCGCCCGCGAGATGGATCGACAGGATCGCAAAATCGACGGCCGGTCCGGGATGGCCCGAGGTCGAGAGCGGCGCGTAGATCGTCCAGCCGGCGCCGACGCCCGGCGAGCCCGGCTCGCCTTCGACGAACAGCGAGGTCAGGAGCAGCGCGAAGGAGGCGGGCAGCAGCCAGAACGAGATGTTGTTCATGCGCGGGAAGGCCATGTCCGGCGCGCCGATCATCAGCGGCACGATCCAGTTGCCGAACCCGCCGATCATCGCCGGCATCACCATGAAGAAGATCATGATCAGGCCGTGCGAGGTCGTGAACACGTTGAAGGTGTGCGCAGAGTGGAAAATCTGCATGCCGGGCTCTTGCAGTTCCATGCGCATCGCGATCGACAGGAAGCCGCCGATGATGCCGGCGATGATCGCGAACACGAGATACATCGTGCCGATGTCCTTGTGGTTCGTCGAATAGACGAAACGCCGCCAGCCGTGCGGAGTGTGGTCGTCGTGCGCATCATGAGCGGCGTGGGTATCGGATTTCGCCGTCTTTGCCATGTCGTGTTCCTTCGCGTGTCGCTTGCAAGTGTTCTCGTTTTAAGGACGGAAAGCGCTTATTCGGCCCTGATTCCGTGCTTTGTCTCGTCCTTGGCGGCGACGGCGAGGCGGCTGTCGTCGCTGCGCGCATATTTCTTCTTGGCCTGCTCGACCCAGGCGTTGAAATCGGTCTCCTTCACGACCCGCACCGCGATCGGCATGAAGGCGTGATCCTTGCCGCAGAGCTCGGAGCATTGGCCGTAATAGACGCCTTCACGCTCGGCCTTGAACCAGGTTTCGTTCAGGCGTCCCGGGATGGCGTCGATCTTGATGCCGAAGGACGGCACCGCGAAGGCGTGGATCACGTCGGCGCCGATCACCTGTACACGCACCGTCTTGTTGACCGGAACGACAAGCTCATTATCCACGGCCAAGAGTCGCGGCTGGTCGGGCTTGCGGTCCTTGTCCTGCAGCATCAGCGAGTCGAATTCGAACTTGCCGTGGTCGGGATAAGTGTAGGTCCAGAACCACTGCTTGCCGGTCGCCTTGATGGTCACGTCGGCCTGCGGAATGGTGAGCTGGAAGAACAGCAGGCGGAACGAGGGCACAGCGATCGCCACCAGGATGATGACCGGAACGACGGTCCAGACCACTTCGAGCAGGGTATTGTGCGTGGTCCTGGACGGGGTCGGATTGGCCTTGGCGTTGAACCGCACCGCGATGGTGACCAGAAGCGCCAGCACGAAAACCGTGATCACGGTGATCACGACCAGCAGGAAGTTGTGGAACCAGGTGATGTTTTCCATCACCGGCGTCGCCGATTGCTGGAAGCCGAGCTGCCAGTTGGTCGGCTGCCCGCTGCCGGCCAGGGCCGGATCGATATGGAAGGCGATGGCAGCCGCTACCGCGGCAAAAGCCATCAGAAGTCTCTGCGCCAGCATTGTCGTGTTTGCTCCTTCGGCAAATCGTCTCGTGCCCGATCGCGCCAGTCGTGTCCTTGCCGGTTGGCCGGGATTTGTGTCGTCGCGCGGCAGGCCGCCTCTCGCACGGCTTCCGCGCAGGGACAGAAATCCTCGTGCACGCATGTGGCGGGGCGGGGGAATTCCACGCCTCTCAAACCATAAATTAGACTTACTCGCAATGAGGCTGTTCCGGGGGCTGATGCGACAAACGGCGTAGCCAAAAAGGCCGGAAAAAGGGCGTTCTTGACACCCTCGGCCCGGTATGTACCGAGGGCCGTGTGCGCCACTTCCGCGACGATTCGGCGGAGGGCCACCAACAAGACAAACCGGCTGTCTGGCCGGTCGGGACCCGAGAGACGATGGACCTTTCCGATCACGCAATTTTTGTCCGCGGCGCCGTTTTCGCGGCTGTTGTCGCGGTGTTCGCCGCGCTGCCGGGCCCGGCGGCCGGCCAGGGGGCGGTCAAGTCGGTGCATGGCGATTGGCAGATCCGCTGCGACACGCCGCCCGGCTCGCAGGGCGACCAATGCGCGCTCATTCAGAGCGTCACGGCGGAGGATCGCGCCAATGTCGGGCTCACGGTCATCGTGCTCAAGACCGCGGACCAGAAGAGCCGGCTGATGCGCGTGGTGGCGCCGCTCGGCGTGCTGTTGCCGTCGGGCCTCGGGCTCAAAATCGACGCCGCCGATGTCGGCCGCGCCGGTTTCGTGCGCTGCCTGCCGAATGGCTGCGTGGCGGAAGTCGTCATGGACGAAAACCTGATCAAGCAATTGCGGGCCGGGGCGACCGCGACCTTCATCATCTTCCAGACCCCGGAAGAGGGCATCGGCTTCCCGATGGCGCT
>CAYJNT010000399.1:0-2421 GCA_964370945.1 uncultured Hyphomicrobiales bacterium | reverse complement strand
CGGGACCGATCCTGCCGGATCGGCCTCGCCTTACGGCGCTCCACTTCGGCGTCTTAAATCCTTGGGGCCCCGCTTCCCTTTGATCCCGATCTCGCGGCTTTCGCCGGTCGGGAGGGTGTAAGGAACGAGCCCTGGGCGTCTATCTTACGCCAGGAGGCTTATCCAAGAACTCCCGGGACCCCGATTGCGAATCGTGGCCGCAGGCGCCGATCCCCATTCACGCTCAGTTTCGCCAGCTGGACGCCCCTTTTGGCGAATGGGGATCGGATTAAATTATATAGTAACTGAATCAGTGTCAACAACAAAAATTCGGCCATCCGGGAATTGACATTTTCTGTGCGTGGACCGTGATAGATTGCGGACCTGCGTTGGAGGCACAAATGCCGAGACCTAATTCACTCCACTTCGAGACGTGGAAACGCCAAGTAGACAAGGCATTGGTGCAAAAGTTCGCAATCGATACGACGGATGCCGGCCTAGGCGAGGAAGAGTTGCTGAAGCATTGGCAACAAGAACCTTCCGCTACCGAATTTGTCACATGGTACGGTGAGAAATACGATTTGACGCCGCTTGCCGATTGGAATTGGCAGACTGCCGGATTCAAGACTTGAAGATGTTTTCGCGATGATACGCGAGATAGTAAGGGTTGGGGGACAATGCCTTGTCCTTCGGCAAGATCAGCCTGCCACTTGGATTGATCATTCTCCTCGCCTGATCGGGCACCTTCTTCTCGTTCACCAATATTCGGTAATCGTCGGAAATCGATATTAGTCCTCGGTCAAAGAGCCAGTGAACCGTTCCGGATAGAGCAAGACCGTTCCGAATCGAATCAGGGCCATCGCTTGCAACTGGTTGGATGTGCGCGGCCTGAACCTCGGGCCGCCCGCCTCCGTTGATCAGGCAAAGCCCCGTTACGGAACATGTATTTCGATAAGCCGTCCTCACCGCAGTCATGAAAGCGCGATCTCTGAATGGCCGAGCTACGGTCATTTCGATGATCGGTCGCACAAAATCGCTGTCAGGTTCCGCGAAAGCGCCGGGTTGCGGCACGATTTCTCTTATCGCCGCCAGCTCAGCCGCAAAACCAGACTTGAGAATCAGATCAAACTCTTGCTCCGGAATCTCACGTACGGCGCGCCCAAAGGCACCTTTGTTCGTCGACCCATCATCCTTACGCAACACGCTTTCGTAGTAGAAGGAGCCCTCGGAGAACGGAACAGGGCGGTCGAAATCAAGATATTCCGAAACCAGTGCGTAGTAATGACCGGCGAGGTTCCGATCCTCAATAACATCCATTACTCGAGCAGTTGCAAAGTAAACTTGCCGTCCAGTTGATCCGACGTCGGAGCGACGCGGCTCATAATAAATAATGTGATCCCCAACGGCAGCTCGTACTTGATTCAGATACGTCTGAGGGAAGTGATAATATGCCTCCGGTCTGTCGTCGTAACCTGAACCGGCTTTGATTGTGAAAATCGCTTTCGCCATTCTGAAATCATATATCGAAAAGCATCGAGTCGAAATTGACCCTCACTTCTTCCCCACACCCCGCCCCGGCCATGTCACGATGTGCTTCTCGAGCTCCTCGTCGGGCACGTGATCTTCCGTGAGATGCACGCGGCCGGCGACGGAGACGCCGGCGGCGCGCACGGTGTCGGCGTCGCCGGAGACGAGCGGATGCCACCAATAGAGGTCGCGCCCGTCGGCGACGAGCCGGTAGGCGCAGGTCGGCGGCAGCCAGACGATGCGGCGCACGCTCTTCGGCGTCAGCAGCACGCAATCCTTCACCTTCGTCTGTCGGTTCTTGTAGTCCGTGCAGCGCGCGGTCGAACAATCGAGCAGCTTGCAGGCGACGTCGGTGAAATACGTGCGGTCGGAGCCCTCCTCCTGCAGCTTGTTGAGGCAGCAGCGGCCGCAGCCGTCGCACAGGCTCTCCCATTCGGCCTTGCTCATCTCCTCCATGCGCTTGGTCTTCCAGAACGGAAACTCGGGCGCGGGCGCGGGTTTGAGGCTCGGTTTCTTGCGGGCGGCGGGTGGCAAGGTGGCGTGTTCCTTTAGGCAGACTCGCGGTGCTGAATGTTAACTCGTCATGCCCGGCAAAGCAGTCAAGCTTGCGCAGACTGCGTAAACTTGTCTGCGTGCCGGGCATCCACGTCTTTCTTCCTTGCGGCGGCCAAAGACGTGGATGGCATCGGAAGTCGGGCCTGCCCGACTTCCGCATTAATTGAGCGCCGCAAGTCGGGTAGACCCGACTTGCGGTGTCAAGCCCGGCCATGACGAATGGAGGAGGCCCCGTTTTGGCCCTTTTTTCCCCTAAAAACCATTCACCCTGTGGCCGCGCGGGCATGGCCCCCCCCGCACGAATAAGCTAGAACGGCGTATTACGCTGATTTGCCTTTGCATTAAAGGCGCATGCAGGGG
>CAYJNT010000398.1:0-2436 GCA_964370945.1 uncultured Hyphomicrobiales bacterium | reverse complement strand
TATCCGGCGTACGGTCGCCGGCCAGCTTTCGGAACCACGGCCGATCTCCGCACGTTGCCTCGCGGGCGGGCGATGGAGAGAAACCGATGGCGTCTCCGTTCACCGCTTACTGCGCCGGGATGGGAACCGCTGCCGCGGCGCTCGCGCTCGGATTCAGCACCGCCGTAATGCTGACCACCGGCCCGTCCGTCTCGCAAAGGGAACAACCATCAAACTTGCAGAAACGCACGGAACCGGAGCCGCGGCGCGCGGTCAATCCGGCGGTCGCGGCGAGTCCCGTGATCACCGCCGCGCAGACCCCGATCATCTCGACCACCTTCGCCATGCCGCCGCCGCTGTGGCCACCTTCGGCGCGTTCGACCACCGGGCAATCGAGCCGGGAACCGGAGCTCGCACCCGATCCCGGCGTGCGACAGATTCCTGTCCGGCCGGCGCTGCCGGCGGAAGCCGCGGCCGCCGCTCCGCCGGGCGCGAATGCGCGGGAGGCCGCGCACGACGCGGCCGAGCCGAAGAAGAAAAAGAAGAGTGCACAGCGGAAGCCGCGCCATCAGACCGTCGAGCAGGAGGACGCCGTCGCCGAAGCCCGCGCCGCCAGGGGCTATGCGCCCGAGCCGCGCAGCCCGCTCGGCATCTTCGGCCTTTTCCTTGGCGATAATAGCCGTGCGCGTTAGCGCGCCGCTTCGACACTGTCGCTCTCGAGCGTCATGGCGTTGCCGCGCCATACGAAGCCGGCATCGCTCCAGGCAAACGCCCAGAGCGGCGGGATCATCAGGTCGCGCACGATCGCCGCGGGCAACGAGCGCGGCGAGAGCGGCCAGCCGGCGGTGAAGGCGAGCAGCATCTCCGCGCCATACCAGAGCGAAGCGAAGATGAAGAGCGTGGCCGCGATCGGCATCCCAAGCGCGAACGCGAGGAACGCGGCGGCGGCGAGCGGCGGCAGCGCGCCGGACATGATCTCCGGCAGGAAGAAGGACAGAAAGCTGGCGCGGCGCAATTGCGCCCAGCGCGCCTGACGCTTCCAGACGTCGGCAAGCGCGCGCGCGCCGAGCGGCTGCGGGAACGGCGCGTCGACGATGCGTACCTTGTGGCCGGCCTCACGCACCACCTTGGTGCTCGCGGCATCTTCCGCGACTTCCTCGCCCAACCTGCGGATCCCGCCAGCATTCTCAAGGTCGGCGCGGCGCCACATCATGGTCTTGCCCTGCGCGAACCCTAACCCGACGGTGTCGGCGAGAATCTGCCAGCGCGCCTGATAGCCGTTGAGAAACGCACATTCGACTTCGGCCCAGAGATTGTCCGGCCGCGAGCCGACCGGCGGCGAGCAGACGAGGCCGGTTTCGGAATCAAATTGAGCAAGCAGCCGCTGCACATAATCGCGCGGCATCAGCACGTTGGAATCCGCGAATACCACGAAATCGTGGCTCGCCTCGCGCCAGCCCTTGAACATGTTGTTGAGCTTCGGATTGCCGCTGATACGTTCATTGCCGACGAGGAGTCGCGCATCGATCCAGGGATAATCTACCATCAGCCGCTGCGCCAGCGTGCCGGCCGGATCGTCGGCGCGCGCGACGCAGAACAGGATTTCGACGCGCGGATAATCGAGCAGGAACGAGGAGCGCAAAGTCTCCTCGATGAAATTCTCAAGTCCGCACACCGGCCGCACGATGGTCACTGCCGGCGCATGCGAAGGAGGGGGCAGGCACTGGCCCGGCCGGCGGCAACGCGTCATCGCGACCGCGACGCTGCCGAAATGAATGGTGCTGGTGATGAACAAAAAAGCGGCGGCGGCGACGATGGCAGCGGTCATTCCGTCAACGGTAATCCGAGGCGATGACGGCGCGATGACAAGAGGTTAAGAAAAGGGTGAATCCCCTTGTCATCAAACGGCAATACGCTGCTGGCACATGACTCCGCAGTGTGGTGGTTCAGAAGCTCCCTGATTCTTCGCTGCGAGTTCGCAAAGGGAGCTTCTGAACCAAAACCACACTGCAACTTATGAGCTGCTGATGTCCCTTTGAATCCGAAGTTCGCTACCGGAGTCGCTGCAAGGACAGGCGAACTTCGGATTCGGGACATCAGTATCAAGATTCGTGTGGCCGATAGCGGGAGTGAACCGCTTGCTGATGACCAATCCTTCGGTGCGCCATTTCCGTACCTTGTTCCTGTCCGACATGCATCTCGGCGCGCGCGGCTGCCAGGCCGACAAGCTCGTCGATTTCCTCCGCCACCACGACGCCGACACGATCTACCTCGTCGGCGACATCGTCGATGGCTGGGCGCTCAAATCCGGCTGGTACTGGCCGCAAACCCATAACGACGTGGTGCAGAAAATCCTGCGCAAGGGGAGGAAGGGCGCTCGCATCGTTTACGTGCCCGGCAATCACGACGAATTCCTGCGCGGCTATTACGGCACGCATTTCGGCGGCATCGAGGTCG
>CAYJNT010000397.1:0-2445 GCA_964370945.1 uncultured Hyphomicrobiales bacterium | reverse complement strand
GCCGCATAGACCGCGAGCGCAACCGGCGGGGTGATCGCGGACAGCACCGCGAAATAGAACGCAAACATGTGTGCGGCCGGCGGGATCACGCCGAGCTTGATGATGGCCGGGACCAGCAAGGCGGTCATGATGATGTAGGCCGGCGTCGTCGGCATCCCCATGCCGAGCACGATGCCGGCGATCATGGTGAGGATGAGCGCGAGCAACAGCGTGTCCTTGGCGAGCCCGACCACGAATTGCGTGAACACGATGCCGAGGCCGGACAGGGTCACGACGCCGATCACGATGCCGGCGCAGGCGCAGGCGAGCGCGACCGGGACGGCGTTGCGCGCACCGTCGACCATGGCCTCGAGCACGTTGCGGAACGTCACATAGCTGCGCGTGGATTTGCGCAACGCCGCGACCGGAAAACAGGCGAGCGTACCGGCGAGCGCGGCGAGCGGCGCGCTATAGCCCGAATACATCACGACGAGGATGGTGAGGACAGGAATGAAAAGGTGCCCGCGCTCGCGCATCACCGTGCCGAGGCGCGGCAATTCAGAGCGCGGCAGGCCGAGAAGTCCGCACCGCTTGGCTTCGAAATGCACGGCCGAGAAACAGGCAACATAATAGAGGATGGCCGGGAGGATCGCCCAGAGCACCACCTGCCCGTAGGACACGGCCAGAAATTCCGCCATCACGAACGCCGCCGCGCCCATCACCGGCGGCATGATCTGACCGCCGGTCGAGGCGGTCGCTTCCACGCCGGCCGCGAAATGCGGCGGGAAACCCGAGCGCTTCATCAGCGGGATCGAAATCGGCCCGTCGACCATGACGTTCGCCACGGCGCTGCCGGAAATCGTGCCGAACAGGCTCGAACTCACGACCGACACCTTGCCGGGACCGCCGGCGGTATGGCCGGTCAGGCTCATGGCGAAATCCATGAACAGCTGGCCGGTGCCGGTGCGCTCCATGAAGCTGCCGAACAGCACGAAGATCAGCACATAGGCCGCCGACACGGAAAGCGGAATGCCGAAGATACCTTCCGTCGTCATGTAGAGCTGGTCGATCACCCGCTCCGGTTCGAGCCTGGCGATGAATAGTCCATAAAAAAGAAAAACCAGCGCCGTGATCGGGAGCGCAAGTCCGATCACACGGCGCGTGGCTTCCAGCACGATCAGCGTCAGGATGACGCCGAGCGCCTTATCCGACCACGACAGATCGTCGATGTAATAGATGCGGGTGACGACGTATTCGTAATTCCAGAACAGATAGACGATCGGCGCCGCCGCGATAACGACCAGCAGATAGTCGAAGATGGACGGGAGACGATCGTCGGCGTGCTTGATCTCGTCGACCGGGCCATCGTGCGGCAGGGTGGTGGCGCGATAGACCAGGAATGCCAACGTCAGCGCGAAGAGAAGGTGCGTGCCGCGGAACAGGATCGCCTCCGGCGTGCCGAAGGCGATGGCCCAGATGTGATAAAGCGACATCGCCACCGCGATCGCGGTCACGGCCACGCGCAAAATCTGCCGATGGCTGAATACGGCCGTCATGTCAGGCTCCCCCGCGCCAGGCGGAATGCGAAGGCCGGCGACGCGCGCCGGCCTTGCACCCTTACCGCGTCTTCACGGTAATTCCGGCTTCCTTGTAGAACTTCGCCGCGCCCGGATGGAACGGAATGCCGATATCCTGCGCCATCTCCTTGGTGTTCAGCGAAGCCATCGATTTGACCACCGCGGCAAGCGAAGGAACATTGCCGGCGACGGCCTTGGTCATCTTGTAGACCGTGTCTTCGGGCAACTTGCAGGACGCGACGAGATGCGTCGCATATCCGATCACCTTGGTGTCCTTGTCCTGCTTCGGATAGGTGCCCTTCGGGATCGTGACCAGCGTGTAGCCGGGATTGAGCTTGCGCATGCCATCGAGCGCGTCGGAGAGGTCGAGCACCTTGACCGGACGGGCGGACGCCAGATCCATGATCGCGCCGGCCGGTATCGTCGTGCCGAGGCCGAAAGCCTGAGCGTGGCCGTCCTGCATCTGCGTGACGGAGTCGGTGTAGGACACGAAGCTCATCTTCACGTCGTTGTAGGACAGACCATAGACCTTGAGCAGCTGGCCGGTGATCAATTCGCCGGTATTGCCGCGTGGCTGCGTGGACACCGCCTTGCCCTTCAGATCCTTCACCGAGTTCACACCGGAATCGGCGAGCACGACCATCTGGTAATATTGCGGATAGAAGGTCGCGATATTGCAGACATTGGCATGCGGTTTCTTGAACGGCTCGGCCCCGGTCAGGGCGTCGACGGTCGAGATCGAATTGCCGAAACCGACATCGGCCTTGCCTTCCTCGACGCCGCGCACATTGGCGATGCCGGCGCCGGGCAGCGATTGCACCGCAAGGCCCGGGATGTTCTTTTCCCAGATGTCCTTGAGCTGGCCGCCGAGCGGCACCCATGAACCGCC
>CAYJNT010000396.1:0-2464 GCA_964370945.1 uncultured Hyphomicrobiales bacterium | reverse complement strand
TGGCCGCGCTGACGCAGGTCACCGACTGGCGCTGGCAGGGCGGCGCGGTGGTGCTTGACGGCCCGACGGTGCTGCGTTTCCACGCGTCGAGTCATTGAGCAGCTTTAGCGTTGTGGTGGGTCGAACAACATCGGTCGTTTGCCGGGCTTGCTGAGTCTTCTCTAAAACGAGAAGGCCCAAGCTGAAACGCTATTTTTTCACAATTTTTGCGTTTCTCAGGACGGGTTGTTGAAATGTCAGAATATCGTATAGATTGTAATCGGGGGCAAATTAACGAGAGGGGGCAGGGTGTATTCTGTAATAGATCCAAGCGCCTTTGACGCGATACCAGAGCTCGGAATGGGGTTCCATTTTGGCGAAATGCAAGCAGCCGAAAGCTCGTCCGAGCGAATTGGATTGATTGTTCTCAATGCGGAGTTAGCGCTCGCTCCGAAAGACATTACGGATTTTGAACGGCTTAACCGCTGGCTGCTAACACAGGGAGTAGGATTGCCGTCTGGCATCAAGTTCATTATGGCGCCAGAACCAGCGCCGATGCGCAAGATAGTGCCAAGTGAGAATATAGACTTATTCAAGTTCACATTTGGGCGCTTCATAGCGAATGTTGATCGCTTTGACATGCGCTCCAGAATACACGCTTCCCCGCCATTTCAATTGCTGACCAAAGGACCAGAGGAGTTCGTTCGTTTTTCGGCATTTCAAAACGATCGAAGAGTTCGGCCTGATGGAAGTATTTTACCGGGCACTTATGTTACTAGTAAGCGGGATACTTTGTGTGCGCCCAGCGGATATGCCGTTGTTGGCCGCTATGCGCTTCCGAACCCAGTTTCGGCTACTAACCGTTTTGATATGCTTGTGCCCGGCGGGACGTCAGGTTTGGTTGGTACGGTTTCGCCAGCTTTTGGACAATCTGGCGGTGGCGTTGAAATTGAGTTCGTAAATGGGACCCCACCCGGAAGCGTGAAGCAACACGCGACAATACCTGAGTACTAAAGATGCAAGTTGAACTACGAAAAGACATTATAAACAGACTACTGACTCTGCCCGAAGATGGCATGGGCTATCAGCTCGTTGATCTCGTGCTGGCGGACGGACGAATTGTCCCGAACGTAACGATATTCAATTGTGAAGTTGCGAACTTGCCGGATCGATATCAAGACGTCGGGCCGTCAGATATAGCGGACGTGCGTCCTTCGCGCAGTAAGCCAATGGCGCGTTGACTTGCGCACAAAAAAGGCGCGGCCGAAGCCGCGCCTTTCATATTACTTAAGCCAGCAGGGTTTCGTTAGAAGCCCATGCCGCCCATGCCACCCATGCCGCCGCCGCCCGGCATCGCCGGCGCGGCCGAGGCTTCCTTCGGAAGCTCGGCGACCATGGCTTCGGTGGTGACCAGCAGGCCGGCGACCGAACCGGCGTCCTGCAGCGCGGTGCGCACGACCTTGGCCGGATCGACGATGCCCTTGTCGATCATGTCGACGTACTCTTCGTTCTGGGCGTCGAAACCGAAGGTCTCGGACTTCTCGTCGAGGATCCTGCCGACCACGATCGAGCCTTCGACGCCCGCGTTTTCGGCGATCTGCCGAATCGGGGCTTCCAGGGCCTTCAGCACGATGTTGATGCCGGCCTGGACGTCGTGGTTGTCGTTCGACAGCTTGCCGACCGCCTTCTTGGCGCGCAGCAGGGCGACGCCGCCGCCCGGGACGATGCCTTCTTCGACCGCAGCGCGGGTGGCGTTGAGCGCGTCCTCGACGCGGTCCTTCTTTTCCTTCACCTCGATCTCGGTGGCGCCGCCGACGCGGATCACCGCGACGCCGCCCGCGAGCTTGGCGAGACGCTCCTGGAGCTTCTCACGGTCGTAGTCCGAGGTGGTTTCCTCGACCTGCGCCTTGATCTGCTGCACGCGCGCTTCGATGTCGGCCTTCTTGCCGGCGCCGTTGATGATGGTGGTCTTTTCCTTCTCGATCACGACCTTCTTGGCGCGGCCGAGCATCTGCAAAGTGACGTTCTCGAGCTTGATGCCGAGGTCTTCCGAGATCAGCTGACCGCCGGTCAGGATCGCGATGTCCTCGAGCATCGCCTTACGGCGGTCGCCGAAGCCCGGCGCCTTGACGGCCGCGACCTTGAGGCCGCCGCGCAGCTTGTTGACGACCAGCGTGGCGATGGCCTCGCCTTCGACGTCCTCGGCGATGATGATCAGCGGCTTGCCCGACTGCACCACCGCTTCCAGCACCGGCAGCATCGACTGCAGGCCCGACAGCTTCTTTTCGTGCAGGAGGACGTAGGCGTCTTCCAGCTCGGCCAGCATCTTCTCGGCGTTGGTGACGAAGTAGGGCGAGATGTAGCCGCGGTCGAACTGCATGCCCTCGACGATATCGACCTCGGTCTCCATCGCCTTGGCTTCTTCGACGGTGATGACGCCCTCGTTGCCGACCTTCTGCATCGCCTGCGCGATCATCTTGCCGAT
>CAYJNT010000395.1:0-2488 GCA_964370945.1 uncultured Hyphomicrobiales bacterium | reverse complement strand
TCGCTCGACATGATGGCCGATCCACGCTTTGTTGAACTGACGCAAGTGATTCGCCGCCATTTCAACGATCCGAAGATAGACTGAAAAACGCCATGACCCCGCGCTTTGTGGTTCGCGACATTTCCCTCAACGAGCGTCCGGTGACGTTCGAACACCCGTTCCGGTTCGGGGCGATCACGGTCAATGGCGCGCCGGAAGCGGTCATCCAGGTCGAGATCGAGCTCGAAGACGGGCGGCGGTCGGTCGGCGCCGCGGCCGAGCTGATGGTGCCGAAATGGTTCAATAAGGATCCGAAGCTCTCGCCGGATGAGACGGTCGCGCAATTGCGCTGCGCGCTGCATTTCGCGCGCGAGCTCTATCTCAAGCATCCGTTCGATACCGCGTTCGGACTGCATGCCGGCTGTTACGATCACCAGATCGCGCGCTGCGCCCGCGCCGATATTCCCGCGCTCGCGGCGGGTTACGGTCCGGCCGAGCTCGACAAGGCGATCCTTGACGCGCTTCTGCGTGCGCAAGGGCTGGATATCTTCACCGGGCTGAAGCAGAACGTCGCCGGCCTCGACGCGCGGATAACGCCCGATATCGATGCCGCCATCATCGACAATTTCCTGTCGTCGCGCACGCCGGCATCGCGTGTTCTGGTTCGTCACACCGTCGGCATGCTCGATCCGCTGGAAGACCTCAAGACGATCCATACCGACACCGGCTGCCGCTATTTCAAGATCAAGCTGTCCGGCGATCCGACGACCGATCGCGCGCGGCTAGTGAAGATCATCCAGGCGCTCAACGATTTCCGCATCGACTACCGGCTCACCCTCGATGCCAATGAGCAATATCCGTCGCACAAGGCGCTGGCGGCCCTGGTCGATGCGCTGCTCAATGACGAGGGCTTCGAAGCCGTGGCGCAGCACCTTCTTTATATTGAGCAGCCTCTGCCGCGTGAAATGACCTTCGACTTGCCGCTCGGCGATCTCGGCAAGAGCTTTGCCTTCATCATCGACGAGGCGGATTCGAGCTATGACGCGTTTCCGCGCGCGCTCAAGCTCGGCTATCGCGGCATTTCCTCGAAGTCCTGCAAGGGCATCTACAAGTCGCTGATCAATGGCGCGCGTGCCGCCTATTGGAATGCGATGGACACGGCGCGCGCCTTCGTCACGGCGGAAGACCTCACCTGCCAGGCCGGGCTCGCGATCCAGCAGGACACTGCGCTCGTCGCTTTCCACGGCATTATCCACGCCGAGCGCAACGGCCATCACTATGTGAATGGATTCTCCAACGTTTCGGATACGGAGGCGCATGAGTTTTTGCGCGCGCATCCCGATCTCTACGAGCAGGGGAAAGACGCCGTGCAGCTTGCCGTTCGCGATGGCGCGATCAAATTCTCCTCGCTCGGTGCGGCGCCGGGCTTCGCATCCGGCGTCGATCCGCGGCATGTCGGCCAGAAAGCGACGGAAATTCAGCCCGAAATTCTGAAGGATTATGGAACGTGAGTCAGCGTCTCGGAATCATCATGCATGGCGTCACCGGCCGGATGGGGATGAACCAGCATCTCATCCGCTCGATCCTGGCGATCCGCAAACAGGGCGGCGTCAAGCTCAAGGACGGCAGCCGCGTGATGCCCGATCCGATCCTGATCGGCCGCAACGCCGAAAAGATCGAGGCGCTGGCCAAAGCGCACGGGGTCGAACGCTTTGGCGCCGATCTCAATGTCGCACTCGCCAACAAGGACGACACGATTTTCTTCGATGCCGGCACGACGCAAATGCGGCCAGGCCTGCTCGAACAGGCGATCAAGGCCGGCAAGCACATCTATTGCGAGAAGCCGATCGCGACCGACCTGCCGCAGGCCCTCAAAGCCTGCAAGCTCACCAAGAAATCCGGCCTCAAGAACGGCGTGGTGCAGGATAAATTGTTCCTGCCCGGCCTCCTCAAGCTGCAGGCCTTGCGCGAAGCCGGTTTTTTTGGCCGCATGCTCGCGGTGCGCGGCGAGTTCGGGTACTGGGTGTTTGAAGGCGAAGACCAGCCGGCGCAACGCCCGTCGTGGAATTACCGCGCCGAGGACGGCGGCGGCATGATCCTCGATATGGTCTGCCACTGGCGTTACGTGCTCGACAATCTGTTCGGCGAAGTGAAAGCCGTGTCCTGCCGCGGCGCCCGGCACATTCCTGGGCGCTGGGACGAGGGCGGCAAGAAATACAAGGCGACCGCGGACGACGCGGCTTACGCGACCTTCGAGCTCGAGGGCGACGTCATCGCGCATATCAATATGTCCTGGGCCGTGCGCGTCTATCGCGACGATCTCGTGACCTTCCAGGTCGACGGCGTGGACGGCTCGGCGGTGGCCGGCCTGTCGGATTGTGTGATGCAATCGAGAAAGACGACGCCCCGCCCGGTCTGGAATCCGGACGAGAAGCAGACGCACGATTTCTATGCCGACTGGCAGCCGGTGCCGGACAAGCAGGTCTATGACAACGGCTTCAAGACTCAG
>CAYJNT010000394.1:0-2499 GCA_964370945.1 uncultured Hyphomicrobiales bacterium | reverse complement strand
TTCACCTGGAACCACGCGATCGGTTTTGCATTCGTAGCGCTCGGCGCGTTCTTCGTGTTCCGCGGCCCGCTTTGATCATTTCGCCGGCGTCACGCGCAAAATGCGTCCGGCGGAATTGTCGGTGACCAGCCAGAGCGCGCCGTCGGGCCCGCTGCGCACGTCGCGGATGCGCTCGCTTAGATTTCCGAGCAGGCGCTCTTCCTTGGTGACTTTCTCGCCGTCGAGCTCGAGCCGCACCAGAATGCGCGTCGCAAGGCCGCCGATGAAGAGATTGCCTTTCCATTGCGGGAAGGCCTCGCCGGCATAGAAGGCCATGCCCGAGGGCGCGATCACCGGCGTCCATTGCACGATCGGTTGCTCCATGCCGGCCTTGTACGTGCCTTCGTGGATGCGCGCGCCTGAGTAATCGATGCCGTAGCCGATCACCGGCCAGCCGTAGTTCTTTCCGGCCTGCGGAATATTGACCTCGTCGCCGCCGCGCGGACCGTGCTCGTGCATCCAGAATTTGCCGCTGGCCGGATTGATCGCGGCGCCTTGCGAATTGCGATGGCCGTAGGACCAGATTTCCGGCTTGGCGCCCTGCCGATTGACGAACGGGTTGTCCGGCGGAACCGAGCCGTCGGGCCGGATGCGCACGATCTTGCCGATGTGATTGCCGAGATTCTGCGCTTCGTCGCGCGCGGTGTAGTGATCGCCCATCGTCAGGAACAGATTGTTGTCAGGCATCTGCACGATGCGGCAACCGTAATGGTTGCCGCCCGAGGGCGGGCCCTCCTGGCGGAATATGATGGTCAATTCTTCGAGTTTCGGCGTTGCGCCGTCGGCGAGCTTTGCGCGCGCGAGTGACGTGCGTCCGCCCCCGCCATGCGGATCGGCGAAGCAGAAATAGATCGTCCGGTTCTGCGCGTAGTTGCGGTCCAGGATGACGTCATGCAACCCGCCCTGACCGCGCACGAATATCGGCGGCAGGCCTTCGACCGGCGGCGACAATTTCCCGTCGCGTGTGACGATGCGCAGCCGCCCCGGCCGTTCGGTCACCAGCATGCGGCTGTCCGGCAGGAATGCGAGCGCCCACGGATTGGCAAGCCCGGTTGCGATCGTCTCGACCCTCAGGTCACCGGAGGCGGAGCGGAAAATCTGGCTTTGCGCGAAGGCCGCGGTGGACAGCAGCGCGGCAAGCCCGGCGGCAATCAGTTTCATGACCGGAAAACTCCAGAGGACACGCCTTAACGGTAAGGTGTGTCGCGGAGTTCCGGTAGGCCGTTCGCTAAAGCGTGATCTAGTCGGTCTTTTTGCCCACGCGCCGCGTGACCGCGGCGGTGATCCCGCCCATGCCGGCGATCAGCAAACCGAGAAAGGCGGCGATCGCGATGGTGCCGTCATGGCCGCCGCCGAAGGTGCCGGTCGCGTCCGCGCGCGCGATCCCGATGCCGACGGCGGTTGCCGCCACCACGATCGAAAATACGAGCGCGAATGTCATGATGAGTTCGGCGAACGCGACATTGCGCGGCGTCAGCGGACGCCGGCGGCGCACCGGATGCTGGAATCCGATCGCAGCGATCTGATCCCGTGTCATGGCACCATCTCCACAAATCCAGTCCTGGAGACGTCTCCACGAATCAGGATCGGGTGGCATTATCGTAGGGGATGCGGGCCGACGTTCGACCGGAAAGCGGCGAAGCGGTGGCGTTTGGTTAATGAAACGTTAACGGCGCCTATTCGGCCGCGGTATTGACGGCGCCGGCGTTGAGATCCATCGGCACATGCAATGGTTCCGCGGTCACGCGCGACAGCCACGCGCGCACGGCCGGGAACGGCGACAGGTCGTAATCGCATTCCTCCGCGACATGCGTATAGGCGTAGAGCGCGATGTCGGCGACGGTGTAGCGCTCGCCGGCAAAGAAGCGCGACCTCGACAGATGCTTGTCCATGACGGACAAAGTGCGCTGGCCTTCCTCCATCCAGTCGTCGATCGCGTGCCGCTGCAGCAGGCGCCCGCCTTTGACGAGGCAGAGCCAGAAATAAGCGGCGCCGATATTCGGCACGATCGCGTGCTGTTCGAAGAACAGCCATTGCAGGATCGAGGCGCGCTCGACCGGATCGTCGTGCAGCAACTCGCTGCGGTCGGCGAGGAACCACAGGATCGCATTCGATTCCGCGAGATACTTGCCGGGCTCGATTTCCAGGAGCGGGATTTGTCCGCTCGGATTTTTCGCGAGGAAGTCGGGCGTATGCGTTTCGCCCTTGAGGATGTCGACCTCGACCAGCTCATAGGGCACGCGCAGCTGCGCGAGTGCGAGCCGCACCTTGTAGCAATTGCCCGAACGCTGCATCGAATAGAGCGTGTACATGAAGATCCCGCGCTCCGTGCCTGTGTTTGATTATGCCTGAAAGCCGGGCGGACAGAAGACAAAAACAGCGGCCGGAGCAAGGCGGCATCGCGGCGGGATTGGAGGAAAAGTCGAACCATTGCGTGCCGCACCGCACACGCGGAAAGAT
>CAYJNT010000393.1:0-2522 GCA_964370945.1 uncultured Hyphomicrobiales bacterium | reverse complement strand
TCTCACGTGAGATCGTGCATTTCGTGCAAGCGTTGCGGAAGGAAGATCTGTTCAAATCGCCGGGTGTTGCCGAAACGCTGGATTGGGCATCGGCGCTCTCGGAGCTCGATGTGGTCGCGCTCGATCCGGCGACCGTCTCCGATACGCTCGGCGTGCTGCTCAAATATCAGGACGACATCGCGCGCCTCGACGGCGGCAAGGTCAAGGACATCCTCGATGACGTGCGCGCCAACTTGCGCGCCGCGGAATAGGGCATGAGCGAAGAGCAGGGCCGCCTCGCCGAGAACATCGTCTATTTCGCGCGCGCTTTGCGCGCGGCGGGCATCCCGCTCGGTCCACGTTCGGTGATCGACGCGCTTGACGCCCTGCAGGCGGCGGGCGTCGGCACGCGCGACGATTTCTACTGGACGCTGCACGCGGTGTTCGTGAAGCGGCACGAGCATTCCATGCTGTTCGACCAGGCTTTCCGCATTTTCTTTCGCAAGCGCGCTTACCTCGAACGGCTGATGTCGATGCTGATGCCGCAGGTCGAGGCACCTGTGCAAGATCGCTCGCCACCGGCCTCGCAGCGCGTGCTCGACGCGCTGTTTGCCGGGATCGGCGAGAAGATCGAGCAGCGGAAATCCGACATCGAAGTCGACGCGCGGCTGACCATGTCCGATCGCGAAATTCTGGAGAGAAAAGACTTCGCGCAAATGAGCGCGGCCGAGATCGCCGACGCCAGGCAGGCGATCAAGCGGCTCGCGTTGCCGCTCAATGAAGTGAAAACGCGGCGGCTTAGCCCTGCGCGGCGCGGGCGCATGATCGACATGCGCCGCACCCTGCGCGCGAGCATGAAAGCCGGCGGCGCGGTGATCGATCTGAAATATCTCGGTGAGAAAACGCGGCAGCCGCCGATCGTAGCGCTCCTCGATATCTCCGGCTCGATGAGCCAGTATACCCGGCTATTCCTGCATTTCCTGCATGGCGTCACCGATGCGCGAAAGCGCGTCTCGACCTTCCTGTTCGGAACGCGGCTGACCAACGTGACGCGCGCCCTGCGCGAGCGCGATCCGGACGATGCGCTCGCGGCCTGCTCGGCGAGCGTGCCCGACTGGTCGGGCGGCACGCGGATCGGCACCTCGCTTGCGGCGTTCAACAAGAAATGGGCGCGCCGCGTTCTGTCGCAGGGCGCGATCGTGCTACTGATCACGGACGGTCTTGAGCGCGATCCGGACGACAAGCTCGGCTTCGAGATCGACCGGCTGCATCGCTCCTGCCGGCGGCTGATCTGGCTCAATCCGCTCTTGCGTTACGAGGGCTTCGAGGCGCGGGCGGGCGGCATCCGTGCCATGCTGCCGCATGTTGACGAATTGCGTCCGATCCACAATCTGGACTCCATGGCCGAGCTCTGCCGCGCCTTGTCCGCCGACGGCGGGCACGGGAATCGTATAGGCGGTGACCGCAAGGCGTTATTGAAACAGGTGGCCTGATGACGGACACAGTATTGCTCGCGCGCGACGAGGACATCCTCAAGGCCGCGGAAGACTGGCGCAAAGCCGGCCGCGATGTCGCGCTTGCGACCGTGGTCGAAACCTGGGGATCGGCGCCGCGCCCGGTCGGCGCCAATCTGGTGATCGACGGCGAGGGAAATTTCCTGGGCTCGGTCTCCGGCGGCTGCGTCGAGGGCGCGGTGGTGACGGAGGCGCTGGACGTGATCGCGGACGGCAAGCCGAAAACGCTGGAATTCGGGGTTGCCGACGAGACGGCCTGGAAGGCGGGATTGTCCTGCGGCGGCACGATCCGCGTCTATGTCGAGAAGGTGGACTGACATGCCGCCGGTCGAATTACTTCTGAGCTTTGCGATCACCACGGCGATCTTCGCCTATACGCCGGGTCCGGCAATGCTGTTCGTGATGGCGCAGACGTTGGCGCGCGGGCGGCGCGGCGGTCTGCTCGCAGCGTTCGGCGTGCATGTCGGCGGCTACGCGCATGTGCTCGCGGCTTCGTTCGGATTATCAGCGATTTTCCTGCATGTGCCGCTTGCCTATATGGCAGTGAAATTCGCGGGCGCTGCCTATCTCGTCTGGCTCGGCATCGATCTCATCCGCAAGCGCAACCAGCCGCTCGATCTTCCGAAGGGCGCCACTGTCCGTCGCGGCGGCAGCGCGTTTCTGCAAAGCGTGTCGGTCGAGATTCTCAATCCCAAGGCCGCGATTTTCTTTATCGCGTTCCTCCCGCAATTCGTCGATCCGTCCGCCGGCGCGCCGCTCTGGCTGCAGCTGCTCGTGCTGGGAACAGCGGTCAATCTGGCCTTCTCCTCGGCTGATGTCATTTCCGTTCTCCTGACCAGCAAGATCCTGTCTCACATCAATGTGACGCAAGCCGGCACCCGGATCGCGCGGACGATTGGCGGTACCATTTTGATGAGCCTTGGTATCCGGCTCGCGCTGGACCGAAACTAGCCATGCGCCTCGACATCCTCTCAACGCTGAACGCCGAACGTGCCGCGCGGCGCGCGGTTCTGGTCGTGACCGAAACGG
>CAYJNT010000392.1:0-2525 GCA_964370945.1 uncultured Hyphomicrobiales bacterium | reverse complement strand
AGGTCGGCAAGGAGCCGGTCTTCCTTATCCTCGCCATGAACGCGGACAAGATTCTACGCATGAAGCCGCAGAATATCGTCACCGGACTTCCAATCCGGCATCTCGAGGCGGTGACATGAGCGCCGCACTCAAGACAACGCCGGTTGGGATCATCGTCGAGCGCCACAAGGCGTCCTCGCAATGGATCGATTATGTCTGGCGTCCGGTCGCGGCCGGCGGTGTGCCGCAGATGAAGCCGTGGACCGTGCTGTCGCATGACGGAGACGTGACGACCTTTTACGCCGGCGCCGCGGAGGTCGAGTTTTTCCGGACCGCAACGTCGAATTACCGCGACAACCTCGCCGGCGATCAATCGCTCTGGGTCATTCTGCAGCCGACGGAATCCGATCCGCCTTACGCCCTGCTCACCGTGACGGCAGATCCGTCGGAAGGCGAGGCCTTGGCCGGAACCGGGACGAACCTCGTCGAGGCGGTTCACATGCCTGACAATGTGCGCGAAGCCTTGATCGACTTCGTGGCCGAACATCACATCGAGCAGCCCTTCTTCAAGCGCAAGCGCGACCGCGCCGACCCCGAGGCGCTGGCGCGTCGCGATCCGATGAAAGACAGGAAAGAGCCATGAGCGATCCGAACAATTTCCTGTCGCGCTGGTCGCGCCGGAAACTTGAGCCCCCGAAGGAGGGCGCCGAAACCGGCGCGCCTGAGACCAAGCCGGCTGAAGCACAGCCCGGCGCCGTGGAAACTCAGGCGCCTGCCGTGCCAGTTCCCGCACAGAAGCAACCGCAAGAGCCGCCCTTCGACCCGGCGAGCCTGCCGCCAATCGAATCCATCACTGCTGGGACCGACATCCGGGATTTTCTCAAACCCGGCGTGCCACTGTCATTGTCCCGTGCGGCACTTCGCCGCGCATGGACCAGCGATCCCGCGATCCGGGACTTTATCGAGATCGCCGAAAATCAGTGGGACTTCACGAACGATTCGATCCCCGGCTTCGGGCAGCTCGATCCTACGGAGGTCCCGCGTCTGCTCGCCAAGCTCATGGGGGCGGACCAAGACAGCACCGCCCCCTCAGCAGCGCGACCGATGGCCGAGCCGCTTCCGGAATCAGCATCGCCGCAAGAAGTTGCCGAAAAAGGCGAGCAGGAAGTCGCAACCGAATCCGAGTGTGCGGTAACCGCACCGGCACCGGAGCAAGCCGCCTCCGTCGACGCGAGCGAGCAAGTCGCTTCGCATCGCAATAAAGAAAATGACGCGGCGCAAAAAGACGAAGCTGACAAAAATTTGAACTACGCCCACATCCGGCATGGGCACGGACGTGCATTGCCCACCTGACAATTTTTGCTGCGGGCAAGCCGCGGCAAATCGGACCCCATAGCCTACGACTATTGACCGTTTCCTGGGCAGGACGGATACTCTTTTTAACTGTTCTGAAGAAAAAGAGCGTCCTCCGAGGACTCCAGGGTAGGGCCGTCCGAAAAAAATGCGCGATCATGGGCTTGAAGAAGCGATTCGTGCTGCCGGCGGCGTCAGCGAGCTGGCGAGACAGCTTGGTATTTCGCAACCGTCCGTGTCCAACTGGACCCGCATTCCGGCCGAACGCGTCATTGCCGTCGAATCTCTCACCAGCGTGCCGCGCGATGTGCTGCGGCCCGATCTTTATGGCGCGCAGGAATCTCCCAGCGAACTCGATGAGGTGGAGGCGGCACGCGCACGCGAATACGCGCTGCTCGCTTCGCTCCTGTCGCGCGCGCCGAACGACGAATTGATGTCGCAGCTGTCCGACCTGCGCGGCGATGCCACGCCGCTCGGCGTCGCGCATGTCGATCTCGCGGACGCCGCGAGCCGCGCCGATCTCGCAAAGGTGGAGCGCGAGTTTTTCAATCTCTTCATCGGCGTCGGCCGCAGCGACCTGCTTCCCTACGCTTCCTATTATCTTACCGGCTTCCTGCACGAACGGCCGCTCGCGCGGCTGCGCGACGACCTCGCCGGGTTCGGGATCGAGCGCCGAGAAGGCCAGGCCGAGCCGGAAGACCACGCGGGAATTCTCTGCGAGATCATGGCGGGACTGATCGACGGACGCCTGCCGGCACCCGCCGGAACGGACCAGAAGATTTTCGAAAAGCACCTCGCGCCCTGGATCGGCCGCTTCTTCGCCGATCTCGAGCGCGCCGATGCCGCCGACTTTTATCGCCGGGTGGGAACGCTCGGCCGGGTGTTCATTGACATCGAAACAGAGGCCTTCTCGCTCGCGGCGTAACGGCGCGCGGAAGGCGGCATGCTGAAACTGGAGGATACGGCGATGCAATCAGAACGAAAGACAAAACTGGGACGCCGCGATTTCCTTCGCGCGCTCGGCGCGGGAGCCGGCGTCGCGGTGACGGCCTCCGGCCCGCTCGCAGGCACCGCGGCGGCGGACACCGAGACCAACGATGAAAAGCGCAAGGCCCGCTACAAGGAAACCGATCACATCAAGACCTTCTACCGGGTCAACCGTTATCCGAGCTAAGGGAGAACCACCGTGCTGA
>CAYJNT010000391.1:0-2531 GCA_964370945.1 uncultured Hyphomicrobiales bacterium | reverse complement strand
GCGCCAATATCGCCTGGTCGCTGATGCTGCGCGAGCCGGCGCTGCTTGGCGGCGCCATTCTGATGCGCGCCATGCTCCCTTTCGATCCGCGCCCGCTCCCCGATCTCGACCGTGTTCCGGTCCTGATTCTCGCCGGCGTCAACGATCCGCTCGTTCCGGTCGATCAGGCGGCGTTGCTCGCGGCTTTGCTCGGTGAGGCCGGCGCCGATGTCACCTACGAGGTCGTGCAAGGCGGCCACGGGCTGACCGGCGATGACCTTTTGCTCGCCGGAAGCTGGCTGTCCAAACACGGCTAGTGTCCCGATTCAGAAGTTCGCTTCATTATGCGGCGCCCTCGTAAGCAAACTTCGGAATCGAAGGACACTAGCAACGTTGTGATTCTAGTGTGGTTTCGGTTCAGAAATTCCCTTGACGAGCTCGCGGCGAGAAGGAAGGGAATTTCTGAACCACCACACTATTGCTTCACGCATTTAACAATCCGACGCATCAAGGACTTGCCATGCCCATTCTTGGACCCGACCAGCAGCCCCCTTTCGCCTACTTCATGGGCATGACCATCACGGAGGTGACGCCGGAATGCGTGCGCGCGGAATTGCTGGTGCGCAAGGAGCTCGGCAATCGCAACGGCGTTCTGCATGGCGGCGCGGTGATGGCGCTCGCCGACAATCTCGGCGGAACGGCGACGGTCGCGAATCTGAAGGAAGGCCAGTCGACCACGACCATCGAGAGCAAGACCAACTTCTTCGCCGCGATCCCGGTCGGCAGCGTCGCCAAGGCCGAATGCATGCCGCTGCATCGCGGCCGCACCACCATGGTATGGCAGACCAAGGTCACGCGCGAGGACGGGCGGCTCGCGGCGATTGTGACGCAGACGCAATTGGTGATCGAAGCGAAAGAGCGACCTATCGCCGATTGACGATGAAAACCGCGACCGCACAGATCACCATGCCGACGATCGCAAGCCAGTCGAGCCGTTCGTCGAACAGGACGAACGCCATCAGCGCGGTCACGGTCGGTACGAGATAGAACAGGCTCGCGACCTGCGTCGCCGACACGCGCCGGATCAGCCAATACATCAACCCGACCGCCGCGACCGACATCACGATCACGGTCCAGGCCAGCGCCAGCATGAATTGCGGCTGCCAGTTCACGACCCTTGTTTCGAACAACAGCGCGCCGAGACCGAACAGGATCGCGGCGGTGACATATTGCGCGAGATTGCCGGCGCGCCAGTCGATCGCCGAACAATAGCGCTTCTGGTAGAGCGAGCCGAGCGTGATGCCGAGGAGCGACACGAAGGTCGCGATCCAGCCGGCCACGGTCGCACCGTTCGTCACATTGCGGTCCTGCAGCACCAGCGCGACGCCGACAAGCCCGATGCCGAGACCGAACCATTGCAGCGGCGTGACGCGCTCGCGGAGAAAGCGGTTGGCAATGGTCGCGGTCAGGATCGGCTGCAAGCCGGGGATGAGCGCGGAAATGCCCGCCGGCACCCCAAGGCTGATCGCGATGAACACGCCGCCGAGATAGGTCACATGCATCAGCGAGCCCGCGACCGCGCTGTGCAGCCATTCCTGCCCCGTCAGCCACTTCGGCCGCACGATCGCGACGATGATCAGAAACGCCGCAACCACGAACAGCATCCGCAGCGCCAGAAACGTCAGTGGCTCCGCATACGGCAAGCCGTATTTCGCACCGATGAAGCCCGTGCTCCAGAGAAACACGAAGGCCGCGGGCGCGAACCGCGCCACGAGATTGTCGGGGATTTGTGACATCGATGATTTCGTGTAATGGCAATTCCGGCGCGAAGCGGCGGTACACATGGACGCGTCCGCCGACAGTTGCAAGTCATCAGCATTCTTGATTGCAGAGCGGAGCGAAAGTGATGGATGTCAAAGCGGCAGTTGCGGTCGCGGCCGGAAAGCCGCTCGAAATCACTACGGTCCAGCTCGAAGGTCCGAAGGCAGGCGAGGTGCTGGTCGAGATCAAGGCGACCGGCATCTGTCACACCGACGAATTCACGCTCTCGGGCGCCGATCCGGAAGGATTGTTTCCGGCGATCCTCGGGCATGAAGGCGCCGGCATCATCGTCGATATCGGCGCAGGCGTGACGTCAGTGAAGAAAGGCGATCACGTCATTCCGCTTTACACGCCGGAATGCCGGCAATGCCCGTCGTGCCTCTCGCGCAAGACGAACCTGTGCACCGCGATCCGCGCCACGCAGGGTCAGGGCGTGATGCCCGACGGCACCTCGCGCTTCTCCATCGGCGGCAAGAAGCTGCATCATTATATGGGCACGTCGACCTTTGCGAATTTCACCGTACTGCCGGAAATCGCGGTGGCGAAAATTCGCGAGGATGCCCCGTTCGAAAAGGTCTGTTACGTCGGCTGCGGCGTCACCACCGGCATCGGCGCTGTCATCAACACCGCAAAGGTGCAGCCCGGCGCCAAGGCGATCGTGTTCGGGCTTGGCGGCATCGGGTTGAATGTCCTTCAAGGCTTGCGGCTCGCCGGCGCCGACATGATCATCG
>CAYJNT010000390.1:0-2536 GCA_964370945.1 uncultured Hyphomicrobiales bacterium | reverse complement strand
CGGCGCGCTTGTCGCCGTCCTTGAGCACGTCATAGGCCTCGTTGATTTCCTTGAATTTCGTTTCGCAATCCTTGTCGCCGGGATTGCGGTCGGGATGCCATTGCATCGCGAGCTTGCGATAGGCGCTTTTCAGTTCGCCGTCATTCGCCGTGCGCGAGACGCTCAGGGTTTCGTAGTAACAGCGCTTGGCCATGGTCCGCCGTCAGATTTCGGACAGACAGACCCCCGGGGTATGCCCGGGGGTCCGAGATGTCATTGCCAATATAATCATGCGCGCCTCGCGGCAGTCGATCAGGCCGATTTCTTGTTCTTCTTGTCGTCGTCGACCTCGGTGAACTCCGCGTCGACCACATCGTCCTTCTTGTCTCCGGCCGCACCGCCGGCATCGGAATCGTCTGATCCGCCGGCCTGCTGCTTGTACATCGCCTCGCCGAGCTTCATCGAAGCCTGCGCCAGCGTATTGGTCTTGGCCTGGATCGCGGCGCCGTCGTCGCCCTTGAGGGCTTCCTTCAGGTCCGCGAGCGCGTTCTCGATCGCGGTGCGCTCGGCCTCGCCGACCTTGGAGCCGTGCTCGGAGAGCGCCTTCTCGGTCGAGTGCACCAGCGCTTCGCCGTGGTTCTTGGCTTCGACCGCGGCCTTGCGCTTCTTGTCCTCTTCGGCATGCGCCTCCGCGTCCTTGACCATCTTCTCGATGTCGGCTTCGGAGAGACCTCCCGAGGCCTGGATGCGGATCTGCTGCTCCTTGCCCGTGCCCTTGTCCTTGGCATGAACATTCACGATGCCGTTGGCGTCGATATCGAAGGTGACTTCGATCTGCGGCACTCCTCTTGGGGCGGGAGGGATGCCGACGAGATCGAACTGGCCGAGAATCTTGTTGTCGGCGGCCATTTCGCGTTCGCCCTGGAAGACCCGGATCGTCACCGCGCCCTGATTATCGTCGGCGGTGGAGAAGACCTGACTCTTCTTGGTCGGGATCGTGGTGTTGCGGTCGATGAGGCGCGTGAACACGCCGCCGAGCGTCTCGATGCCGAGCGAGAGCGGCGTGACGTCGAGCAGCAGCACGTCCTTGACGTCGCCGGCCAGAACGCCAGCCTGGATCGCGGCGCCGATGGCGACCACTTCATCCGGGTTGACGCCCTTGTGCGGTTCCTTGCCGAAGAACTGCTTCACGACTTCCTGCACCTTCGGCATGCGGGTCATGCCGCCGACCAGGACGACCTCGTTGATCTCGGCAGCGGACAGCCCCGCGTCCTTGAGCGCCTTGCGGCACGGCTCGACCGTCTTCTGGATGAGATCGTCGACCAGCGCCTCGAACTTGGCGCGGGTGAGCTTCATGGTCAGGTGCTTCGGACCGGAGGCGTCCGCCGTGATGAACGGCAGGTTGATTTCGGTCTGCGTGGTGGACGACAGCTCGATCTTGGCCTTCTCGGCCGCTTCCTTCAGCCGCTGCAGCGCGAGCTTGTCCTTGCGCAGGTCGATGCCCTGCTCCTTCTGGAATTCGTCGGCCAGGTAGCTCACCAGCCGCATGTCGAAGTCTTCGCCGCCCAGGAACGTGTCGCCGTTCGTGGACTTCACCTCGAACACGCCGTCGCCGATCTCGAGCACCGACACGTCGAACGTGCCGCCGCCGAGGTCGTAGACCGCGATCAGGCCGGTCTTCTGCTTGTCGAGACCGTAGGCGAGCGCGGCCGCGGTCGGCTCGTTGATGATGCGCAGCACTTCGAGGCCGGCGATCTTGCCGGCGTCCTTGGTGGCCTGACGCTGCGCGTCGTTGAAATAGGCCGGAACGGTGATGACGGCCTGCTCGACCTTCTGCCCGAGATTGGCTTCCGCCGTCTCCTTCATCTTCTGCAGGATGAAGGCGGAGATCTGCGAGGGCGAATAGGTCTTGCCGTCGGCTTCCACCCAGGCGTCGCCGTTGGCGGCCTTGGTGATCTTGTAGGGAACGAGCTTCTTGTCCTTCTCGACCATCGGGTCGTCGTAGCGCCGTCCGATCAGGCGCTTGACCGCGAAGATGGTCTTTTCCGGATTAGTGACGGCCTGCCGTTTCGCAGGCTGGCCCACCAGCCGCTCGCCATCGTCCGTGAACGCAACGATCGAGGGCGTTGTGCGCATGCCCTCCGCGTTCTCGATGACGCGGGGCGTCTTGCCTTCCATCACGGCCACGCACGAATTGGTGGTGCCGAGGTCGATACCGATGACCTTAGCCATGTTTCAATCCTTTCTTTCAGGCAGGTCGGCCGAGCCCTTTGAGCCGGCGCCCGGATGAAGGAAATCCTCGCAGTGTCCCGCGGAACTCCTCTTCGACCCCCTCGTAAAATCTGGCGCCGCAGGCCCCTGCGGCGTCATGGCTCATATAGGAGGCAGCCCTTGGGCCGCAAGGACTTGTGAGCGCTCCCCCATATGAAGACCCCTGCGATTTTCCCCTGGTGTGGTGGTTCAGAAGCTCCTTGGTCGTCGCTGCGGGTCCGTAGGGGAGGCTTCTGAACCAAAACCACACTAGATTCATAATGTTGCTAGTGTCCTTGAAATCCGA
>CAYJNT010000389.1:0-2543 GCA_964370945.1 uncultured Hyphomicrobiales bacterium | reverse complement strand
GCCTGTTCCGACAGCCAGTCGACAATCTTGCCTTTGCCTTCGTCGCCCCATTGCGAGCCGACGACAACAACATTCGCCATTCTTGACCTCTCACGGGGCCGCCGCCCGGACCCTTACACAAACCGGGTGCCCGGCCGAAGCGAGGGCCAATCCGGGATAAAGGATGGCGTCCCAAGAGGCAAGAAAAAGCGGCCTTTTGGGACCAAGGGCTTGTGCGTAAGCCTTTCAATTTCCGCAGTTTTTTCGAAGGCGCGGGGGGCGAGGGCCGCGAAAATTCGCCACACCGCCGGCAATGTCGGCGAGCAACGGGAATTGCGGCAATCCGGCCATGCGGCCGACGCTCTGGTTCCACAGAGGGCGAGCGTGTAGCAGACGTTTCGCCGCGCCGTGCGGCGCCCGCACCGCCCTCACCCACCAGGCAAAATTCCCGGAGACCGACGATGGCGAGCATGCTGGGCCGGTTCGGCGGCTGGCTGTATCAGCAGCCCTACCTGCTCGTCTGCATCACCTACATGGCCTGGGCACTCAATATCGTGCTCGGCCGTTACGTCGCCGGACATTTTCCGCCGGTGGCCTTGTCGTTTTTGCGCTGGGGGATCGCCTTCCTGATCGTCCTGCCATTCGCCTGGCCGTATCTGAGGCGCGACTGGCCCGCGATTCGCCGCCACCTGCCGCTCCTGACATTGCTCGCGATCACCGGCACCTCGGCCTACAACACGATGGCCTATTGGGGCCTGCAATACACGCAGGCGATCAACGCGCTGCTCACCCAATCGACCGCGCCGCTCATGATCGCGCTCTGGACCTTCGCGATGTACGGCGACCGGCTGAGCCGGCGGCAGGTGATCGGCATCCTGATTTCGCTGGCCGGCGTCATCGTGATCCTGTGCCGCGGCGACATCGAAGTGCTGCGATCGATTTCGTTCAACCGCGGCGACATCTGGTTTTTCTCGGCGCTCGTGATCTTTGCGTTCTATTCGGCGCTGATGAAGAAGCGCCCGGCGATGCATCCGCTCTCCTTCCTCGCGTTTTCGATGGGATGGGGAACGGTCTGGCTGACGCCGCTGCTTGTGTGGGAGATGAGCACGGGACGGGTGGCCGCGCTCGATCTTACGAACGTGCTGACACTGATCTATGTCGCGATCTTTCCATCGATCGTCGCTTACATCTGCTACAACCGCGCGCTCGAACTGATCGGGCCGAACCGCGTCGGCGCGCTCTATCCGCTGATCGTCGCGTTCGGCGCGGCCTTCGCCATTCTCCTGCTCGGAGAACGGCCGCAATTGTTCCACCTCGTCGGGTCCGTGCTGGTGCTCGGCGGCGCGGTGATCGCGACGCGCAAGATACGGGTGCGCGCGCCTCAACCGGGATAATTCAGAATTTCAGCGTCCGCGCCTGCTGCACCTGCGGCAAGGCACGCACCGCTTCCAGCACGTCGTTCGGCAATTCGCCGTCGATCTCGATCAGCGCGATCGCGCTGCCGCCCGGCGCGTCGCGGCCGACGTGGAAGGTCGCGATATTGATCCCGGCTTCGCCCAGCGTGGACGAGAATCGTCCGATAAAGCCGGGCTTGTCGAGATTGGTGATGTAGATCATCGACGGACCGAATTCCGCGTCCATGCGGATGCCCTTGATGTTGACGATGCGCGGACGGCCGTCGGCGAACACCGTGCCCGACACAAAGCGCGTCTGCCGCTCGGTTTCGACCGTGACCGTTATCAGGCTTTCGTAATCGCCCGCCGCCTCGCGCGTCGTCTCTTCAACAACGATCCCGCGCTCCTTGGCGACAACCGGCGCCGACACGACGTTGACGTCCTCCAGCATCGGCCGCAGGAAACCCGCGATCGCCGCCGACGTCAGCGCCTTGGTCTTCATCTGCGCGACCGTGCCTTCATAGGTGATCTGGATTTTTTTCACGCCGGTCTCGGTGAGCTGTCCGGCAAAGGAGCCAAGCTTCTCCGCGAGCGCGATGAAGGGTTTTAGCTTCGGCGCTTCTTCCGCGGTGATGGAGGGAAAATTCACCGCATTCGAGATCGCGCCACGCAGGAGGTATTCCGACATCTGCTCGGCGACCTGCAGCGCGACATTCTCCTGCGCTTCCGAGGTCGAAGCACCGAGATGCGGCGTGCAGATCACATTGGGATGGCCGAATAGCGGATTCTCCGTCGCGGGCTCCGTGGTGAAGACGTCGAAAGCCGCGCCGGCGACGTGCCCCGCATCGAGCGCGGCGCGCAATGCTGCCTCGTCGACGAGGCCGCCACGCGCGCAATTGACGATGCGCACGCCCTTCTTCATCGAAGCGATCGCATTGGCGTCGACGATATTCTTCGTCTTTTCCGTCATCGGCGTATGCAAAGTGATGAAATCGGCGCGCCTGAGAAGCTCGGCAAGCTCCACCTTCTCGACGCCGAGTTCGACCGCCCGTTCGGCGGACAGGAAGGGATCGTAAGCGATCACGTGCATGCGTAAGCCGAGCGCGCGGTCCGCAACGATCGAGCCGATATTGCCCGCGCCGATGATGCCGAGCGTCTTGCCGGTGATCT
>CAYJNT010000388.1:0-2547 GCA_964370945.1 uncultured Hyphomicrobiales bacterium | reverse complement strand
AGGTCGGCAAGGAGCCGGTCTTCCTTATCCTCGCCATGAACGCGGACAAGATTCTGCGCATGAAGCCGCAGAATATCGTCACCGGATTGCCGATCCGGCATCTCGAGGCGGTGACATGAGCATGGCCCTCAAGACCATCCCGGTCGGCATCGTGGTCGAGCGCCAAAAAGCGGCCTCGCAATGGATCGATTATGTCTGGCGGCCGGTGGCCGCACTTGGTGGCGTTCCGGAAACGCAGCCATGGACGGTCCTGACAGAAGAAAAGGATGTGACCACGTTCTACGCCGGCGCGGCGGAAATCAAATTGCACCGATCCGCCACGTCGAATTACCGGGACAATCTCGCCGGCGACCAGTCACTCTGGGTTGTGCTGCGCCCGACCGAATCCGATCCGCCATACGCTTTGTTCGCGGTCACCGCCGATCCTTCGGAAGGCGAAGCCTTCACCGAATCCGGCGCCGATCTTGTGGAGATGGTTCCGTTGCCGGACAATGTGCGCGAGGCGATCATCGATTTCGTCGCCGAGCATCATGTCGAGGAGCCTTTCTTCAAGCGCAAGCGCGATCGCGCTGATCCGGAAGCAATGGCGCGGCGCGAGCCGTCGAAAGACGAGAGAAAGCCGGAGCGGAAACCATGAGCGATCCGGACAATTTCCTGTCGCGCTGGTCGCGCCGGAAGCTGGAGCCCGCGGAACAGGGTGGCGAAGCGGTCGTGCCGGAGACACAGCCGCCGGCTGAAGCACAGCCCGGCCCGGTGGAATCTCGAGCTCCCGCCGCATCGGAGTCGATGCAGGAGCAAACGCAAGAGCCGCCCTTCGACCCCGCGAGCCTGCCGCCGGTCGAATCGATCACCGCCGGCACCGACATCCGCGACTTCCTTAAACCGGGCGTGCCCGTGTCGCTGTCGCGTGCGGCGCTTCGTCGCGCCTGGATCAGCGATCCGGCAATTCGCGACTTTATCGAGATCGCCGAAAACCAAGGTGACTTTACCAACAATTCCATCCCCGGTTTTGGGCCGATTGATCCGGGGGATGTTCCACGTCTGCTCGCCCAGATTATCAACTCGGGCAAAGGCGGCGCCGAAGCCGCGAACACTCTCGCCGAAGAGCAATCCGAGCCTCCGCCATCGGCGCCATCGGAAAAAGCCGCCGCGGAGCGCGCGCCGAATGTCGAAACCGATTCTGAATGTGCGGTAACCGCACGAGCGCAGGAACTGCCAACTGCCGGTGAAGCCACGGAGCATGACACTTCGCATCGCAACAAAGAAAATGACGCGGCGCAAAACGGCGAGACTGACGGGAATTTGAATTACGCCCACGTTCGCCATGGGCATGGCAGTGCTTTGCCCACCTGACAATTTTTGCTGCGGGCAAGCTGCGGCAAATCGGACCCCATAGCCTGCGACTATTGACCGTTTCCTAGGCAGGACAGATACTCTTTTTAATTGTTCTGAAGAAAAAGAGCGTCCTCCGAGGACTCCAGGGTAGGGCCGTCCGAAAAAAATGCGCGATCATGGGCTTGAAGAAGCGATTCGTGCTGCCGGCGGCGTCAGCGAGCTGGCGAGACAGCTTGGTATTTCGCAACCGTCCGTGTCCAACTGGACCCGCATTCCGGCCGAACGCGTCATTGCCGTCGAATCTCTCACCAGCGTGCCGCGCGATGTGCTGCGGCCCGATCTTTATGGCGCGCAGGAATCTCCCAGCGAACTCGATGAGGTGGAGGCGGCACGCGCACGCGAATACGCGCTGCTCGCTTCGCTCCTGTCGCGCACGCCGAATGCCGAGTTGATGTCGCAACTGTCCGATCTGCGCGGCGATGCAACGCCGCTCGGCGTCGCGCATGTCGACCTCGCCGACGCCGCGAGCCAGTTCGACGTCGGGCGCGTGGAGCGCGAATTCTTCAATCTGTTTATCGGAGTCGGCCGCAGCGAGCTCCTGCCTTACGCGTCGTATTATCTCACCGGCTTCCTGCATGAGCGGCCGTTGGCGCGGCTGCGCGAGGATCTCTCGACTTTCGGAATCGAACGCAGCGAAGGCCAGGCCGAGCCGGAGGATCACGCCGCAATCCTGTTTGAGATCATGGCGGGATTGATCGACGGACGCCTGCCGGCACCCGCCGGCACGGATCAGAAGATTTTCGAGAAGCATCTCGCGCCCTGGATCGGCCGCTTCTTCGCCGATCTCGAGCGCAGCGACAATGCGGACTTTTACCGGCGGGTCGGAACGCTCGGCCGGCTGTTCATGGAAATCGAAACAGAGGCCTTCTCGCTCGCAGCGTAACCGGCGCGCGGAAGGCGGCATGCTGAAACTGGAGGATACGGCGATGCGATCAGAACGAAAGACAAAATTGGGACGGCGCGATTTCCTTCGCGCGCTCGGCGCGGGCGCCGGCGTCGCGGTGGCGGCCTCCGGCCCGCTTGCCGGCGCCGCCGCAGCGGACACCGAGACCAACGATGAAAAGCGCAAGGCCCGCTACAAGGAAACTGATCACGTGAAGACCTTCTACCGGGTCAACCGTTATCCGAGCTAAGGGAGAACCACCGTGCTGA
>CAYJNT010000387.1:0-2556 GCA_964370945.1 uncultured Hyphomicrobiales bacterium | reverse complement strand
CGGATCGCCGTGATCAGATCGATCACCCAGCCGATCTCGGCCTCGGCCTTGTCGTCGATGAGTCCGTCGAGCGCCGACCAATCGGACAGCGCGAGCATTGCCTTGCGCTTCGGCCCCTGCTCCGCCGTCACCGCCCACAGTTCTTCGGTGATGAACGGCATGAACGGGTGCAAGAGCTTGAGGATCTCGTCGAGCGCCCAGGCGGCCATCGCGCGCGTCTCGTCCTTGGCCGCGCCGTCGGCTCCGGTCAGCAAAGGCTTCGACAGCTCGACGTACCAGTCGCAATAGACGTTCCAGACGAAACGGTAGGCGGCACCGGCGGCGTCGCTGAACCGGTAGGTCTCGATCGCCGCGGTGATCTCGGCAGCCGCCTTCTGCGTCTCGTGCGCGATCCAGCGGTTGAGCGCTTCCTTGGCCTGCTTCGGATCGAAGCCCTCGACGCGCTTAGCGCCGTTGAACTCGACGAAGCGCGCGGCGTTCCACAGCTTGGTAGCGAAGTTGCGGTTGTTCTCGACGTCCTGCGGCCCGAGCCTGATGTCGTGGCTCGGCGCGACGTTGCGCATCAACGTGAAACGCAGCGCGTCGGCGCCGAATTCGTCGATGACGCCGAGCGGATCGACGACGTTGCCTTTCGACTTCGACATCTTGGCGCCGGACGCGTCGCGCACCAGACGATGGATGTAGATGTCGCCGAACGGCACATCGGGCATGAAATGCAGGCCCATCATCATCATGCGGGCGACCCAGAAGAAGATGATGTCGAAGCCGGTGACCAGCACGCTGGTCGGATAGAAGCGCTTGAGCTCCGGCGTCGCGTCCGGCCAGCCGAGCGTCGAGAACGGCCACAGCGCGGAGGAGAACCATGTGTCGAGCACGTCCGGATCGCGCTGAATGCCTACCTTCAAAACTTTCATTCGACCTTGAGCATCGGCCACAGATTCCGATGACATACTCTGAGTGACCGCAACTTCAATATTGGGACCATAATGTTGTTTCGCCAGCGCCAGAGCGGCCTCTGCCGATTCAGCAACAAACTCCTTTTCCGGCCCCTCAACCCTGCATCCGGTGTCATCCACAGCGACTCCGTACCAAACCGGAATCTGGTGCCCCCACCAGAGCTGGCGCGAGATGCACCACGGCTGGATGTTTTCCATCCAGTTGAAATAGGTCGCTTCCCAGTTCTTAGGCACGAACTGCGTCTTGCCAGCGCGTACGGCTGCAATGGCCGGTTTCGCGAGTTCAGCAGCGTTGACGTACCACTGATCCGTCAGGAACGGCTCGATGACGACGTTTGAACGGTCACCATGCGGCACGACATGTGCGTGCGGCTCGATCTTCGCGACGAGGCCTTTTTCTTCCAAGCGCGCGACGATTGTCTTCCGCGCGTCAGAGCGATCCACGCCCTGCATTCTCATTGTCGCTTCGAAGTCGTCCGCCATCGCAATAAGCGCGATCAATCGGGACATGCCGAAAAGTTTGAGCAGCGAGAAGAGCCGCGACCGTATTGCTGCTGGCAGGCTATTAAAGAACTTTACAAACCGAGAATGGGGGCGATCTGGCTTCAATGCCCCAAGGTTGAGCTTTCCTTCGACGTCTAAGATATTGATCTGCGGCAGCCCATGCCGCTTGCCGACTTCGAAGTCGTTGAAGTCGTGCGCCGGCGTGATCTTGACCGCGCCCGAGCCCTTCTCCGGATCGGAATAGTCGTCGCCGACGATCGGAATCTTGCGGCCGACCAGCGGCAGAATGACGTGCTTGCCGATGAGCGCCTTGTAGCGCTCGTCGTCCGGATGCACCGCCACCGCGCTGTCGCCCAGCATCGTTTCGGGGCGCGTGGTGGCGACAACGATGAAGGTCGAGGGATCGTCGGCGTTGAAGGTCTTGCCTTCGATCGGATAGCGCAGGTGCCAGAGATGGCCTTTGCTCTCCACCGGCACCACTTCGAGGTCGGAAATGGCGGTGAGCAGCTTCGGGTCCCAGTTGACCAGCCGCTTGTCCTTGTAGATCAGCCCTTCGCGATAAAGCTCCACAAAAACTTTAAGAACCGCGCGCGACAGGCCCTCGTCCATGGTGAAGCGCTCGCGCGACCAGTCGCACGAGGCGCCCAGGCGCTTGAGCTGGTTGACGATGGTGCCGCCGGACTCCGCCTTCCACTCCCACACCCGCGCCAGGAACTTCTCGCGTCCCATCTCGCGGCGCGACGGCAGCTGGCGCTCCATCAACTGGCGTTCCACCACCATCTGGGTGGCGATGCCGGCGTGGTCCGTGCCCGGCTGCCACAGCACGTCCTTGCCGCGCATGCGCTCGAACCGGCACAGCACGTCCTGCAGCGTGTTGTTGAGCGCATGGCCCATATGCAGCGAGCCGGTGACGTTCGGCGGCGGAATGACGATAGAGTACGCGTCGGCCTGGGCGCGCTCGGGCCGGCCGGCCTTGAAGGCGCCCGCCTGTTCCCAAGCCTGTGAGATGCGGCCCTCGACGTCGGAGGGCTGGTAGGTTTTTTCGATCATTGCAAACTTTGTCTTCCCGGCCTGGACTTTCACCTCTCCCATAGGG
>CAYJNT010000386.1:0-2652 GCA_964370945.1 uncultured Hyphomicrobiales bacterium | reverse complement strand
TATTCGTTGAGATCCTCGTGACCACCCCGCGCGAAACGCACGAATGTCTTCGGCTCACGCGCCAGCGAAAAGAGTTTCTCGCCGTAGGCGATCGGCACCACGCGATCGAGCGCGCCATGCAGCACGAGCAGCGGCGCAGCCACCTTGCCGATGCGCTCGTCGGAGCGGAATTGGTCCTTCATCAGGAGACGCACCGGGAAGATCGGATAGATCGCGGCCGCGATATCGACGGTCGAGGTAAAGGGCGCTTCCAGAATAACGGCGTCGGCTTTTTTCCCGGTCGCAAGCTCAATCGCCACACCGGTGCCAAGCGACTCTCCCCAGATCACCAGCCGCGATGACGGATAGCGCTTTGTCGCGAAGTCATAGGCCGCCCGCGCATCGGCGAAGAGCCCCTCCTCGTTCGGCGAACCGGTCGAGCCGCCATAGCCGCGATAGGACAGCGCAACAAGGCCCGTGCCGTCGCTCGTGAGCATCGTAAAGCGCGGCACCCGATGGCGCAGCGCGCCGCCATTGCCGTGGAAATAGAGAATGACCGGCATTCCGTCGCGCGGCGGCACATTCCAGACAACGACGCGCGCGCTGTCGGCGGAATTGAGCAAAACCTCCTGCGCCTGCGCAAAGCCGGCATCCGCGGGTGAGGTGCGCGCCGTGTCGGGAAAATACATCAGCGTGCGCTGCGCGACATAAACGAGCGCCAGCAGGCTCAGATAGCCGGCGGCCGCGACGATCAGGATCCATTTCAGTGTGCCCATGCCGTGTGATAGCACGGCTTTGTAATGCCTCTGCAACAGCCCCCCGACACACGCTGGAGCGCCGTCGCCGCCCTTGTCGCAGCCGGCATGGTGAGCGCCTTCCAGGTCGGCAAGGCGGCGATCGCCGTGCCGCTCCTGCAGGACGATCTCGGCATCAGCCTCGTATTCGCGTCCTGGATCGTCGGCGCCTTCGGCGCGCTCGGCGCCGCCTTCGGCCTGTTCGCGGGCAGCATCGTCTCGATGTTCGAACCGCGCCGCTCGCTGGTCGCAGGATTGGCCATTGTCGGGCTTGCGAGCATTGCCGGCGCAATGGCGCCGAACGGCACGGTGCTGCTCATCACGCGCATGATCGAGGGTTGCGGATTTCTGGCAACCGTCCTCTCCGTGCCGCGGCTTCTTCGGGCCGTGTCGCAGCCCGCCGACAGCGACCGCGTCTTCGCCTTCTGGGGCGCTTACCTTCCGCTCGGCGCCGCCGCGATGATGCTGATCGGGCCCATTTTCGCGCAATATAGCTGGCAGATGCTCTGGCTTGCCAATGGCGTGATCGCGCTCGGCTATGCCGCTTACATCGCCGCTTTGTCCTTTCCGCCGGTGCAGGCGGGGCGCGTCGGGGCGATGACGAACATTGCGCAGGTCGTGACCTCGCCCGGCGCGATCGTGGTCTCGCTCGCTTTCGGCATCTACACCTTTCACTATTTCGCGCTGACCGGCCTGTTCCCCACCCTGCTCATCGATCAGCTCGGATTGTCGATCGCATCGGCCGGCGTGATCAGCGCGCTCACGGTGCTGGCCAACGGCGTCGGCAATCTTGTCGCCGGGATCTTGCTCAAGCGCGGCGCTGCGCTCTGGGCGATTACGCTGTTCGGCTACGTGGTGATCGGGGTGTCGGGCTTTGCGATTTTCGCGCCCGGATTGCCGGTGCTCGCTATCGCGATCGTGGCCTCAGTGACGCTCGCGCTCACGGGCTTCATCCCGGCCTCGCTGTTCGCCGCCACGCCGCGGGTGGCGCCGACCGCGGCGTTGCTCGCCGTCACCATCGGCTTCATGATGAATGGCAGCAATCTCGGGCTGCTTGTCGGCCCGGCGGCGCTCGCCGCTTTCAGCCAGCGCTTCGGCTGGGAGAACGCGCCGTTCCTGTTTATCGGCGTGACGGTCGCGGGGCTTGCGATCTCGCTCGCGTTGCGTGCCGTGTTGCAGCACAAGCCCCAAAAATAAACCGGCGGGAAAACCGCCGGTCAAAGCAAAATGGATCAAGCGAGCCGCGTCACATGCCCTTGACGATGCTCTCGGTCATCTTCTTGGCGTCGCCCAGCAGCATCATCGTGTTGTCGCGATAGAACAGCGGATTGTCGATACCGGCATAGCCGGACGCGAGCGACCGCTTGATGAACATCACCGTGCCGGCCTTCCACACCTGCAGCACCGGCATGCCGTAGATCGGCGAGGTTTTGTCTTCTTCCGCCGCCGGATTGGTCACGTCATTGGCGCCGATCACGAAGGCGATGTCGGCCTGCGCGAATTCGGAGTTGATATCTTCCAGCTCGAACACCTCGTCATAGGGGACGTTGGCTTCCGCGAGCAGCACGTTCATATGGCCGGGCATGCGGCCGGCGACCGGATGGATGGCGTATTTGACTTCGACGCCCTCCTTTTTCAGATGATCGGCCATTTCGCGCAGCGCATGCTGCGCTTGCGCCACCGCCATGCCGTAACCCGGCACGATGATCACCTTCGACGCGTTCTTCATGATGTAGCCGGCGTCTTCGGCCGAGCCGAGCTTGACCGGCCGCTGCTCCGCCGCACCCGCGGCCGCCGCCACCTCGCCGCCGAAGCCGCCGAGGATCACCGAGATGAAGGAGCGGTTCATGCCCTTGCACATGATGTAGGACAGGATCGC
>CAYJNT010000385.1:0-2654 GCA_964370945.1 uncultured Hyphomicrobiales bacterium | reverse complement strand
GTCGACGGCGTCCTTCACGATGGTATCGAGACCGATCACCTTGTCGGGATTGATCGCGGGCTTCGGAAAGAAATCGTCGCGCGTGCGTTTTGCCTTGGCCTCGCTGATATTGAGCCACTGCGAATAGACTTTCAGGGCTTCCGGATTGCCGTACATCCAGTCGATCGTCTCCCGGTAGGCCTTCATATAGCGATCGATCACCGCCTTGCGCGCCGCCAGCACCGGCGCGGTGGTGACGAGCAGCCGCACGGTCTGCCCCTTGAACACCGCGGCGTCGTTGCCGCTCGCGATGATCCGGATCTGCTTCGCATCGAGCTGATCGAGACCGAAGGGCGGTGCCGACCAGCCGACATCGATCTGCCCCGACATCACCTGCGTCAGCGTTCCGGGCGGGCCGCCGGTCGACGTCGGCTTCGCCTTCAGGTCATATTGCTTCATGAAAGCGGTGACGATGCCGTGCGTCGAGGACCCGTTGGTCGAATAGGACAGCGTCTTGCCTTCGGTGTCCTTGAGCGTCTTGATCGGCGAATCCGCTTTCACATACCAGTAGAGATCGCCGGCGCCGGTCGTCTCCGCGCCGATCACGCGCACCGGCGCACCTTTCGAATAGGCGCTCAGTACGCCCATCACGCCCACCGCCACGCCGATATCGACGCTTCCCGAAATCACGGCCTGTTGCGTCTCGCCCGCGCCTTGGGTGTAGACGATTTCGAGTTCGAGCCCGTGCTTCTTGAAAATGCCCGCGCGCTGGCCGAGTTCCGAAACCGATGTGTCCCAGTTGCCGCGCTGGCCGACCGCGAGCTTGAGCTTGTCCTGCGCGTGAGCCGAACCGGCCACCGCGAGCACGCTCGCGGCCGCAAGCGCTACACTCAGTAAATTCTTCCCAATCATCTGCTTTCCTCCCGCTTTCGTTTTTTGTATTTGAAATTAGGCGACGCGATCCTCAGGCGCGGCCTTGCCCGCGCCGAGCGTGCGCCAATCCGCCGTTTTCGGCACCACGCCTTCGAACGAGCGGATGTCGGCATGCGCGACGTGCGGCTTGGTCGTGCCGATCGCCGGCCCGCCATGCGCCATGGCGCGCGCGGCCTCGACCATGATGCGGCGGAACTCGACCACGGCGAGATCGCTGGCGCCGAGTTTTTCGCGCGTGCGGTCCGCGATCGGGCCCATGGTTTCCCACATCGCGATGTCCTGACTGGGAATGCCGCGGATGCCGGTGAAGTCGCCGTCCTTCATCGCGTCGCGATCCTGCTGATAATTGTTCGCGCGGGTGCGGCGATTGTTGTATCCGGCATCGAGATCGACGCCCGGCTCCGCGACATTGAATTTCCGCCACGCGGCCTGATCGATGCCGCCGGTTTCACTCCAGGCGATGAAGTGGAACGCCGTGTGCGTATCGTCGGTCGGGCTCAGCACGGTTGCCACATTATACTCGTTGTTCGGCGGAATGAGCGCGGTGAAGGGTGCAATGTAGACAGTCTTGCGGATGTAATCATGCGTCTGCGCATTCATGATCGGGCGGCGGATCGCCGCATAGTGAAAGCCGTAAGACGTGCGCTCGACCTGAAGCCGCGGGGCCTTGTCGGTCGACGGCCGCAGCCAATGCGTTTCGGTCGCTTTCGCTGAATCGACCTTGGCCGGCTTCATGTCGGTCGAATGCAGGCTCGAGGAATGCGCGGAATCGATCTGGCCTTCGAGAATCTGCGCCCAGTTGCAGGCGACATGGATTTTCACGATCGACACGCGCGTCTGCGGCGTCGGCGCAAAAGCCGGCGGCTCGAATTCCGGCATCTCGTTCGCCGGGCCCATATAGGTCCACACAAAGCCGCCGGCTTCGCGCGCCGGATAGGCCTTGGTTTTTACTTTCTCGACAAAGCCGCTTTGCGGCGGCTCCGACGCCATCTCCAGCACGTTGCCTTCGACGTCCATCTTCCAGCCGTGATAGAGGCAGCGCAGCCCGCATTCCTCATTGCGGCCGTAAGCGAGCGAGACGCGCCGATGCGGGCAATATTCGTCGAGCACCCCGAGCCGTCCGTCGCTGTCGCGGAACACCACGAGATCCTCGCCGAGCAGCCGCACCTTGACCGGCGCGCCGTCGCGCTCGGTGACCTCTTCCGACAGGCAGGCGGGAATCCAGTGCCGCCGCATGAGTTGCCCCATCGGCGCATCGCCTTCGACGCGACAGAGAAGATCGTTTTCTTCGGCGGTGAGCGTGGTTCCGCTCCTTATTGCCGGTGGCCGAGCCGCCCGAAACATCTTAGCCCTCTAAGATTTTTAGTTTATAGGAATGCCAAGGCGATTGTCGAGATGGCAAAGAACGATGCCAAAGGAATACATTGTGCGGCGCACGCGCCATGATACGACATGACCTCACACTGTTGCGCGTGTAACGATCTGACCCGGGCACGAGTTTCCGCAAATGGCTGACGCATTTTCCACCGCTGCGACAATGACCTTGCGGGTGACGCGCAAGGACGAAATCGCGTGTGGCATCGACTTGTTCGAGCTTAAACGCCCCGATGGCGGCGAATTGCCGCAATTCACCGCCGGCGCGCATGTCTCGCTCAAGGTGCCGAACGGACTGATCCGCAAATATTCGCTGTGCAATGATCCCGCCGAGCGCGACCGCTATCAGGTCGCGGTCAAGCGCGAGG
>CAYJNT010000384.1:0-2671 GCA_964370945.1 uncultured Hyphomicrobiales bacterium | reverse complement strand
TCGGTCGGGATCGCGAACGCCTCGTCATAGCCGTTGGTGTGCAGCGACTGGCAGCCACCGAGCACGGCGGAGAGCGCCTGCATCGCGGTGCGCACGATATTGATCTGGTATTGCGGGCGGGTCAGCGTCGCGGCCGCGGTTTGGCAATGAAAGCGCAGCCGCATCGATTCCGGATTTTTAGCGCCGAAGCGCTCTTTCATGATCTTGGCGTAGCAGCGCCGCACGGCGCGGAACTTCGCGATCTCTTCGAAGAAGTCGCCCTGGCTGACGAAGAAGAAGGCGAGACGCGGCGCAAACGCGTCGACGTCCATGCCGGTCTTCATCACCTCTTCGACATAGACGATGCAATTGGCGAGCGTGAAGGCGACCTCCTGCAGCGGCGAAGAGCCGGCTTCGGAAATGTGATAGCCGGAAATATTGATCGGATTATAGCGCTTCATATTGGAGGCGCAGAACGTGATGCAGTCGCGCACGATCCGGACCGACGGCCCGATCGGATAGCAATATTCCTTCTGCGCCATGTATTCTTTGAGAATGTCGGCCTGCACGGTGCCGGACAATTTATTCAGATCGAGCCCGCGTTTCTTCGCGAGCGCGACATACATCGCGAGCAGGATCCACGCGCTCGGATTGATGGTCAGCGACACCGATATATTTTCCAGATCGATGCCGTCGAGCAGCGCCTCCATGTCGGCCAGCGTGTCGATCGCGACACCTTCGCGTCCGACTTCGCCTTCGCTCATCGGATGATCGCTGTCGTAGCCCATCAGGGTCGGCATATCGAAATCGGTCGAGAGTCCGGTCTGGCCTTGCGCGATCAGGAACTTGAAGCGCTTGTTGGTATCCTCGCCGGTGCCGAAGCCCGCGATCTGCCGCATGGTCCATGTGCGGCTGCGATACATGGTCGGGTAGGGGCCGCGCGTGAACGGATAGCGGCCGGGCAGCCCGATATCCTCGATCGGCATATCGGCGATGTCGGCCGCCGTGTAAGTGCGCTTCACCGGAATGTCGCCGATGGTGAAGAATTGCTCGCGGCGCTCGGCCTGTTTCTTCAGGAAGGAGGCGACTTCGTTCGCTTCCCAGTCGGCGATCTCAACGGCCAGTTGATCAAGCGATCTTGGATCGAGCGTCTTGTTCATGGCTTTGTCCTCCGGACAGCGACGAGTCCAAGAGCTCGTTCGCGAGCGAATAGGGATCGGCCTCGCGCGCTACCAGCTTGTTGGCGAGCGGGGTCGCGGCCTTGGCGATGGCGTCGCCGTAGCGTTCCAGCAGCAAGGTTTCCGTGGTCTTGCGCAGGCGGAAATTTGCGATCGAGAGGCGGCGCTGGCGGCCGGCTTCGGTCTCGAACGCGATGTGTCGATGCTTGCCGATCGCGCCGACAAGCTCGTCGAGGCCCGAGCCCGACACCGAGCTCGTGCCGATCACCGGCGGCTGCCATTCGTTTTTGTCGGCGGAAACCATGCCGAGCATCATCATCTGCTTGAGATCGGTCATGGTGCGGTTGGCATCGCTGCGGTCGCATTTCGACACCACGTGAATATCGGCGATCTCAAGAATGCCGGCCTTGATCGCCTGGATCTCGTCGCCGAGGCCCGGCGCAGAAACCACAATCGTTGTGTGCGAGGCGCGCACGATCTCGACCTCATCCTGCCCGACCCCGACGGTCTCGATGATCACCGCGTCATAACCCGCGACATCGAGGATATCGACGGCGTCGAGCGCGGCGCGCGCCATGCCGCCGGTCGCCCCGCGGGTCGCCATCGAGCGGATATAGACGCCGGGATCGTTCGCCATATCCGACATGCGGATGCGGTCGCCGAGGATGGCGCCCCCGGAATAGGGGCTCGAGGGATCGATCGCGACCACGCCGACTTTTTTTCCGTCGGCGCGGATTTTCTCAACGAGCTTGCCGACGAGCGTCGATTTGCCGCTGCCCGGCACGCCGGTGATGCCGATCACATGCGCCTTGCCGGCAAGCTTGTAGATTTGGGACAGCGCCGGTCGCACTTCGGGGAGTCCCGCCTCCGCGCGCGAAATCAGCCGCGCCACGGCGGCGGGTTCGCCCTTCTTGACGCGGTCGATCAGCGCGACGGAGGAGACGTTGCGGCTCATTGTCTGCTTTCCATTCGTGGCGCGCCTTCCGTTTTTTCTCCCTCCCTCTGAAAGGGGGAGGGTCGCCGAGCGAAGCGAGGCGGGGTGGGGGTCTGTGGCTCGTGACCCCCACCCGGCTCGTCGCTCACGCGGCTCGCCACCCTCCCCCTTGCAGGAGGAGGGAAAGAAAGTGCGATCGAGTGAATCGCTTTCACCCTTTCACTCCCTCTATTTGCTTGTGCATGTCGCGGAACACGGCGCGGTCGTCGATCACGCGACGCGCCTTGAAATCGGTGCGCGGGATCGAATTCGGCGCTGCGATTTCAACCAGCGTGCGCAAGCCCAGCACCTTCTGAATCTTGTGCTCCACTTCGGAACGGAATTTCTGCACCGCGTCGGCGCGCCCGAATGTTTCGGCATCCGCCTCCACCCGCAGCATCAATTCATCCATCGCCGCCTCGCGGCTGATCACAATGCGATGCTCGCCGCCATACGCCGGCAATTCGTTGAGCGCGGCGTCGATCTCGCTCGGATAGACGTTCTCGCCGCGGATGGTGAACATGTCGTCGATGCGCCCGAA
>CAYJNT010000383.1:0-2680 GCA_964370945.1 uncultured Hyphomicrobiales bacterium | reverse complement strand
AATTTCAACGGCGCGAACTTCCTCAAGCGCATCGACGGCGGCGCCTTCGAAGTGACCGATGAATCCGGCGGCCCGCTTTACGGCGCGTCCGGAAAAATCATCGGCTCGTCGCTCGAAGGCTCCAACACCGACATCGCCGATGAATTCACCAAGCTGATCGTCACGCAACAGGCCTATTCGGCGAATACCCGCGTGATCTCGACCACCAACGACATGGTCCAGGATCTCCTGAACATGCTGCGGTAACGGTCCGGCTTCGCGCGTGACGTCTGAGGTTGCCGTATGAGTCTGACACAGGCCTTGTCCACATCGACCGCCGGCTTGCGCACGACGCAAGCCGCGCTCGCTCTCATCGCCTCCAATGTGGCGAATGCGGAGACGCCGGGCTATGTGCGCAAGACCCTGGTGCAGGCGACGAGCTCAGCCGGCGCCAACGGCGTCAGCGTCCGCATCGCGGAAATTACGCGCGAATTCGATCAATATATCCAGCGTCAATTGCGGGTCGAGACCGCCGGCGGCTCCTATGCGGACAAGCGCGCGGAACTCTATTCGCGATTGCAGCAGGTCTACGGAACGCCGGGCTCGGACGCCGCGCTCGAGACGGTGTTCAACAAATTCACGGACTCCTTGCAGGCCCTGACCACGAGCCCGGATTCGGCCGCAGCGCGCGCGGCGGTGCTGAGTGCCGCGCGGGTTCTGGCGCAGCAACTCAACAGCATGACGACCGACGTGCAGGCGCTGCGTAGCGATGCCGAGTTGGGCCTGAGCGACGCGGCGGCGCGCGCCAACAACGCGATGCAACAGATCGCGGCCATCAACCGCCAGCTCGCGACCCATTCCGGGAACGACGCCGCGGCCGCGACCCTGCTCGATCAGCGCGACACTTATATCGACGAATTGTCGCGCCTGATGGATATCAAGGTGGTCCAGACCGACCACAACCAGATCAATATCTTCACCAATTCCGGCATTCAGCTTGTCGGTGTCGAAGCCGCGCAGCTGTCGTTCGACGCGCAAGGCACCGTGACGCCGTCGGCGCTCTGGGACCGCGATCCTGCGAAGCGCACGGTCGGAACGCTCACGCTCGTCAACGCGACCGGCGGCGCCATGGACCTGATTGCCACCGGCGCAATCCGGTCCGGCGAGATCGCGGCCTATCTCGAGATGCGCGATACCGTGCTGGTGCAGGCGCAGAGCCAGCTCGACCAGATCGCGGCCGCGATGTCCTCGGCCTTGTCGGATGAGACCGTCGCTGGTGTTCCGATTACCGTCGTTCCGCAAGAGGGCTTCACGATCGACACGGCCGGGCTTCTCGCCGGCAACACCATTCACCTGACCTATACCGACACGTTGACGTCGGTCGTCCACAACGTCAGCATTGTGCGCGTCGACGACCCATCCGCCTTGCCGCTCGACGAGACCGCCACCTTCGATCCGAACGACGAAGTGATCGGCGTCGATTTCTCCGGTGGTCTGGCGAGCGTCGCAACGACGCTCAACGCGCTGTTTAACAGCAAGGTCAACTTTTCGGCGGCAGGTTCGACGCTCACCATTCTCGACGACGGCAACGCCAACAATTCTGCGATCAACGCGGTGTCGGCGACGCGCACGTTGACGGGTTTTACCGGCGGTGGCGGCGAATTGCCGTTCTTCAACGATGCCGGCGTGCCTTACAGCGGCGGCACCACGTCGCTCGGGCCGCAGAGTCTCGGCTATGCCGGCCGCATCTCGGTCAACGACGCGCTCATCTCCGACCCGTCGCGGCTCGTCGTGTATCAGGCCGGCGTTGCGGCCGGCGACGCGACACGGCCGAACTTCATCTATGACCAGTTGATGGAAGCCTCGCTCGCCTTCGCGCCCGGCTCCGGCATCGGCGCCGTGGACGCGCCGTATTCCGGCACGCTCGGCTCGTTCATGCGCCAGGTCATCAGCTTCCAGGGCGAGGCGGCCGAAAATGCATCGAGCCTCGCCGCCGGCCAGGAGGTCGTGGTCAACGCGCTGCAGCAGCGCTTCTCCGACGGCGCCGCGGTCAATATCGACGTCGAAATGGCGAGCCTGCTGACGCTGCAAAATGCCTACGGCGCGAATGCGCGCGTGATGTCGACCGTCAAGGAAATGTTCGAACTGTTGATGCAGATCTGAGGTCTCAGATGAGCGTTGGAGCCGTTGGAGCGCGGTCACTGCTGTTGACGAAGTCGCTCGTCGCGATGCGCACGCAGCTTGGCGACTTGCAGCGGCAATTGGCGACCGGGAAAAAGTCGGACACCTATGCCGGCATCGGGCTCGACCGCGGCCTCACCGTCGGGCTGCGCTCGCATCTGTCCGCCATGAAAAGCTATGGCGACAGCATCACCCATGTCGACGTTCGGCTCAAGCTCGCGCAATCGACGCTCACCCGCGTTGCCGAGCTCGGGCGCGAGGTGAAGGCGGCCGCCGCGCCGGTGAACGCCGCAAGCCCGGAGATCATGCAGCAGCTCGCGGTCTCCTCGCTCGGCGAAATCTTCGGCCTGCTCAATACGCAGTCCGGTGAGCGCTATCTGTTCTCCGGGCTCGCGGCCGACACGCCGTCGGTCGAGACGCTCGACCACATCCTCGAAGGCGAGGGCGCACGCGCCGGCCTCAAGCAGATCATTTCCGAGCGCAAGCTGGCCGATCTCGGCGGCATCGGCGGCCTTGGCCG
>CAYJNT010000382.1:0-2689 GCA_964370945.1 uncultured Hyphomicrobiales bacterium | reverse complement strand
CCCTTTGGACCCGAAGTTCGCAAAAGTGCCTGCTGAACAATCGTGCGAACTTCGGGTCCGGGACACTAGGGGCCGATAGGAAGCGAACGGCCCCGCGCCGTCATTGTTCAGCGCGGGGCCGCTCCTGTCGATGCTTTTTACGCCGCCATGTTGCAGGCGTTTTCTTCCTTGGTCGACGCGATCGCGTCGAGCGGCTCGTTGGCGGCCGGCACCGGCGGGGCGACCTTGTAGATGTCCCACTGGTTCTTGACCTCGCTCGCCTTCAACGCCTCGACCGCGTACATCTCGTGCATCAGCTGATGGTCGTATTTGCGGAAATAGCCTTGCCGCGTCTTCAACAGGTCAAATTTCGGCTCCTTCTCCCAATGCTCGATGATCTTGAGCGGATCGGCGGTCTTGGCGTCGGTCATGCTCTGGGCGAGGATTTTCATGGTGATGTAGTCGCCCCAGGCCTGGTTCTCCGGCGGCTTGCCGTATTTCTTGGTGAAGGCGGCGACGAAGGCTTTCGATCCCGGCGTGTCGATCAGGTGATGCCACACGAGCGGCCAGGTGCCGAAGAAATTGCCTTTGCCCGCGCCCCAGGCGACAGCGGTGTCGAAGCCGAAGCCGGCGACCGGGAAATCGAGACCGAACTCGGCATATTGTTTCAGGAAGTTGGTGATCTGCACGCCGGCGAGGTTCGACACCACCATGTCGGGCTTGGCGTTGCGGATCTTCGTGAGAATGGTCGAGAAGTCCGAGAAGTCGGTCGGCACCAATTCGTCGGCGGCAAATTGTCCGCCATTGGCTTCCATGAAACGCTTCGCGACTTTCAGAAGGTCATGGCCGAACGCGTAGTCGGCCGTGAGCGAGTACCATTTCTTGCCCTTGACCATGTTCTTCGCCATCAGCGCGCGGCCGACGGTCTTCACATACATCGAGTTCTGGCTTTCGACGTGGAACATGTATTTGTTGCAATTCGAGCCGCGCAGCGCGTCGGAATTGCCGCCGGTGTTGATGTAGAGATTCTTCGTGCGCTGCGCGACCTGTGCGATCGCAAGGCACGAGGCCGACGAAATCTCGCCGACGATGCAGAGCACCTTGTCGCGCTCGATCAGGCGCTCGGCCTTGGTCGAGGCGGTCTGCGGATTGACCGAGTCTTCTTTCACGAGATCGATCTTGCGGCCCAGCACGCCGCCTTTGGCATTGATCTCTTCCACCGCGAGGTCGGCGGCCTGCACGGCATATTCGCCGAGCGGTCCGAGAAAGCCGGTGCGGGGCGTGAGATGCCCGATCTTGAGGGCATCGGCTTGCCCGTAGGAAATCGCCGGCATGCCGATGCCGGCCATGAGGGCGGAGCCGGCCGCGCCTTTGAGGAGCGAGCGGCGGTTCATTCTCAGTCGAGACATTGGAAACCTCCCGTAGCGGTGAATCTGGCCGGTTAACCCGGTCTGGCGAAGCAAGCGGATTTGTTGGTTTTGCCGCTTGCCGTGATCTGTGATCACAGTTAGCGTGATATAAACTCGATCGCTTGTCGAGTCCCTTTTCGCGAGATTTTCAGGTGACCAGCGCCGCCATCCTCGAAACGCTGCCGATTATCGAGCGCCGCACGCTCGGGGACGCGGCCTATCTGCATCTGCGCGAACTCCTGATGTCCGGCCGCGTCGGTCCCGGCGAGCGGCTGCCGCTGCGCAGCCTCGCAGGCGCTTTGGGCGTTTCCATGATGCCGGTGCGCGAGGCGGTGACGCGGCTCGTCGCCGATCGCGCGCTCGAGGTGACGCCGAACCGCGCGGTGCGGGTTCCGGTGATGAATGTGACCCAGTTCCGCGAGATGGCGGCGATCCGCGTCGAGATCGAAGGCTTTGCAGCCGAGCTCGCGGCCAAGGCAGCGACCGCCGCGCAATTCGAAATCATCGCCGCCGCCGAAAAGGCTTACCGTCTGGAAGCAGGCAAGAAGCGGCCGGACCTGCCGCGCGCGGTCGCGCTCAACAAGGATTTCCATTTCGCGGTCTATGAAGCATCCGGATTGCCGGATCTCGTCGAGATCATCGGCGGGCTGTGGCTCAAGATCGGCCCGATCATCAATCTCGATTTGCGGGAAAATCCGGAGCGGCTTGAAACCGGCGGCGCCGTCCGGTTCCATGCGCAAGCGACGGACGCGATCGCCCGCCGCGACGGCGCCGCGGCGCGCGCGGCCATCGCCGCCGACATTTCCGGCACGGCCGCGTTCCTGCTTGCAAAAGGCGACCTTGCCGAAGGGTGAGGCCGAAGGGGAGCTTTTCATGGACATGGATATTGCCGGCTTGCGCGTCCTGGTGACGGCGGGCGCAGCCGGGATCGGGCTCGGCATCGCGCGCGCCTTCGTGCGCGAAGGCGCGCGGGTGCATGTCTGCGACGTCGACAAGGATGCGCTTGCGGCGCTGAAGACAAGCGATCCGACACTTGGGCAGAGCGTTTGCGATGTGGCGGACCGCGCCTCGGTCGCGAGATTATTCGATACGGCGGTCGCCGAGCTCGGCGGGCTCGATGTGCTGGTCAACAATGCCGGCATTGCCGGGCCGACCGGCCGCGTCGAGGACATTCATCCGGACGACTGGGATCGCTGCGTCGCCGTGTGCCTGACCGGGCAATTCAATTGCGCGCGGATCGCGGTGCCGCATTTGCGCAACAGCAAGAATGCCTCGATCGTGAACCTGTCCTCGGCCGCCGG
>CAYJNT010000381.1:0-2716 GCA_964370945.1 uncultured Hyphomicrobiales bacterium | reverse complement strand
CTAGTGTGGTTTTGGTTCAGAAATTCCCTGACGGACTCGCGGCTTCAATGAAGGGAATTTCTGAACCACCACACGAGGTGGTCAACGCAGCCGCCCTGAATTATACCGCTCTGCTTTTCTTCCGTCTTGCCCATCAAGACCCGTACTTAGAGAGCCTCATGCCCGCCAAAATCCGCCCTCCCCGGCTCCAGCCGCTCACCGACGCCGACATGACCCCCCGCCAGCGCGAGATCGCCGCCGATATACTGCGCTCGCGCGGCAAGGGCGCGATCGGCGGGCCCTTTGGCGTGTTCTTGCACGCTCCGGACTATGGCGATCTTGCCCAGAAGCTCGGCGCGCATTGCCGCTACCGCACCGCCGTGCCGCCGCGGCTGTCCGAATTCGCGATCCTGACCATCGCGCGGCTCTGGCGCGCGCAATACGAATGGCATGCGCATGCGCCGATCGCGGCGAAAGCCGGCATCACGCCGAAAACAATCAAGGATTTGCAGGCCGGGCGCGTGCCGAAATCCGCGCCGAAGGACGAGCGCGCGGTTTACGCCTTCATTACCGAATTCCACAAGACCAAGCGCGTCTCGGACAAGACCTACGCCCGCCTGCATGCCCTGCTGGGCGACGCCGCCATGGTCGAGTTCATCGGGATCCTCGGCTATTACACCCTGATCGCGATGACGCTCAACGTGTTTCGCATTCCGCTGCCGGAGGGCGAGGCGCTTCCGTTCAGGGAGCGCGCGTCGAAGCGCCTCTGACTTCGTCATGGCCGGGCTTGTCATCGCAAGTCGGGTTTACCCGACTTGCGACGCTCGATTACGCGGAAGTCGGGTAATGCCCGACTTCCCATGCCATCCACGTCTTGCTTGCTGAACCAAGGAAGAAAAGACGTAGATGCCCGGCTCAAGGCCACGGCTGTCCGGTTTAAGGACTCAAGTGATTCAAATGACTCAACTTCGCAGTCTCGAGTCCAGAGTGCCAACGAATACTATGAACCTGAATGCGTCCAATGGCTTGGAATGACTCAGGAAAAATTAAACCGGACAGCCGTGGCTCAAGGCCGGGCATGACGAAATCCAATAGCGTGCCTCGAATAAAGTTCGGCCAGCGCTTTAAGCGACCGCGCTTTCGGTCATCCCGCCGCCGTCCTGCGGACGCGCCGCCTTGTTGTTGCGCTGGTTGAGCAGCGCGATGAAGCGCTCTTTCGGCATCGGCGGCGCGAGCAGCACGCCCTGGCCGAAATCGCAACGCATCACCTGCAGCGCCTGCAGGTCGGCCATGCTCTCGATGCCTTCGGCAACGGCGACGCTGCCGAAGCGATGCGCGAGATCGATGGCGGTCTGGCAGATCGCGCCGTTGATGCCTTCGGTCGCGCAGTTCTTCACGAACGTATGGTCGATCTTGAGCTCCGCGAACGGCAATTCGCGCAGCGACGCGAATGACGAATAGCCGCCGCCGAAATCGTCGATCGCAACCGTGACGCCCGAGACTTTCAGCTGGCGCGCGATTTCCTGCGCGAGCTTGATGTCGCGGACGATCTGGTCTTCCTTCACCTCGACCACGAGGCCGGGCCAGTTCGGATCCTGCGGGCGGTTTTCCTTCACCAGCGTCGGGACCGGCAGGCGCAGCAGCGCGCTGACGGGGACGTTGATCGCGAGATGCAGATTGTAGCCGGCGTCGTTGAACGTGCTCCAGTCGTAGAGCGTCGACAGCAGCGCGTGCTCGGTCAGAATGGCGAGCGTGTTGTCATCGACGCCGCTGAGGAACTGGCCGGGCAGCAGCACACCGAGATTGGGATGATGAATGCGCGCCAGCGCTTCGGCACCGGCGAGGCATTTGCGCTTGAGATCGATCTTCGGCTGATACCAGATTTCCAGCCAATGCTCGCGCAGCGCCTGCTCGACATTGATCTGCGGGCTCGCACCGCGCATGGAATCGACGAGCCAGCCGCGTTCGTCCTCGCTCATGCTGTCGAGCGGACCGGACCATTGCCTGGGATCGTCAGATTGGTGAGCCATCGGTTTCTCTTCAGGCTATTCCCCGTCCTGACTTTGTTAATCGAACAGGTCTTAAACTTTGGTGTTTTGAGAGCCGCATTTTGCGAGCAATTCCTGTGGAAGCGCGCCGCAGGTCCTAACGAAAAGTGAACGCGGCCGCGGACAGCGGCAGGTGCCACAAGCCGTCATAATGCGCTATTCCGAGGCCGGATAAAGCCCGATCAGCCGGGTCTGGGCGCGCAGGAGCCCGACAAATTCGGAAACCGGCGTCGGGACGAACCCGCGCGCACGATTGGCCGCGCCGATCCGGAACAGGACGGTCTGTTCCTCGAGCAATCGGCGGTAGGTCTCGCCGATCGTCCGCCGCGGATCCCAGGCGTCGATCGCTTCGCCGCCGATCCCGTTGACTTCCACGATCTTGAAATCGTCGCCGCGCATCAGTGTTTCGACGGATTTGAAGCGGATGTCGAAGCGGCCGTAATGGAATTCGGTCATCGCGCGCGCGATCGCGTCGAAACGCTCTTCCAGCGCGGCGGTGATATGGCGGCGGGCATCGTGATAGATGCCCCCGGCCCGCTGGTTTCCGATCAACGCGATCTGCACCACTTCTCCGCGCGCCGGCACGCGGTTCAATTCATCCTGCGGAATGCCGCGATGGGTGCGATCGAGACCGAGATGCAGCCGTGCCTTCCAGCGCGCCCGCGGATCGCGGCGGATGAGGTCGCGCA
>CAYJNT010000380.1:0-2725 GCA_964370945.1 uncultured Hyphomicrobiales bacterium | reverse complement strand
CAGCACATTGGCCGGGCCAGTCAGGCGGCAGAACGGGTAGGCGAGGGCTGCTTCCGGATTGAGCGCGACGTCGGCGGCCATTTCGCCGTCATATTCAAAATCGACACGCCGCTGGTCGAGCAGGCGGACGGCTTCCTGCACGCGCGCGGCGCGGTCGCCGGGCGGATGCCCGAAGGTCGAGAAGGCGAGCATCGCGAGGCGCGGCTCATGGCCGAGGCGCCGCGCGGTGCCGGCGGCTTCGACCGCGATGTCGGCGAGATCCTTGGCGTCCGGCATTTCGGTCACGGCGGTGTCGGCGACGAGGATGGTGCGGCCGCGCGGGGCGAGCACCAGCGACACGCCGATTACCCGGTGCCCGGGCTTGGCGTCGATGACATGGCGCACATCCTCGAGCGCCACGGAGAAGTTCCGCGTCACGCCGGTGATCATGGCGTCGGCGTCACCGAGCGCCACCATGCAGGCGGCGAAATGGTTGCGGTCCTGGTTGACCATGCGCTGGCAGTCGCGGACCAGGTAGCCCTTGCGCTGCAGCCGTTCATAGAGATAGGCGGCATAGTCGGCGTTGCGGCGCGACAGCCTGGCATTGACGATCTCGATGGCGCCGTTGCCGCCGAGATCTATTCCGAGATTGCGCGCGGTCTCGCGCACGCGCTCCTCACGCCCGCAGAGCAAAGCGGTGCCGAGCCCCTGATGCGCGAAGCTCGCCGCGGCGCGGATGACCTGCTCCTCCTCGCCCTCCGCGAACACGACCCTTTTCGGGGAACGCCGCAGCCGCTCGTACACGCGCTGCAGCACGCCCGCGACCGGGTCGCGCCGGGAGCGCAATTGCGCCCGATAGGCGTCCATGTCGACGATCGGCTTGCGCGCCACGCCGGTATCCATGGCGGCTTTCGCCACCGCCGGCGGCACGAAGGAAATCAGCCGCGGATCGAACGGCACCGGAATGATGTAATCGGGTCCGAATTTCGGGCGCGCGCCGTAAGCCGCCGCGACCTCGTCGGGCACGTCCTCCTGGGCGAGCTCAGCCAGCGCCTTCGCCGCCGCGATCTTCATTTCCATGTTGATCGTGGTCGCGCGCACGTCGAGCGCGCCGCGGAAGATATAAGGAAAGCCGAGCACATTGTTGATCTGGTTCGGATAGTCGGAGCGCCCGGTCGCCATGATGGCGTCGTCGCGCACTTCCGCCACTTCCTCGGCGGTGATTTCGGGATCCGGATTGGCCATAGCGAAGATGATCGGCTTCGCCGCCATCGTCTTGACCATCTCCTTGGTGACCGCGCCTTTGGCCGAGAGGCCCAAAAACACGTCGGCGCCGTCGAGCGCCTGCGCCAGGCTGCGCGCCTTGGTTTTCGCGGCATGCGCGGATTTCCACTGATTCATGCCTTCGGTGCGGCCCTGATAGATCACGCCCTTGGTGTCGCAGAGGATGAGATTCTCCGGCTTGAAGCCGATGGCTTTGAGCAGCTCGAGACAGGCGATGCCGGCGGCGCCCGCGCCGTTGCAGACGAGCTTGACGTCGGCCATGTCGCGGCCGGTCAGCTGCAGCGCGTTCATCAGTCCGGCGGCGGTGATGATCGCAGTGCCGTGCTGGTCGTCATGAAAAACGGGAATGTCGAGCAATTCGCGCAGCCGCTGCTCGATCACGAAGCATTCCGGCGCCTTGATGTCCTCGAGATTGATGCCGCCCCAGCCTTTGCCGAGGAGCTTGACGCAATTGATGATTTCGTCGGGATCCTCGGAGGAGACTTCAAGATCGATGGAATCGATGTCGGCAAAGCGCTTGAACAGCACCGCCTTGCCTTCCATCACGGGCTTTGCCGCGAGCGCCCCGCGGTTTCCGAGCCCCAGGATCGCAGTGCCGTTGGTGATGACCGCGACGAAATTGCCCTTGACCGTGTAGTCATAGGCAAGGCTTTCGTCCTCGGCGATGGCGAGGACCGGCACCGCGACGCCGGGCGAATAGGCGAGCGACAGATCGCGCTGCGTCGCCATCGGCTTCGTGGCCACGACTTCGAGCTTGCCGGGCCGGCCTTCGGAATGAAACAGCAGCGCTTCCTGGTCGGTGAAGGTCGGCCGATTGCGGGGGCCGCTGGATTTGGCGGGCATTTCAACTCCTTACAGGCAGGCGATCCCGCCGCAAGGAACCTAGACGAAGCCCCATAGCTTGCTCAAGGGCGGCTCTCTGGGCGGCTCTTTGGGCGGCCGGCCGCGTGGATCGTCGGCCCCATGAACCCGCAGGCCGGTCCTGCGACTATATTGAGCGCGGTGAGGGCGCCCCCTCAGTTGAACCGCCTGTGTCCTCGGCGTAATGCCGTATACCGAGCGCATTTCACAAACCGGTCCAGCAATAATGATCCGCTTCATTCTTCGTTTTCTTGGCCTCTGGATCCTGGCCGCGGCCTTCATCTTCCTGATTTATGACGGCACCAAATCGATCGCCGACCGGACGGACTTTTTCATTACCAAGACGAGCGATGTCTGGTCGGCCATTCACCAGGCGAGCCTGACCGCCCTGCAGCCGATACTCGAACGGCTCTCGCCGCTCTTGTGGGACCCGGTCGCGGTCGCGGTCCTGCGGCAGCCGGCCTGGCTGGTGCTCGCGGTGATCGGAATCCTCTTGATCATGATCGGGCGCAAGAAGAAGCCGCTGATCGGCTACGCCCGGGATTGAGGCGCGTCCGTCTGCTTTGTAGTGGACAATCTCTCTTCGGCCTCATCCTGAGAG
>CAYJNT010000379.1:0-2733 GCA_964370945.1 uncultured Hyphomicrobiales bacterium | reverse complement strand
GCCAAGCCGCAATTGCTCAAGTCGATCGCGACCGCCGAAGGCGCGCATCATGTCGCCATCACCAAGGACGAAAAACTGGCCTTCGTTCAGAACTCGCTGCTCAATCTGCCCGGGATGAGCGACGGCTCGATCACGATCGTCGACCTCGTCAAGGGAGAGGCCATTGGCGTCGTCAAATCTTTGACGGATCAGGGTTTCAATCCGAATTCCATGGTCCTGCTGCCACAGTGGAATCACCCGGCCGGGCATTAGGCGATTTGTGACCGAAGCGGAACGCGCTCTGCGTTGTTCCGCTTCGGCTCCCGGAGTCCAATGCCGGCGGCAAAATAACGAGAGGTGAGGGACGATGATCACACGCCGCCTCTTTTGCGGATGTCTCGCAGCCGGGCTTCCGTTCGCCGTGACGTCCGCTCACGCGCAATCGCCGGAATGCGCCGTCTTCACCCCCGATCGTCAGAAGTCGACGTCGCCGGACGAGGCGATCGCGCGGCTCAAGGCCGGCAACGAGCGGTTCACGGCGGGCAAGTCCGTCAATTGCGATCTGATGGCGCAGGTCAAGGAGACCGCCCATAGCCAGTGGCCTTACGCCGCCATTGTCGGCTGCATCGATTCGCGCGTCCCGCCCGAACTGGTCTTCGATCAGCGCATTGGCGATGTGTTCTGCGCGCGCGTGGCCGGCAACATCGTCAACACGGATATTATCGGCAGCCTCGAATATTCAACCAAGGTTTCGGGCGCGAGGGCGATCGTCGTCCTTGGGCATAATTTCTGCGGCGCGATCAAAAGCGCGGTCGACGATGTCAAGCTCGGGAACATCACGGCCTTGCTCAAGAACTTCCAGCCGGCGCTCGCCACGCTGAAAAAATCGGACGGCCACCGCGACTCGCACAACGACCCGTTGGTTCAGAAAGTGGCCGAGGAGAATGCCCGCCTGACCGCGGCGAGCCTGCCCAGGCGCAGCCCGATCATCAAGGCGCTCGTCGACGCCGGACAATTGAAAATCGTCGCCGCAATGCACGACATCACGACCGGCAAGGTGACCTGGCTCGCCTGACGCCGAAATCGAACGATCACGTCTCCGGCGGCAGCACCACGCAGAACAGCGTGCCCTTCGGGTAGTCGCGGTGCGGCTGCTTGGGGAAGCACACATGCGCGCCGCCGTCCGGCGCGGTGACGTTCTGGATGACGCTTTGCGGCACCGCCGTCCATTCGCCGTCGACCATGACCTCGTAGCCTTCGCCGTTCATGCGCGACTGCGTCGGCACGCAATCCGACAGATTGCAGCAGCTCGTCTTCGTGTCCTTGCGGATCAGCTTGGAGTAGAACTGCTCGTGCCATTGCTCGTGGCCGAGGCCGTGGCGGCCCTGCGGGATAGCGGGGCGACCCTGCGAGATACTACCCGTGTGGTCCTGCGCCTGCGCCGGAGGAGCCGCCGCAAGCAGGAATGCGCCAATCGCGGCGGCACCCAAGATGCTCGTTCTGTACATCTTTGCCTCCTTTCACGGCGCACCCGGCAAGGCCGCGCCGATGTCCCGATGGGGACATTCACAAAGGATGCAGGGCGCGAATGATCGCGGCCCAAAGTCAGGCGCCGGCGGCGGTGATCCGGGGCGCAGTGCCGTTGTCCGCGCTGTCGCGCGCGGGATGTTCGGTCGCTGAGCGGGCATCGGCCGGCTCGTCGTCCCAATGCAGCGCACGATGCTGTACATGCGCGCGGTCGTGCAATTCGGTTTCCTGCCAGATCGCGAGCAGGCGCAACGCCGCCTCCTGCGTCATCTCGCTGTGCAGTTCCGCGAGATCGTAGACGCGCTGCACCGATTGGCCGATCGCCGGATTGAGCAAGAGCAAGATTCGCTGCAGCACGTCAGCCGGCATGCCGAGCGCCTTGGCGACGACCACGATGGTTTCGCCGGAGCGGTCCTCGGCGACCCGCGCGGCCTGCGGGCGCGACAAGCCGAGCGTATCTTCGGTGATGCGGGCGAAGTCCGCGGTGTTGCGACGGAGCGCGGCCTGTTCGAGCCGGCGGACCGGGTCCCTGGCGAGCGCGGCCGCGACCAGCTGCGCCGGCGGGATCGGGGCGTAATCGAGATTGAGCAGAATGAGGCGGCGCTCGGCTGCGTCGGCGGCGAAAAACAGTTCGCTGAGACTTCCGGCCTGCTCGCCGGTCTCGACCACATCCGGCATCGGTTCCACCGTTTTCACGCCCATCAGGGCGGAGAATTCCGCGCGCGAGGCGACCGCCGCCGCGTAGGACGGGCCATAGGCTTCCGCGATCGCGACGAGTTCGTCCCGCGGCAGGACGTTGGTCAGCGAAAGTACCGGCGCCGCGACCTCGATCACGTCGCGCGTCAGGCGCCGCAGCACGGCGGCCGGGCCTTGCGAATAATTCGAGAGCTTGATCGCCACCGCGACGCGGACCGGCAGCTCGACGACCTCCAGGAGCCGCAACGCGAGCTCGGTGTAATGGCGCTCTTCGTCCGCTGTGTGCGCGGCCTTCTGCACGTAAAGATCGGTCAGCACCCGCAGCAAATTGGGCCGGATATCGGGCCCGTTGGCCTGCGCGAGGTGGGTGTGATCGTGGAGAGAGGCTTGCGATTGCACAGCATCGTTCCGGGTTTGCGTCCAATTTAGGCCGCGCCCGTTAGCAGACCGTTAACCCTATGTTTCCGGTAGCTTTTGCAATTGCTTAGGGATGGCTTCCTCGAGGACCGAGTACTTGCTAGTGTGGTGGTT
>CAYJNT010000378.1:0-2736 GCA_964370945.1 uncultured Hyphomicrobiales bacterium | reverse complement strand
ACCCGAGATCAGCGTTATAGAGGCGCAAGTCGGGTGTACCCGACTTGCGTATGCTGACGCGCCTTTGCCACCCTACGCATCCGTAGATGACAGCGAACACAATGTTCTTCTTCCTCTCCAAATTCTTCGCGTTCTTCACCAAGCCGTCCAATCTTCTTTTTGCGCTCGCGCTGACCGGCCTCGTGCTGATGGCGACGCGCTACGCGCGCCCCGGCCGCAAGCTCCTGGTCGTCAGCGTCATCCTTCTCCTCGTGTTCGGCATTTCGCCGCTCGGCCGGCAGCTCGTGCTTGTCCTCGAAGGCCGTTTCCCGCCCTGGGATGCCTCGCGCGGCGCCCCCGACGGCATCATCGTGCTTGGCGGCGCGATCGGGCCGGAAATTTCCGCGGCGCGCGGCGAGATCGCGCTGTCCGGCGCGGCCGAACGGATGACGGTGGTCGCCGATCTCGCCCGCCGCTATCCGTCCGCGAAGATCGTTTTCACCGGCGGCAACGCGGCCTTGTTCGGCGGACCGCGCGAAGCCGACTATGTGCGCCCGCTGTGGGAGAGCTTCGGCATCGCGCGCGACCGCATTCTGCTCGAACGCGATTCCCGCAACACGGTCGAAAACGCGACCATGACCAGGGCGCTGGTCAATCCGAAGCCCAACGAGCGCTGGCTGCTGGTCACGTCAAGCTGGCACATGCCGCGCGCCGTCGGCGTCTTCCGGCGGGCCGGCTTTGCGGTCGAGCCTTATCCGGTCGATTGGATATCGACCGGCGATGAACTGGGGCGGCTTGGCTTTTCGGAGTCCTTCGCAGGCGGATTGCACGCAATCGACAACGCCGCGCATGAATGGGTCGGCATGCTGATGTATTGGTTGACCGGCCGAACCTCCGAACTATTTCCCGGACCCGCTCGCAAAGGCGGATGCGACACCGTGTCGGCACGCGACAATTGCCGGCCGTAGAGCATGCTCAGGCAAAAAACCGTTTCGTAACACATTCGCGACGTCGCCGTTAACCTCTCCTTACGAACCGTCGCGGCATGATGAGCGAATTGTGCTGAGGTCGCGTTTGTGCGCGTAGGGGATTGTGCGATGTCGCTCGATATTCGAAGCCATTTGCCGCTTGCCGCCGATTCAATCGCCGACGACGAAGCTGAAAAAAGCATGCAACGGGTCGAGATCGCGCTTCTTGCCGGCGCGACCGGCGTTGCGGTCGTGCTGTTTTCCGTCCTGTCGGTCCTGATCCATCTGTCCTGAACTCGCTAGCGGTGCATCACCGCTTCCAGCGAATCCGATTTGAACTGTCGCCGCCACATCACGATGACGACGGCGAGCGTCGCTGCCATGAACAGCCACGGGCTGATGAACCAGCCGAGATAGCCGAGCGCGAAGAAGAATGCGCGCTGGCCGCGATTGAAATGCCGGCCGGCTGCGGCGCAGAGCGCGCCGGTGCGGATCGCGTGACTGCGCGCCGACGGCTTGTTGCGCTCCTTGTGCGGCGGCATCGCGCCGATCAGGATCGCGACATAGTTGAACAGCCGGTATGACCAGGCGAATTTGAAAAAGGCATAAGCGAAGATCACCGCAAGGCCGACGGTCTTGAGCTCCCACAAGGCGCGCGAAGTCTCGATGCCGAAGGGCAGCGCAGCCGCGACCGTGAGAATGTCGTCGGTCGATCGCATCAACGTGAGCGCGCCGCCGATTGCGATCAGCGAGGTCGACGCGAAGAAGGCTGTGCCGTTCTGCAGCGACGCCATGATCTGGGTGTCCACGATCCGCACGTCGCGCTCCAGCATGCGAATCATCCAGATGTCGCGATAGGCGTTCATCCGGGAATTGAGGCCGCCGCGCCCATACGGCGTCCATTCCAGCGCGACGTGGTAGCCGAGCCAGGCGCCGATGAAAAAGGCGAGGGCGATCAGGTCGAGCGCTGAAAAGAGCTTCATTGGAGGCCTGGATTCGACGGTCCGCTATTCTCCCGGAGCATCGAGTGCCGGGTAAACACAACCATTACGTGTGGCCTTTTTTTGGAACTATCGTATAATACTAAAGTTGTAGAATGGTCTGCTTGGGCCGTCTTGGTCCTCCGCAGCTTTCTCAAGGAGGTAGATCAATGTCGACACAACATCACGACCAACCACAGCAGGAATCCACCTTGTCCCTGATGCTGTGGCTGGGCGGCACGCTCCTGGTAGTCGCGATCATCGGCTACTTTTATTTCATGTAAGCGACCGGCGTCTCCCGCTCTTGCGGCCCGGCCAGAAGGCCGGGCCGCCGTCGCACTTGCCAAGCGCCACTGATCCTTTATCCGGGACCGCTCCTGCCACGACAATCGACCAGCCGGAGCCGCCATGCCGCAGACCATCACCACCAGCGTCAAATCTTTGGTCGAGGCCGCCGAGAAAGAGCTCGAGAATCTCTCGGTCGAGCAGGCGAGGGCGCTACACGGCCGCGACGACGTCGTGTTCGTCGATATCCGCGACATCCGCGAATTGCAGCGCGACGGCAAGATGCCCGCGGCATTTCATTGCCCGCGCGGGATGGTCGAGTTCTGGATCGATCCGGAAAGCCCGTACCACAAGGACGTGTTCGCGCAGGACAAGACGTTCGTGTTCTTCTGCGCGGGCGGGCTGCGTTCCGCGCTCGCCGCGCAGACGGCGCAGCGCATGGGCTTGAAACCGGTTGCGCATATCCGTGGCGGTTTCGGTGCTTGGAAGAAAGCGGGTGCTCCGGTCGAAGAGCCGGCGCCGCG
>CAYJNT010000377.1:0-2749 GCA_964370945.1 uncultured Hyphomicrobiales bacterium | reverse complement strand
CGAAATATCCTCGAGCGCGCGCATTAACCGTTCCCGATCGAGCGGCTTGGTGACGAACCCGTCCATCCCCGCGGCAAGGCAAGCCTCGCGATGCTCGGGATAGGCGTTCGCGGTCAACGCAATGATCGGAACGCGCGGGCCGCCTTTCTCCTCGGCGGCGCGAATGCGGCGCGCGGCCTCGAGGCCGTCGATCCCGGGCATGCGCACATCCATGAACACGAGATCGAACGGCGTGCCGGCGGCACGCGCACCGAACCAGGATTCGAGCGCATCAGTGCCGTTCGCCGCGACCACCGGATGGTGTCCGAGCTTCGTGAGCAGCGAGCGCGCAAGCAGCGCGTTGATCTCGTTGTCCTCGGCGACGAGGATCGACAAGCCGTGTGAGTGTGCAGCCTGATCGGGAACGATCGAGGCCCCGTCTTCAACGCGATCGAGCATGTGGTCAGCGTCATCGGACGTCGTGAGCCGCGCTGCGAGCGAGACGGCGCGCACCGGCTTGACCAGATAATTGTTGAAACCTTTTTCCTTCAGGACTGGCAAGGCGCTACGCGCCGGCGGCGTGATCAGGATGACGCGATGGGAAATCGCCTTCGCAGACATGCCGGCGAGCCTGCCAAGCGCTTCTTCGCCCAGCGCACGATCGGCAATCAGGGCGTCCCAGCGCCGTTCCGGCATGATGGCCGCCGCGGCATCGGCGTCGGGTACGATCGCGACCTTTGCGTTCCATTGCACGAGCCGCCGCGCGATCAGCGAAGCTTCGACCGCGACAGCGGATACGATCAGGACGTTCTTGCCGGTGAAATCGGCGATCGGCGTCTTCTTGCGCGCGGACTCGTCGGGAGGCAGTGCGACTCTGAATTCGAACAGCGCGCCGAGACCCGGCGCGCTCTCGACGCGGATCGTGCCGCCCATGCGCTCGACAATGCGGCGTGAGATCGCAAGGCCAAGCCCGGTTCCGCCGGCGCTCGCCGCGGCGCCGGTTTCGCCTTGCTCGAATTCCAGGAAAATCTTCGATTGCTGCTCGGAGGCGATGCCGATGCCGGTGTCGCGCACCTTGAACGCGATCTCGCCCGGCCAGATTCCCGGCTCGACGACAATCGCGAAGCCGCCCTTGTCCGTGAACTTGATGGCGTTGCCGGCGAGATTGAGCAGGACCTGGCGCAGCCGCGCGGCATCGCCGATGACGCGCGTCGCAATCCGGTCGTCGACGAAGGATGCGATTTCGATGCCCTTGCCCTGCGCGCGGGGGGCGAGCAGTTCCACCACCTCTTCGATCATGCCGGGAAGATCGAAGGGCCGCGCTTCGAGGTCGAGGCGGCCAGCCTCGATCTTGGAGAAGTCGAGAATCTCCTCGATCAGTGACAGCAGCGTCTCGCCTGAGGTCTTCACCGCCTTGGTGTAAGTCGTCTGCTCGGGCGTCAGCGGCGTATCGAGCAGAAGGTCCGACATGCCGAGAATGCCGTTGAGCGGTGTGCGGATTTCGTGGCTGACCATCGCAAGGAATCGCGACTTGGCGCGATTGGCGTCTTCCGACTGGTCGCGCGCCTCGGCGAGCACGCGTTCGGCATGCACGCGATCGGTGACGTCGCGGCCGACGCTCTGGATTTCGGTCATGCCGCCCGTACGCAGCATGACGTCCCGCCACGCGATCCAGCGCGCGCCGGCGGGGCTGTCGATTTTCTGGTCGTGCATGCGGGTGCCGTCCGGCACCGTCGCGGTTTCGCCCTGTTCGAGAATGTCGAATTGATGCGTGCGTCCGATCAGTTCGGCGCGCGCAATGCCGGCGAGCGCGCCATAGGCGTCATTGGCGTAGGTGATGTGTCCATCGCTGCCGCGCCGAACGATCAGGTCGCCTTGCGCTTCGAGGAAGCCGCGCGCGCGTTCCTCGGCTTCCTTCATTTCCCAGTTGCTGTCGGAAAGTTCCTCGGCGCGCTGCTCGAGCGCACGCACAGCCGACTTCAGCATGCGATTGCGGCAGAACTGATAGGCGATGAAGGTGCAGGCGAGTGCGAGCAAGCCCGCGACACCGATCGCGAACAGATCGGGATTATACGCGCCCTGGCCGGCGGGCTTCACCTCGGACATCAATCCGAAACCGATGCCGGCGCCGATGGCGAGCAATGCGAGCCCGCGCAGGATGCGCAAGCCGGTACTGCGCAGCGATGATCCTTGCACCGGACGCGGTGTCATCAGCGCTCAATGCCCTGTTGCGCGGCCGGTCAGGGTCCCTCATGCCGGCCGTCATCTTGAGGTCGCAGTGTCGCCGATGCCGCCTTGCAATTCGTTGCGCCGGGCGGTTCCAGCCGTGTCGGTTTGGGTCACGGTTAACGGACGGTTAAAGCCGGATTCTGCGGGAACTTTTACGCCGCCGATCGGACTTCGTCTGCGCTCGCGCGATAGGACAGCGCCTCCGCGAGATGGATGCGCCCGACATGCTCCGCGCCATCGAGATCAGCGAGCGTGCGGGCGACCCGCAGCACGCGATGATAGCCCCGGGCGGAGAGCCGCATCGCGTCGGCAGCATCGCGCAATAAAGAGAGGCCGCTCTTGTTGGGCTTGGCGACCTCTTCGAGCACCGGCCCTTGCGCGTGCGCATTGGTGCGAATGTCCGCGAAACCCAACGCCGCGTAACGCTCGGCCTGGATGTCGCGGGCGCGCGCGACGCGCGCGGCGATCTCGCGGCTTCCTTCCGATGGCGGCGGCAGGATCAGGTCGGCGGCGGTCACCGCCGGCACATCGATATGCAGGT
>CAYJNT010000376.1:0-2764 GCA_964370945.1 uncultured Hyphomicrobiales bacterium | reverse complement strand
AAACCGGTATCCACTTTTCGGGATCATGCGCTGAATCAGCCGATCGCTTTTGTGACGGCGTAGAGTATCCCGAGTAGCACCGGCTGATGCACAAGATAGAACAACAGACTGTGCCGGCCGATCAGCGCGAGAGCGCGCGTGACGATGTCGTGTGGCTGCCACGCTGGCCATTTATCGCGCGGGATGATGCGCGCGGCGGCAATGCCGAGAAGCACCATGCCGAACCACGGCAGCAGCGGATTGTAGTCGTTCGAGGGCAGGACGTCGCTCGCAAGCCCGAGCCACACCCAGCCGAGACCGTTGAAGGCTGGTGAGGTTAGAAACGACGGCGCCGCGAGGCACGCGATCGCAGCCGCGACTACAAGCGGCAACGGCATGCGCAGGAACAGAAGTCCGAGCACGCTCGATACCACGATGGCATGCAGGATGCCGAACAGGATCACGCCGTCCGGATCGAAGAACCAGCTCGCGATGCTGATGGCGAGCGCGGCCGCAACGACCCCTGCGCCGCGGCGCACGAGGCTCGCCCATCGCACGCCATCGCCGTGCGCAAGATAAAGTCCGGCGCCGACGAAGGCGAGAAAGCTGCCCGCGATCGCGCGCGCAAACGCGATCCAGAGCGGATGTTCGGTGACGCCGAGTTCGGCCAGTGAGAAGAAACTCAAGTCCCACGCGAAGTGATAGACCGCCATTGCCGCGAGCGCGACGCCGCGCAGCACGTCGAGCAGCGGAATCCGGCGCTTGCTGAGCGTCGCCTGACTCAGAGTCTGAGCTGAAACCGGTTTCACAAAGTCAGCCATCGACGTTTAGCTCGTCATGCCGTGGGCTTGACCCGGGCATCCATCGTCTTTGATGGACCCGCGGGTCAAGCCCGCGGGTGACGATATGCGAGGGCGTCACGCGCGAATCCATGTCTCGGAGAACGCGAGCATCGCGGTGGTGAGTTGGTGCGCGGCGATCTCGCGGGGGACCGGTTTGCCGGACAGCGGCACGCCGTCGATCGTGATCGTCGCATCCTGGCAGGGCACGAACAGGCTCGGCATGTGGTGCTTGCCGGTCGCGGATTTGTCGGGCGGCAGCGCGAAACAGAACGGCTTGCCGAGCCCGCTCCAGGTAAGCTTTATCGTCTTGCCGCCGGCCTTGACGATCTCGTTATAGGTCGACGCGGGATCGCCGGTCGCGGCCACGGAATCGAGTGTTTGATAGGTCAGGTTCGCGAGCGAGGCGAGACCGCGATAGGCGCCGAAATAGGAGACGAAATCCTTCACCAGATAGCGCGCGAGCTCTTCGTTATCGTGGAAACAGATATTCGGTTTGTCCGCCGGCGGATTGGCGGCGTTCGGCGATTGCAGCAGCACGAGCACATGGCCGCGTCCATAAGGCGAGAGCACCACGCGGAAGAAGCTCGCGAGATTGCTCCACGGCCCGTCCGGATGCTCCTTCAGCGAGATGCCGGGATTTTCACCCGACCATTCCACTTTGCCGGTGAAATTGATGGCGTCAGCCATGACGTCGCTCCCTGACGATCGCGCTTCTTTAAGGCGCGTTGCGACAACTATCTTGGATTTCGCCTGCGAAATTCGTCGACAGGCAAGCCGCCGATCCCCCAATCTTCCAGCGCGACTTCGTCGATGACGACAAAGGTCGTCGCCGGATTCTTGTTCAGGACGCGCTGCAAGAGATCGGTCACGCCCTTGATCAGCTCGGCCTTCTGCGCGGGCGTGGCGCCTTCGCGGGTGATCTTGATATTGACGTAAGGCATGTGTCGTCGTCCCCGTATGCGGGGCGGAACTTAAGCACAGCCGCGCGCGCCGCGCCATGCGCTGTTTGCGATGCTTGCCATCGCGGTCTGCGATTGGCACACAGCTTGCGTGAACTCTACAAAGCAACAACGCGCGGCCATCATCGGCGGTGGACCGGCCGGACTGATGGCGGCCGACATTTTAACCGGCACCGGTGTGGCGGTAACGCTCTATGAGCGCATGCCGTCGCTCGGGCGCAAATTCCTCATCGCCGGGCGCGGCGGGCTCAATCTGACGCATAGCGAGGCGTTCGAGCGCTTCATGGCGCGCTATGGCGAGGCTGCGCCGCATCTGCGCGAGGCGATCGCGGCGTTCTCGCCGGACGATTTGCGCTCATTCAGCGAAGGATTGGGACAGCCGACATTCATCGGCACGAGCGGACGCGTATTTCCGAAAGACATGAAATCCTCGCCGTTCCTGCGCGCCTGGCTGCGGCGGCTCGACGGCGCCGGTGTCGTCTGGAAACTGCGTCATCGCTGGACCGGATGGAACAGCGCCGGCGCGCTCACCTTCGCTGGCCCGAATGGAAACGAAGTGGTCGACACGCCGGACGCGACCATTCTCGCACTCGGCGGCGCGAGCTGGCCCAAATTCGGCTCGGATGGCGGCTGGGTCGATATCCTGAGCACGGAGAATATCGAGACGTCGCCGCTGCGTCCGGCGAATTGCGGCTTTGCGATTGCCTGGACGGACATATTCAAACAACGGTTTGTCGGCCAGCCGCTCAAGCGCATCGCATTGTCGCATGACGGCGAGACGGTGCGCGGTGAAGCCGTGATCGCGCATTACGGACTTGAGGGTGGCGCGGTCTATGCACTATCGAAACAGTTGCGCGAAACCATCGAAAAATCCGGCGAAGCAAAGCTCACCATCGATCTGCGTCCCGACATGACGCAGAAACAACTCGCGGCGCCGCTCGGCCAGCCGCGTGGCAAGCAGTCGCTGTCCACATTCCTGCGCAA
>CAYJNT010000375.1:0-2786 GCA_964370945.1 uncultured Hyphomicrobiales bacterium | reverse complement strand
ATGGCCCGGTCGAAGGCCGCATTCGCGCATTCGTCGTGACCGCCATTCGCTGATCGATGGCGCACGGCCGAACGGGTCGCTATTTTTCCGGCAGCGGGATGAATTCCTTGTCGTCGCCCGGCACGACGTCGAAGCGGCCGGACTTCCAGTCCGCCTTCGCCTGCTCGATGCGGTCCTTGCGCGACGACACGAAATTCCACCAGATGTGCCGCGGTCCATCCATGCGCGCGCCGCCGAGAATGACGAAATGGCTTTTCTCCACGGCGCGGACCGTGATTTTGTCGCCCGGCTTGAACACCAGCAGCTTTCCGGGTGCGAAGCGGTCGCCGGCGATATCGATCTCCCCGTCGATGACATAGATCGAGCGCTCTTCGTAATCGGCATCCAGCGGCACCGAGGCGCCGGCGTCGAGATGGACGTCGGCGAAAATCGTGTCCCATTGCGTCTTCACCGGCGAGCGCAGGCCGAACATCTGCCCGGCGACAAGCCGCACCGATTTGCCCTCGCCCGTCGTCTCCGGCAATTCGCCCGCATCGTGATGCGCGAAAGCCGGCGCCATTTCCTCGTCGCTCATCGGCAAGGCGACCCAGCATTGCAGCCCGTGCAGGCGATCGCCCTTGGCGCGCCGCTCAAGCCCGGTGCGCTCGGAATGCGCGATGCCGCGCCCGGCGGTCATCCAGTTCACCTCGCCGGGACGGATGGCGGCGAAGGTGCCGAGGCTGTCGCGGTGCTGGATTTCGCCGTCGAACAGATAGGTGACGGTCGCGAGCCCGATATGCGGATGCGGGCGCACGTCGACGCCCACGCCGGCCTTGAATTCGGCCGGGCCCATGTGATCGACGAAGATGAAGGGGCCGACCATGCGCCGCTGCGCCGACGGCAGCGCGCGCCGCACCTCGAAGGTGCCGAGATCGGTCGTGCGCGGAACGATCACGCGCTCGATGGCATCGCACTGGAAAGTGTTGCCGGGTTCGGGATCCTGACCGGGGAAGAAGCTCATGCCGTATTCTGACCGCGCGAATGTGACCGGTCCGTGACCACTCTATCGGCGTTTTCGCGGCGCGCTGATGCTCAGCGAGCCATCGTCATTGCATTTCGTTTGCAACTGCGCGCCTCTCGCCAACGGACCGCTAGTCGAATAATAGCGCGAACCTTTGTACTCGAATTCTACCGACCATTTCTGCGGTTCATCCGTCACCGCATAAACGCGTTCAGCGAGCATGTTGTCATACGCTCGCTTCAGCGTTTCACAGTAGCCGCTGGGGAGAAACGCAGTACCCACGACATGGGTCTCGTCTACCTTAACCTCGACAAACTTGCATCGGCGATGAAACGCGTCGAATGCTTCAGGGTCGTTCGCGGTCGCCCGAAGATCTGCGTAATCATCGGGCCGGCAAACGGGCCTTTGTAGTGGGGCATCGACCTGAGAAATTCTTCGGCCAGCGAATTCGCCGACAATGATTGTTTGCAGTGATGCGTGGATAAATCCGCCGATCTTGGCTTCATAGGACGTCCCCAACGCGAGCGCCGGCTGCGTGCCGCACGCTGCAAATGCAACCAGAACCACGAGAAAAATACGGAAATCACGCAAGCGGCCGATCAATTTCTCCTCCCCCTTAGCGGTCGCATGACAAAGCGGGAACTGCTCAGGTGTCAAGCCGCAGCCCAAATTGCTCGCGGAATTTGCGCAACCCCAGCGGCGTGATCTCGACCACCCGGTTCTTCGACTTCTGCCTGATCCAGCCCTCGTCGAAGCAGAAATGCATGATGCGCTGGCCGAGCACGCCGGCGAGATGAAAGCGCCGCTCGCTCCAGTCGAGGCACGGGCGGCAGAACGCGCGATGCGACGGCGCGGATTCGACATCGATGCCGACGCGCCGAAAGAACATCTTGCCCTTGCTCGTCACCTCGCCGCCTTCGTCGGTGAGCGTGAGATGCCCGGCCTCCACCAGCCGCTGCGCGATGCCGACACCGAGCTTTCCGGCGAGATGGTCGTAGCAGTTGCGCGCCTTGCGCATCGCCTCGTTGCCGGGGCCGGTCATCACCGCGTTCGACGCCGCGACCACCATCATGCCTTCCAGCATCTGTGCGACCAGCGGCGAGGATAGCCGGTAATAGCGGTGGCGGCCCTGGCTCGCGACGGTGAGCAAGCCCGCATCGACCATTCGAAAAAGATGCCCGCTCGCGGTCTGCGCGGTGACGCCGGCGGCACTCGACAATTCGCCGGCGGTGAAGGCGCGGCCGTCCATCAAAAGCTGCAACATGCTGGCACGCGCCGGATCGCCGGCACAGGCGGCCACGGTTGCGAGTTTTGCGCTTCCGGTCATGCGCGGAATCTGGACGGCGGAACGCGGAACCGCAAGCGCCGACATTTCGGCCGTTTCCGAAGCATCGCCCTGCTTAAGAAGGCCAGGATGGCCGCATGGATCAAACGAGAAAGAGCAACGCCATGAGCTACATCAGCGCCACGATGACCGCCGAAATCGGACTCTGGCCGGATTTCCCGCCGCAATCGCCGCTGCGCCGCGCGCTGACGAAGCTGGCCGTCCGCGTCGACGCGCTTGCCTCCCGCAGCCGCGAGCGCCGCGCGCTCGCCGAACTCGACGACCGGCTGCTGCGCGATATCGGCGTCACGCGCTACGAGGCCGCGCGCGAGGCGGAGAAGCCGTTCTGGCGGTGAAATACCGCGTCGACCAATTGCTGACGGCGCCAGCGGATTGTGATATCGTTCCGCAATGAACGCGTCGACCCGGAAAATACTCGAGCAGGTCGAATCCTGGCCTCAG
>CAYJNT010000374.1:0-2793 GCA_964370945.1 uncultured Hyphomicrobiales bacterium | reverse complement strand
ATACCGCGCGCCATCACACCTTCTTCGAGATGCTCGGCAATTTCTCGTTCGGCGATTATTTCAAGGATCGCGCGATCGAGCTTGCCTGGACTCTCGTCACCAAGGATTTCGGCCTGCCGAAGGACCGGCTGTTGGCCACGGTCTATGTCGACGACGACCAGGCTTTCAATCTGTGGAAGAAGATCGCGGGCCTTCCCGATTCCAGGATCATCCGCATCGCGGGTTCGGATAATTTCTGGGCGATGGGCGATACCGGCCCGTGCGGGCCGTGCTCGGAAATCTTCTATGACCACGGCGACCACATCCCCGGCGGTCCGCCCGGATCGCCCGACGCCGAGGGCGACCGTTTCATCGAGATATGGAATCTCGTGTTCATGCAATACGAGCAGATGGCGGACGGCGAGCGCGTCGATCTGCCCAAACCCTCGATCGACACCGGCATGGGGCTCGAGCGCATCGCGGCGGTGATGCAGGGTACGCACGACAATTACGCAACCGACATGATGCGCGCGCTGATCCGCGCGGTCGCCGACAATACCGGCGTCGATCCGGACAGTGCGCAGAAGGTGTCGCATCGCGTGATCGCCGACCATCTGCGCGCGACGTCCTTCCTGATCGCCGACGGCGTGCTTCCCTCGAACGAGGGCCGCGGCTATGTGCTCCGCCGCATCATGCGCCGCGCGATGCGGCACGCGGAACTCCTTGGCGCCAGGGAGCCGTTGATGTGGAAGCTCGTTCCCGCGCTCTCGCGCGAAATGGGGCAGGCCTATCCGGAGCTCCTGCGCGCCGAGCCGCTGATCACCGAGACGCTCAAGCTCGAGGAGACGCGTTTCCGCAAGACATTGGAGCGCGGATTGTCCATCCTTGATGATGAAACCAAGTCGCTCAAGAAGGGCGACAAGCTGAAAGGCGAGACCGCCTTCACGCTCTATGACACCTACGGCTTCCCGCTCGACCTGACGCAGGACGCGCTGCGCCCGCGCGGCATCGGTGTCGATGTCGATGCGTTCAATACCGCGATGGAGAAGCAGCGCGAGAAGGCGCGCGCCTCCTGGTCCGGCTCGGGCGATGCCGCGACCGAAGCGGTCTGGTTCTCCTTGCGCGCGCAGGTCGGCGCGACCGAGTTTCTCGGCTACGAGACCGAGGCCGCGGAGGGCGTTGTCACGGCGCTCGTGCGCGATGGCACGACTGTCGATGCGCTGAAAAAAGGCGAGATCGGCACGGTCGTGCTCAACCAGACGCCGTTCTACGGCGAGAGCGGCGGGCAGGTCGGCGATACCGGCGTGATGATGGGCGAGGGCGTGCGCTTCCGCGTCACCGATACGCAGAAAAAGGCCGGCGACGTTTTTGTCCATACCGGAATGGTGGAAGAGGGGACGCTGAAAACCGGCGCCGCCTTGCAGCTCGATGTCGATCATGCGCGCCGAACGGCGATCCGTGCCAATCATTCAGCGACGCATCTCCTGCACGAGGCTTTGCGTCAGGTGCTCGGCGATCACGTCGCCCAGAAGGGCTCGCTCGTCGCTCCCGACCGTTTACGTTTCGATTTTTCGCACCCCAAGCCCATGACCGCGCAGGAGATCGAGAAGGTCGAGGATATCGCCAACGACTTTGTCCTGCACAATTCGCCGGTCACGACCCGCCTGATGGCGCTCGATGATGCCCGCGCCTCGGGGGCGCGCGCCTTGTTCGGCGAGAAATACGGCGACGAGGTGCGTGTGGTCGCGATGGGTGAAGCCGGCGGCAACGCGCTCGGCTGGTCGGTGGAATTGTGCGGCGGCACGCATGTGAAGCGCACCGGCGATATCGGGTTGATCTCCGGCGTGACCGACGGCGCGGTCGCGGCCGGGGTGCGGCGCCTGGAGGCGCTCACCGGAAAAGCCGCGCGCAAGCATGCCAACGCGCTCGCGCAGGTCGCGAATACGACCGCGAGCGATCTTCTGCGCGTTACGGTTTCAGACATGCCCGCGCGCGTGTCGCAATTGCTGGATGAGCGCAAGAAGCTCGAACGCGAGTTGGCCGAGGCCAAGAAGAAGCTCGCGATGGGCGGCGGCGGCGCCAAATCCGCCGATGACGGCGTGCGCGCGATCGGCGACGTCAAGCTGCTCGCCCGCGCGGTCGAGGGCATCGACCCGAAGGACCTGCGCAGCCTCGCCGACGAAGGCAAGAAGCAGATCGGCTCCGGCGTCGTCGCCATTGTCGGCAAGACCGAGGACGGCAAGGCCGGTATTGTGGTCGGCGTCACACCTGATCTCACCAAGCGCTTTTCCGCGGTCGATCTCGTGCGCGCCGGCGCCGAAGCGCTCGGCGGCAAGGGCGGCGGCGGACGGCCCGACATGGCGCAGGCGGGCGGGCCCGACGGCGCGAAAGCCGAGGCGGCGCTGGCAGCCATCGAGGCGGCGCTCAGATAATCGTTTTCGTTTTCCGCGCGATGCGGAATGAATAAGGCCGGGTTGGGGAACGATTCGTGCTGCATGCCGAAGGTTTGAGGGCACTTCTGATCTTCCTGGTGGCGGCCGGCATTATCGTGCCGCTGCTGCATCGGCTGCGCGTCGGCACGGTGCTGGGTTTCCTCCTCGTCGGTCTGGCGCTCGGGCCGTTCGGACTCGGCGCGCTGTCGGCGCAGTTTCCCTTCATCCAGTACATCACTTTCGACGATCCCAAGCGCGCCGAACCGCTGGCCGAACTTGGCATCGTGTTCCTGCTCTTCCTGCTCGGCCTGGAATTGTCGCTGCAGCGGCTGTGGCAATTGCGCCGCTACGTCCTCGGCGTCGGGCTCGTGCAGGTGATCGC
>CAYJNT010000373.1:0-2811 GCA_964370945.1 uncultured Hyphomicrobiales bacterium | reverse complement strand
GGCATGGAGAATGTCGACAAGATCAAGCGCGGCGAGCCGGTCTCCAATCCCGACAAGATCATCAAGGCCACGATGGCGGCGTAATCCTTCTCCCCGTCGGATGTCGGGCTTGCCCGACATCCGCATGCTACACGCAAGTCGGGCAGGCCCGACTTGCGGCGGGGAGAAGGTGGCGAGCGCGTTTGCGCGAGCCGGATGAGGGGTGGACAATTGCACTTGCCCCTCACCCCGACCCTCTCCCCGTAAACGGCGAGAGGGAGAAGGAAGAAATGCGTACCGATCTCTTCGACTTCGACTTGCCGCCGGATCGCATTGCCTTGCGTCCGGTGTCGCCGCGCGACGCCGCCAAGCTCCTGCTGGTGCAGCCGGGCGCGGCGGATGAGTTTCAGGATCGCGTTGTACGGGACTTGCCCGACCTGCTCGCGCCCGGCGACGCACTCGTGGTCAACGACACCAAGGTGATCGCGGCGCGCCTGACCGGACGGCGGATCGGGCGCGGCGAGGAGCCGCGGATCGAAGCCAATCTGCACAAGCGCCTGGACGGCTCGCGCTGGCGCGCCTTCGTGCGGCCGGCGAAGCGCCTCGTTCCCGGCGACGTCGTCCGCTTCGGCGACGAGGGCAAGGTCTGTTTTCTCGGGCAGCTCGACGCGACGGTGGAAGAGAAAGGCGAGGGTGGCGAGATCACCCTGTCATTTGCCTTCCATGGCGGCGTGCTTGATCAGGCCATTGCCGAGCGCGGCGACATGCCGTTGCCGCCCTACATCGCCTCCAAGCGTCCGGCCGATGAGGCGGATCGCAACGACTATCAGACGCTATTCGCCAAGGATGAAGGCTCGGTCGCGGCGCCGACCGCGGGCCTGCACTTCACCGAGGACCTGCTGGCACGGCTGGTCACCCGTGGGATCGGGCTGCATCGCGTCACCCTGCATGTCGGGGCCGGGACATTTCTACCGGTGAAAACGGACGATACGGCCGATCACGTCATGCATGCCGAATGGGGGCAGGTCGATCAAGCAACGGCGGATGCCCTTAACGACACGCGAAAGAAAGGCCGGCGCGTGGTGGCGGTCGGCACCACGGCCCTGCGGCTCCTGGAACGCGCCACCGGCGAGGACCGCATGATCCGGCCGTTCACGGGCGAGACCGCGATCTTCATCACGCCCGGCTACCGCTTCCGCGCCGTGGACCTGCTGCTGACCAACTTCCATCTGCCGCGCTCGACTTTGTTCATGCTGGCTGCGGCCTTCAGCGGTCTCGACACCATGAAACGCGCCTATGCGCATGCGCTTTCGAACGGCTATCGTTTCTATTCTTACGGCGATGCCTGTCTTCTTCACCCGGCACTTTAAAAGCAGATGTCGAACGCCTTCACCTTCCGTCTGATCGGGACCGACGGTGCCGCGCGCCGCGGCGAGATCACGACCCCGCATGGCCGCGTGCAGACGCCGGCTTTCATGCCGGTCGGCACGCAGGCGACGGTGAAGACGCTACCGCCCGACGAAGTCGAGCGCACCGGCGCGGAGATCGTGCTCGGCAACACCTACCATTTGATGCTGCGGCCGGGCGCGGAGCGGATCGCGGCGCTCGGCGGCCTGCACACATTCATGAACTGGCCGCATCCGATCCTGACCGATTCCGGCGGCTTCCAGGTCATGTCGCTGTCGGAGCTGCGCAGGATCGACGAGAAGGCCGTGACCTTCCGCTCGCATCTCGACGGCGCGATGGTGGAGCTGTCGCCGGAGCGCGCGGTCAAGATCCAGACCTTGCTCGGCGCCGATATCATCATGCAGCTTGACGAATGCGTGCGGCTGCCGGCGACCCGTGACGACATCGAGCGCGCGATGAAGCTCTCCCTGCGCTGGGCGGAGCGCTGTCAGCGCGCCTTTGCGGGCGCGCAGCAGGGCCGGGCGCTGTTCGGGATCGTGCAGGGCGGAGATGACGCGACCTTGCGTGTCGAAAGCACGCGCGCGCTCGCGGGCATGGATTTTCAAGGCTACGCCATCGGAGGGCTGGCCGTCGGAGAGCCGCAAGCGGTGATGCTGGCGATGATCGAAACGGTGATGCCGCATTTGCCGGCGGAGCGCCCGCATTATCTGATGGGTGTCGGCACGCCCGACGATCTGATCGAAGCGGTGGCGCGGGGCATCGACATGTTCGATTGCGTCATGCCGACCCGTAACGGCCGGCACGGGCTCGCTTACACGCGCCTCGGCCCGGTCAATCTGAAGAATGCGCGGCACGCCGACGATCCGCGTCCGCTCGATGCGGAGAGCGACTATCCCGCCGCGCACACCTATTCGCGCGCCTATCTGCACCATCTTGTGAAAGCGAACGAAACGCTCGGCGCGATGCTGCTCTCGGCGATCAATCTTGCCTATTACCAGTCGCTGATGCGCGGCATGCGCGCGGCGATCGAAGCCATGCGTTTCGACGATTTCCGGCGCGAGACCAAAGCGACCTGGGCGCGCGGCGATATCGCGCCGGTTACGTCATGACCGTGGCAGCGACTACATCTCTCCGTACAGCCAATTGATGCCTTCATAGGCCTGCTGCGGCGTGCGCGCGCCGAGCATCTGGTCGCGCAATTCGGCCGTCGGGCCACGGGCGTGGAAAAACTCGCCGTAGACGCGCGCCATGATCTGCACGCGCGCGGTGCGCAGATAGCGCTGCTGCTGATAGGCGAGGAACGCGGCGGGCAGGTCGTCCGGCTGCTCGGCGACTTTCTCGGCGAGCCACACCGCGTCTTCGGTCGCCTGGCAGGCGCCTTGCGCGAGATATTGCAGCATCGGATGCGCGGCGTCGCCGAGCAGC
>CAYJNT010000372.1:0-2813 GCA_964370945.1 uncultured Hyphomicrobiales bacterium | reverse complement strand
TCTCACGTGAGATCGTGCATTTCGTGCAAGCGTTGCGGAAGGAAGATCTGTTCAAGTCGCCCGGCGTCGCCGAAACGCTCGATTGGGCATCGGCGCTCTCGGAGCTCGATGTGGTGGCACTCGATCCAGCGACCGTTTCCGATACGCTCGGTGTCCTGCTCAAATATCAGGACGACATCGCGCGTCTTGACGGCGGGAAAGTGAAAGACATCCTCGATGACGTGCGCGCGAACTTGCGTGCCGCGGAATGAGGCAGATGACGCAGACGCTCGACGCGGTGCTTGAATATTGCAGGCAGAACCAAAGAGTCTGTCCGATGCCGATGCGATGGAATGACCTTTATAGAATGTTGCCCGCGACTCGACGCGTTGGCGTCGGATACGAACCAGCCGCACCTTTGATATTGGCTGCTTGGTGGGAAGCGTCCGACGAACAGAAGAAAGAGCGCTTAGAGGCTCATATCCGTTGGGCACATCAACATTCGTCGCTCGATACGATTGCCGCCTTCCTCCGCTCGTTACCAGAGAATGAATGGCACCATGCAGGCGAATGAAGGCGAGGGGCGTCTCGCCGAGAACATCGTGTATTTCGCGCGCGCACTTCGCGCCGCCGGGATTCCGCTCGGGCCGCGCTCGGTGATCGACGCACTCGACGCTCTGCAGGCGGCGGGCGTCGGTACGCGCGACGATTTCTACTGGACGCTGCACGCGGTGTTCGTGAAGCGGCACGAGCATTCCATGCTGTTCGACCAGGCTTTCCGCATTTTCTTTCGCAAGCGCGCTTATCTCGAGCGGCTGATGTCGATGCTGATGCCGCAGGTGCAGCCGCCAACTGAGGACCGCGCGCCGCCGGCGTCGCAGCGCGTGCTCGATGCGCTGTTTGCCGGCGTCGGCGAGAAAATCGAGCAGCGGAAATCGGACATCGAAGTCGACGCCCGGCTGACCATGTCCGATCGCGAAATCCTGGAGCGGAAAGACTTCGCGCAGATGAGCGCGGCCGAGATCGCCGACGCCAGGCAGGCGATCAAGCGGCTCGCCTTGCCGCTCAACGAGGTGAAGACGCGGCGGCTTGGCCCGGCGCGGCGCGGACGCATGGTCGACATCCGCCGCACCTTGCGCGCGAGCATGAAGGCCGGCGGGGCGGTGATCGACCTGAAATATCTCGGTGAGAAAACCCGGCAGCCGCCGATCGTCGCGCTCCTCGATATCTCCGGCTCGATGAGCCAGTACACGCGCTTGTTCCTGCATTTCCTGCACGGCGTCACAGACGCGCGGAAACGTGTCTCGACCTTCCTGTTCGGAACGCGGCTGACCAACGTCACGCGCGCGTTGCGCGAGCGTGATCCCGACGACGCGCTGGCCGCCTGCTCGGCGAGCGTGCCGGACTGGTCGGGTGGCACCCGGATCGGGACGTCGCTTGCCGCTTTCAACAAGAAATGGGCGCGCCGCGTCCTGTCACAGGGCGCGATCGTGCTCCTGATCACCGATGGCCTTGAGCGCGATCCGGACGACAAGCTCGGCTTCGAGATCGACCGGTTGCACCGGTCATGCCGCCGGCTGATCTGGCTCAATCCGCTCTTGCGTTACGAGGGCTTCGAGGCGCGGGCGGGCGGCATCCGTGCCATGCTGCCGCATGTTGACGAATTGCGTCCGATCCACAATTTGGACTCCATGGCCGAGCTGTGCCGCGCCTTGTCCGCCGACGGCGGGCGAGGGGACGTGATGGGCGGCGACCGCAAGGCGTTATTGAAACAGGTGGCCTGATGACGGACACAACATCGCTTGCGCGCGACGAGGACATCCTCAAGGCCGCGGAAGACTGGCGCAAACAGGGCCGCGGCGTCGCGCTTGCGACCGTGGTCGAGACTTGGGGATCGGCGCCGCGCCCGGTCGGCGCCAATCTCGTGATCGACGGCGAGGGGAATTTCCTGGGCTCGGTGTCTGGCGGCTGCGTCGAGGGGGCGGTGGTGACCGAGGCGCTGGACGTGATCGCGGACGGCAAGCCGAAAACGCTGGAATTCGGGGTCGCCGACGAGATGGCATGGAAAGCGGGATTGTCCTGCGGCGGCACGATCCGGGTCTATGTGGAGAAGGTCGACTGACATGCCGCCGGTCGAATTACTTCGGAGCTTTGCGATCACCACGGCGATCTTCGCCTATACGCCGGGTCCGGCAATGCTGTTCGTGATGGCGCAGACGTTGGCGCGCGGGCGGCGCGGCGGTCTGCTCGCAGCGTTCGGCGTGCATGTCGGCGGCTACGCGCATGTGCTCGCGGCTTCGTTCGGATTATCAGCGATTTTCCTGCATGTGCCGCTTGCCTATATGGCAGTGAAATTCGCGGGCGCTGCCTATCTCGTCTGGCTCGGCATCGATCTCATCCGCAAGCGCAACCAGCCGCTCGATCTTCCGAAGGGCGCCACTGTCCGTCGCGGCGGCAGCGCGTTTCTGCAAAGCGTGTCGGTCGAGATTCTCAACCCCAAGGCCGCGATCTTCTTCATCGCGTTTCTTCCGCAATTCGTCGATCCGGCGGCCAGCGCGCCGCTTTGGCTGCAGCTCCTTCTGCTCGGAACGGCGGTCAATGTCGCGTTCTCGTCCGCGGACGTCATCTCGGTTCTGCTGACCAGCAAGATCCTGGCCCATATCAAGGTCACGCAAACGGGTGCGCGCATCGCGCGCAGCATCGGCGGAACGATCCTGATGGGCCTCGGCGTCCGCCTTGCATTCGACCGGACCTGACGATGAGGCTCGACATCCTCTCCACGCTGAACGCCGAACGTGCCGCGCGGCGCGCGGTTCTGGTCGTGACCGAAACGG
>CAYJNT010000371.1:0-2829 GCA_964370945.1 uncultured Hyphomicrobiales bacterium | reverse complement strand
TGCCGCTCCGGAACCGGCTCGGCAACCCCGGGGAAGAAAGCCCCTCTATGCGTCGAGGAAACGTTCGGGCAATTGGCGGTCATGCGCAAGATTGCCGAAACGGGTGACATGGGCATCGAATTGCACCTGCACGGTGCCGGTCGGGCCGTGACGCTGCTTGCCGATGATCAATTCGGCCTGACCATGCGCGGCGTCCATTTCGATCTGCCACTTGGCATGTTCGTCGGTATTCGGCCGCGGCTCCTTGTTGGCGAGGTAATATTCCTCGCGGAACACGAACATCACGACGTCGGCGTCCTGTTCGATCGAGCCGGATTCACGAAGGTCCGACAATTGCGGCCGCTTGTCGTCGCGGTTCTCGACCTGGCGCGACAATTGCGAAAGCGCGATGACCGGAACGTTCAGCTCCTTCGCCAGCGCTTTAAGGCCCGTGGTGATCTCGGTGACCTCCTGCACGCGGCCTTCCTGCGCGCGCCGGCTCGAGCCTTGCAGAAGCTGGATATAATCGATGACCAGGACGTCGAGGCCACGTTGGCGCTTGAGCCGCCGCGCGCGGGCGGCAAGCTGCGCGATCGAGAGGCCGCCGGTTTCGTCGACATAGAATTTCAGGTCCTGCAATTCGATCGTCTTGTCGCGGATCTTCTCGAAATCGGCCTCCGTGATGCCGCCGCGCCGGATCGTGCTTGAGGGGATGCCGGTCTGCTCGGCAAGGATACGGGTGGCGAGCTGTTCGGCCGACATTTCGAGCGAGAAGAAGCCGACAATGCCGCCGTTCACGGTCGAGGTATGGCCGTCGGCGCGCACTTCGCCCTGCCAGGCCTTCGCGATGTTGTAGGCGATATTGGTCGCGAGCGCGGTCTTTCCCATGCCCGGACGGCCGGCGATGATGATCAGGTCTGAATTCTGCAGGCCGCCCATCTTGCTGTCGAGGTCGCGCAAGCCAGTGGCGAGGCCCGACAACTTTCCGTCGCGCTGATAGGCGCGGGCGGCCATGTCGACCGCGGTGGTAAGCGCCTGCGCGAACCGCTGGAAGCCGCCTTCATAGCGGCCGCTTTCGGCGACTTCGTATAATTTGCGCTCGGCTTCCTCGATCTGTTTGGACGGCACGGAATCAACCGGTGCATCGTAAGCCTCGTTGACCATGTCCTCGCCGATCAGGATCAGGGAGCGGCGGGTTGCGAGATCGTAGATGGTCTGCCCGTAATCGAGCGCGTTGATAACGGTTGTGGCTTCGGCGGCGAGACGCGCAAGATATTGGCTGACCGTCATGCCGCCGCCGATATCGGCGTCGGCGGGAAGGAACGTCTTCAGCGTGACCGGGCTCGCGACCTTGCCGGCGCGGACGAGGCTGCCACCGATCTCATAGATTTTCTGGTGCACCGGCTCGAAGAAATGCCGCGGCTCCAGAAAATCCGACACCCGGTAGAACGCTTCGTTGTTGACGAGGATCGCGCCCAATAGCGCCTGTTCCGCTTCGATATTGTGCGGTGCAGTGCGATAGGGCTGCGTTGCCTCGGTCGGCAACTTGCGGACATTCGAATCAAGCGGTGCCATGGGTTCGATGAGCGTCGGTGAAAGCGTCGGAAGAATGACCTGATTGGATGACGTATCACCACACTCGGCCGCACGTGGGTCGCCGTGCGAAATGTCCCCATTACACACCGGCTTCGATATTTCGGGTGACAACTTACTTGACGACGCTGTCGCGTGAACCGCAGTGTCGCTCCCACGCGAACCGCAGTGTCGTCAGCGCTCGACCAGCCGCAACGGAGTCTTCGCCCGCTGCGCGGGAATGGCCGCCGCCGGCTCGACGTGATCGTGCATGTATGCACGCGTCATGGGCACGGCGTCGAGTTTTTTCGCGAGCTGGATCTGGAACACCGTCACGCCGAGATGGCGGAAAGAGGCCTCGCAGCCGGCGAGATAGAATTCCCACATGCGGAGGAAGCGCTCGTCGAAAATCTTGAGCACTTCGTCGCGCTGCGCCATGAAACGCTCGCGCCAGTGGCGCAAAGTTTCGGCATAATGCAGGCGCAGCACCTCGATATCGGTGATGATCAAGCCGGCGCGCTCGATCGCGGGCGTCAGTTCGGAGAGGGTGGGCGTGTAGCCGCCGGGGAAAATATACTTCCACACCCAGGCATTGGTGATCGACGGCACATCCCAGCGCCCGATCGTGTGCAGCAGCATCACGCCATTGTCTGTCAGCAAGTCGCGGCACTTGTCGAAGAAGGGCGCGTAATAAGCCTTGCCGACATGCTCGAACATGCCGACCGACACGATGCGGTCGAATTGTCCGGTCAGATCGCGATAGTCCTGCAGGCGGAAGTCGCACGGCAATTTTTCACGCGCGGCGCGTTCCTGCGCGATGGCGATCTGCTCGTCCGACAGGTTGATGCCGACCACTGAGGCTTTCGCGCTGCGTGCGAGATGCAGGCCGAGCCCGCCCCAGCCGCAGCCGATGTCGAGCACGCGCAGGCCGGGCGTGTCGAGCAGGAGCTTTCTTTCGATATGCCGCTTCTTGGCCTCTTGCGCTTCGGAAAGACCTATCGCGGGCGTCTCGAAATAGGCGCAGGAATATTGCATGTCCGGATCGAGGAAGAGTTTGTAGATCCGGGAATCGATATTGTAGTGATGTCGCGCATTGCGCCGCGCGCGGATGAGATCGTTGAGCCGGAAGGCCGAGCGCAGATGCGCCCTTGTCGTGCGGACGAGCTTCGACCAGGCGCTGGGCTCCCGGCGGCCGAAATTGCGGGCGAGGACATCGAGCAAATCGGCGATCGAGCCGTGCTCGATCACGAGCCCGCCGTCCATATAGGCCTCACCAAG
>CAYJNT010000370.1:0-2851 GCA_964370945.1 uncultured Hyphomicrobiales bacterium | reverse complement strand
GCCGGATCATCCGCTTTCGCGGATGATGACAACGGAGAATCGAGCGGTTCTCCTGTCATGCCCCGCGAAGGCCGAAGGCGGGGCATCCAGCCGTTAGGAAGGCAAGATCGAAGACAGAAGACTGGATCGCCCGCCGCAACCGAAGTGGCGCAGCTCGGGTAAACCCGAGATGCGGGCGACGACAATGCATATCAATGATGCAAAATCTTCGATAGAAACAGCTGCGCGCGCTCCGAGCGCGGCTTGCCGAAGAAGTCGTCTTTCTTGGCGTCCTCCACGATCTCGCCGCGGTCCATGAAGATGACGCGGTTGGCGACCGAGCGCGCGAAGCCCATTTCGTGCGTCACCACCATCATGGTCATGCCGTCCTTGGCGAGCGCGACCATGACGTCGAGCACTTCGTTGATCATTTCCGGATCGAGCGCGGAGGTCGGCTCGTCGAACAGCATGGCGATCGGGTCCATCGCCAGCGCGCGCGCGATGGCGACGCGCTGCTGCTGACCGCCGGAGAGATTGCCGGGAAATTTATCCGCCTGGTCGCGCAAGCCCACGCGATCGAGCAGCTTGTAGGCGCGCTCACGGCTCTCCTCCTCGCTGCGGCCGAGCACCTTGATCTGCCCGAGCGTGAGGTTCTGCATGACGCTCAAATGCGGAAACAGCTCGAAATGCTGGAACACCATGCCAACGCGGGCGCGCAATTTCGGCAGATTGGTTTTCGCGTCGCCAACCGAAATGCCGTCGACCAGGATCCGCCCCTTCTGGAACGGCTCGAGGCCGTTGACGCATTTGATCAGGGTCGATTTGCCGGAGCCGGACGGACCGCACACGATCACCACCTCGCCCTTCATGACGCCGGTGGTGCAATCCTTCAGCACCTGAAAGTCCAGGTACCATTTGCTGACATTGTCGATTGCGATCACGGGACCCTCATGCTTCAGCGGATAATGGCGACGCGGCGCTGCAGCCTGCGCACCAGGACCGACGCCAGAAGTGAAATGATGAAATAGATCACGGCGGCGAACAGATACATTTCGACGAGGCGGCCGTCGCGCTGCGCGACCTTCGATGCCGCGCCGAGGAAATCCGTCACCGAGAGCACGTAGACGAGCGACGTGTCCTGAAACAGCACGATGGTCTGCGTCAGCAGCACCGGGATCATGTTGCGGAAGGCCTGCGGCAGGATGATATCGGCCATGGTCTGCCAGTAGGTCATGCCGATCGCCTTGGCGGCGTCGGTCTGGCCGCGCGGGATCGACTGGATGCCGGCACGCATGATCTCGCAGAAATAGGCCGCCTCGAAGATCGTGAAGGTGACAAGGCACGACCAGAACGCCCCGACCTGGATCGGCCGCGACGCGCCGGTCAGCCATTGCCCGATGAAGGGCACGAGGAAATAGAACCAGAAGATCACGAGCAGGAGCGGGATCGACCGCATCAGGTTGACGTAGCCGCCGGCAAGCAGCGCCAGCGGCGGAATGCCGGAGAGCCGCATCAGCGCGAGGAATGTGCCGAGCACGATGCCGCCCGCGGTGGCGAGCGCGGTCAGCATCAGCGTGAAGGTCATGCCGTCGAGAAACAGATACGGCAGCGAGCGGACGATGACATCCCAGTCGAAATTGGCAAACATCGCGCCCGCTCCTCAATGCGCCGCCGCCGGCGTACCGAGGCTGACGTAGCCCGGCACCGCCAGCCGCCGCTCGAGGACGCGCATCCCGTTCACCACGATGATGTTGATGATGATGTAGAGAATGGTCGCGCCGGTGAACGCCTCGAACACCTGGAAGGTGAATTCCTGCATCGAGCGCGCCGCTGCGGTGAGCTCGATCAGGCCGATGGTGAGCGCGACCGCGCTGTTCTTGATGATGTTGAGGAATTCCGAAGTCAGCGGCGGCAGGATGATGCGATACGCCATCGGCAAGAGCACGTAGCGATAGGTCTGCGGCAGCGTGAGCCCCATCGCGAGCCCGGCCATGCGCTGCCCGCTGCGCAGGCTCAGGATTCCGGCGCGCACCTGCTCGGCGACGCGCGCCGATGTATAGAGGCCGAGGCAGCAGACCGCCGTGTAGAACGACGCATTCGGCAGTTGCTTGAGCCAGGTGCCGAATCCGGACGGCACGATTTCCGGCAAGACGAAATACCAGAGAAACATCTGCACCAGGAGCGGGATGTTGCGGAACAGCTCGACCCAGCCGTTGGCGAGACGCGCCAACCAGACGTTCGGCGCGGTGCGCAACACACCGACTAGCGATCCGATCGCGAGCGCGATGATCCAGGCGGACAGAGCCGTCGCCAATGTCCAGACCATGCCGAACATCAGCGTGCCGAGATAGGTGTTCACCCCGTTCGGCGACAGATCGAAAAAAATGCCCCAGTTCCAGTTGTATTTCATTCCCGCTCCCCTTAGCGGCAATCTCAAAACAGACGCGGCGGGGTTTCAACCCCGCCGCGATATTGAAGCAAAATCAGTACCAAAGTCAGTACATCGCCGGATCGGGAGTGTCCGTCGGCTTGGCGACGACCTTCTTGAAGGACGCGCCCATCGGCACATTGAGATTGATGCCCTTGGGCGGGATCGGCTTCAGGAACCACTTGTCGTAGATCTTGTTGATCTCGCCGCTCTTGTAGACATTGGTCATCGCGGCATCGACGACCTTCTTGAAGGCCGCGTCGTCCTTCGGAAGCATGATGCCATAGGGCTCGACCGAGAGCGCATCCGCCGAGATCACGTAATCCTTCGGCGACTTGGAGCTCGCGACCAGGCTGTAGAGCAAAATGTCGTCCATCACGAACGCCACCGCGCGGTCGGTCTCCACCATCAGGAACGCTTCGGCGTGATCCTTGGCGGTCAGGA
>CAYJNT010000369.1:0-2878 GCA_964370945.1 uncultured Hyphomicrobiales bacterium | reverse complement strand
CCCCCCCCCCCCCCCCCCCCCCCCCCCCCCCCCCCCCCCCCCCCCCCCCCATGACTTGCATCGACCCCCACCCGTCCGCCTTCGCCCTGCGGGCTTCGGCGGGACGACCTCCCCCTTTCAGGGGGAGGTGAATACTCCACCGCCTCGATGCCGCCGGCTTCGAAGAAATTCCGCGCGAACATGCTGCGCGCGATAAAGTCGGCCGGCGTGCCGAGATTGGCGAGAAATATTTTCGGACGCGCGCCTGTTTTTTTCAGCGCGCGATCGGAGGCGTCGCGCAACGCCTCGAATGGCTCCGACAGGCGCATGGGCTCGAGCGCAGGGAAGGTGAGCGCGGGGGTGTCGAAGGATTCAGGCGTCACGCGTGCGACGTTGAGAACCGCGATGTGGTTTTCCGACAGATGCGGGAATTCACTTAAGCCGGTGAGCGGATCCTTGCGGGTCGCGACCGCTTGCTCGCGCGCGGCGCGCGTCTCGGCGACTTTGCTTTGAATGATGCCACGCGACAAAGCCTCATCCGCGCCGCCCGCCGCCTCGATCTGCTGGAACAAGGTCCATGCCGCGCGGCAGAGCTCATCTGTCAAAGCCTCGATGCCGCCGGCGCCGGCGGCCGGATCGGACACTTTCGCGAGATTGGATTCCTCCTCGAGGATCAGCTGCGTGTTGCGCGCGACGCGACGCGCAAACGCATCGGGCAAGCCGAGCGCATTCGTGAAGGGAAGCGTTGTGATCGCGTTGGCGCCGCCAAGCCCCGCCGCGAAGGCGGCGATGGTCGTGCGCAGCATGTTCACGTAGACGTCGCGCGTGGTCATCATGCGCCAGGCGGTTTCGGCGGACACGAAAACCGGCGCAGGCGCGAGGCCGCAGGCTTCTTCCACGCGCGCCCATAATGTCCGGATGGCACGGAATTTCGCCATGGTGAGGAACTGGTCGGCATCGGCGGCAAGCCGGAAGAAGATCATCCTGCGCGCCGCGTCGAGCGCCATGCCGCCGGCCTCAAGCGCGCGCAGATAGGTCACGGCGTTGCCGAGCGCGAAGGCGAGTTCCTGCGCTTCCGATCCGCCGGCGGCGTGAACAGGGCGGCCGTCGGCCGCGATGAAGGGGCCGCGGAAGCCCGCATCGGCCCATCCGCGGATCAATTCGCCAAAGAACGGTACCACTTCTTCCCATGGGAACGGGCTTTCACCGTCCGAAGACTCTTTGCCAAGTGGGTCGAAGGCGAAGCGGATGTTGGCTTTGTCCGGTGCGACACCTTGTTTCTTCAGGAGCGCCTGAAGGTTGGCCGGACCTTGCTTCGTTCGCGGCGCTAGGTCGAATTCGATTGCAATGCCCTCGAGAAAGACGCCGTCCAAAATGCGTTCGAGCCCGGCCTCTGAAAGGTCGACGCCATAGCCATAGGCGCCGATGCTTCCGGGAACGACCAGCACCGCGCCGGTGGCGCCGCCTTCAAGATCGTCGAGCAGAAGGCGGTTGGCGACGGCGGGATCGGGATGATCGACCCGCGCCATGATCTGCCACGGGGTGCCAGATGCGCGCCCGGCGAGCGGCGTGGCGTCGCCCCGTCGCGGATAGAGCGGCTCGATCCGCAGCCCGTCATAGGTCTTGTGAACGAGCTTCTTTTCGAACGGGGCGCCTTTCAGCGCTTTGTCCACCAAAGCCAGCCATTGCTCGCGGGTGGCGGCCGGAAATTCGGCGGCGAGCGCGAGATCGTCCTTTGCGGCGGCGGTCATGCAGGCAAAATGCCACGGCCCTTGCCCAACGCAAGCCTTTGCCGGACAGACTTTCGTCAGCCGCTTTCTGCTCCGGAAAACCCCTGACTTGCAGACCTGACGCGGTCCTCGTATCCCTGAAACGCGGGGTGAGGGATCGATATGCGCCTGCGGGACTGCCACAACTTCCATGACTTCCGGGCGCTCGCCAAGTGGCGGCTGCCGGGCCCGATCTTCAATTATATCGACGGCGCGGCCGACGACGAGACGACCTATCGGCGGAATACCGAGGCGTTCGAGCGCTGCGATCTCGTGCCCAATGTCCTACGCGGGGTGGGCGCCGTCGATATGTCGGTCACCGTCATGGGCCAGAAGCTCGCCATGCCGGTCTATTGCTCGCCGACCGCCCTGCAGCGCCTGTTCCATCATCAGGGCGAGCGCGCGGTCGCGGCGGCATCGGCGAAATACGGCACCATGTTCGGCGTTTCGTCGCTCGGGACGGTGAGCCTCGAGGAATTGCGCCGCGCGCACGACACGCCGCAGGTCTATCAGTTCTATTTCCACAAGGACCGCGGCTTGAACCGCGCCATGATGGAACGCGCCAAGGAAGCCGGCGTCAACGTGATGATGCTCACGGTCGACAGCATCACCGGCGGCAACCGCGAGCGCGATTTGCGCACGGGCTTTTCCATTCCGTTCAAGCTCACGCTCGGCGGGATGCTGCAATTCGCCATCAAGCCGATGTGGGGCATCAACTACGTCACGCATGAAAAATTCAGGCTGCCGCAGCTCGACGAGCATGTCGACATGAGCGGCGGCGCCATGTCGATCGGCCGGTATTTCACGGAGATGCTGGATCCATCGATGACCTGGGACGATGTGGCCGAAATGGTCAAACTGTGGAACGGCCAGTTCTGCCTCAAGGGCATCATGTCCGTCGAAGACGCTCGCAAGGCCATCGACATCGGCTGCACCGGCATCGTGCTCTCGAATCATGGCGGCCGGCAGCTAGACGGCTCGCGCGCGGCGTTCGACCAACTCGCCGAGATCGTCGACGCGGTCGGCGACAAGATCGATGTGATGATGGATGGCGGCATCCAGCGCGGCACGCATGTCCTCAAGGCGCTGTCGCTCGGCGCCAAGGCCGTGGGCGTGGGGCGCTTCTATCT
>CAYJNT010000368.1:0-2899 GCA_964370945.1 uncultured Hyphomicrobiales bacterium | reverse complement strand
CGCGCCGAGATGCTGCATCGGGTGACCGATCTCTTCATCGGCCAGAGCCCGCAATATTCCGACGCCGAGATCGCCCTGTTCGACGACGTCATCAATCTCCTGGCAGGCGAGATCGAAACCGCCGCGCGCATCACGCTCGCGACCAAGCTCGCGCCGATCCCGAACGCGCCGCAGAAGGTGATCAATCGGCTGGCGACCGACGAGGCGATCGAGGTGGCCTGGCCGGTGCTGGCCAATTCCGAGCGCGTCGACGAGAACGCGCTGATCTAGAGCGCGATGATGCAGAGCCAGCAGCATCTGCTCGCGATCTCCCGCCGCCGCGCGATCTCCGAGCGCGTCACCGACGTTCTGATCGCGCGCGGCGACCGCCCGGTGCTCGCCGGCGTCGCCGGCAATCCCGGCGCACGCCTGTCCGAACTCGGATATTCCACGCTCGTTTCGCGCAGCGAAGACGACGACGAGTTGATCGAGCGGATCGCGTCCCGCCCCGACATTCCGCGCCCGCTGTTCCTGAAGCTCCTCGCCAAGGCCTCGGAGGACGTGCGGCTGAGACTCAATGCCGCGCATCCGCACGCGCCGCTGCATGTCGACGCGGCGGTGACGGAAGCCGCCGACACCATCCAGGCCGCGACGCGCGCGGAATCCTCGCGCTACGAGATCGCGGAAGCGATGGTCGCGGCGTTGCATCGCGCCGGGCGGCTGCGCGATGTCGATGTCTCTCGCTTTGCCGATGACCGGCAGTTCGAGGAGACCATGGTCGCGCTGTCGCTCCTCTGCGGGCTCTCGATCGAGACCATCGAAAATTCGATGACGCATGAGCGGATCGAGACCGCGCTCGTGTTCGTGAAAGCCGCCGGGCTGTCGCGCGCCACCGCGAAATCGGTGCTGCATCTGTGCGACAGCCTGGAGCGGCTGCAGGGCAACGACATCGACAAGGGCCTCGCCTCGTTCGACCGGCTGAAACCCGCGACCGCGCAGGAACTGGTGCGCTTCTACCAGCTGCGCGAAGCGACGGTATTTTCGCGGAAGCAGTAGCCAACGGCACTCTCTTGTTAATGTCATTCCGGGGCGCCACGTAGTGGCGAGCCCGGAATCCATAATCCGGAATCCGGGATTATGGATTCCGGGCCCGCTCGCTTCGCTCGCGTCCCGGAATGACATTGGAGATGGCGTGCGCCAGGCCTTACACTCCCGACTCATGATCCGCCTCCTCTCCCTCGCCACATTCCTTGCTTGCGCCCTCCTCGCCACCCCCGCCGCGGCGCAGGACCTCTGCCCCGAATGCCTCGCCGTCCGCATCGGGCCGCCGCAGATCGTGCGCGGGCCGTCGGGCGCGTCCGGCATGGAAAGCGACGCGCCGTTCGTCGTCGTCCAGAAAAGCGACGGCGGGTTCCGCGGCTTCACCTCCAACAACCGCACCTATGCGATCGACGGCGAAACCCCGATCGACATGGGCGGCGGCAAGCGCGTGGTGATGCAGCCCGGCCGCAAGGGCACGCTGTCGGATTGCGGCAACTGGCTGACCGGCGTGCTCCCCGTCGACGGCAAGCTCGTCGGCCTCGTGCACGGCGAGAGCGACTGCGACTACGACAAGGGCCGCACCCACAAGGCGATGGCGATCGCGACCTCCGCCGACGAAGGCCTGACCTGGCGATTCCTCGGCGCCATCATCACGAACACCGACCCGCCGACGCCCGGCAAGATGACCGGCGAAGGCGATTGCACGTTGGCCGACGGCGGCGACGGCTTTCTCTACGTCTATTGCCTGCGCCCGAGCGACTGGAAGATCACCGCGGCGCGCAGCTCCCGCGGCAATGTCGCGCCCGGGCAATGGATGAAATGGGACGGGGCCGGCTGGCGCATGCCCGCGCTTGATCGCGCGGGGGCTCCCTTGCCAGGTTTTCCCGGCCACAGCGCCGCGTTCTATGCGCCGCGAAAAGCTATGCTGCTGCTCGCGGTCGACAAGTCGCTCAAGCTGTCGTTCTCCGCCGACAAGGTGAATTTCACGCAACTCCCCGCGCCGCTGATCATCTACGACACCGACGAATGGAACCGGCCGGCGCCCGACGCGCTCTACGCTTACCCGAGTCTCGTCGGCGAGACCGGCACCAATTCGATCAGCGAGCGCGGGTGGCTGACTTATGCCTATGTTCCGCCCAACGAAGACTTCACGCAGCGCTATCTGATCGTGCACGAGATCACGCTCACCCCGCACGCCACCGCGCAGACGCCACAAGTGCGCGCGGCGCTCTCGCGCTACAAATCCGACGCCGGCCGGCTGTGGACCACGATCGCGCCCGCGATCGAGAAACGGCCGAACACCTTCAAGCCGGAGAACGTGCTGGGCGATGTGATGACGGCCCCGCCGGCCGGCGCGTTCGTGAAACTCGAGGAATGTGTGCGCGAGACGACCGGCGCGATGGATTATCGCCTGAGCGATGGCGCGTGCGAGGCGCCGTTCCGGCGCCAGCGCACCGCCGGCTTCATCTATCGCGACGCGCAGCCCGACAGCGCCGCGCTCTATTCCTGCGTCGCGCGCCGGGGGCTTTTCCATTTTGCTTCGACCGACGAGACTTGCGAGGGGCTGGGCACGAACGAGAAGCGGCTGGGGTATTTGCTGCGGCCGTGACCATTCCAACATCGACGCGTTCACTCGCGTGTGACGGCATTTGCTCATCTTTCCCTGACTTGCAGACATGCGTCATCATTCTCGCGGGCGGTTTCCCGCCGCGAGCCCCGTCCTGATTTTCGATTCCGCCCCGAAACCGGGGCGCTTCATTTGCGCTCCCATAAAGGGAGCGGAGCGCCATACGGCGCGGGTAGAGTCCGTGCCTTGCAAGGGCACGGGACCGATCCTGCCGGATCGGCCTCGCCTTACGGCGCTCCACTTCGGCGTCTT
>CAYJNT010000367.1:0-2902 GCA_964370945.1 uncultured Hyphomicrobiales bacterium | reverse complement strand
CTCCTCGTCGAGTGCTTTCGGTCCCCATTGACCGGCCGATCAGATCGGCGATCTTGGCGCGGCAAGACGCGCGCAGCAAGAGCATATTGTTGCACTGCAAGGAGGCTGCGAATGATGAAACGGAGGGCAGTGATCGCTCGCGATCGTCAGCGCACGAGCGCGGCCGATGCCACATTCGGCACCACGATCGGTTGTGCCAGAATCCACAAGCTGAGCATCGTGTATCCGACCATCAAAAGCAGCATCGGATACTGGCTTCGCCGGGCCATCGCCGGATCCTTGTAGATGCGCAAGGCGGCTATATGGGCAAGCCACACCGCGATGATGTGACCGGTCACGATGGCGACGACCGACAGATACCAGACAAAGCGCGCATCGACGACGCCGATATCGACGCGATAGAGCATCGTGCCGAACAGGTCCCATCCGTACCCGAATGGATCCGACGCCAGCGGAATGATGAATTGACCGGCGATCGCGAGCAGCGAGAAATAATGCGCGAGATGGTACGCGATCGCGATCGGAACGAGCGACAGCACGAACGCGCCCGCCAGGGCGGTCAAACGCGGGCCGCCGGCAATCCGCTTTATGATGCCGATCGCGGCAACGTAGAGCGCCGCCAGACAGAGCGGGCCCGCGATCAGCAGAGCGGTTGCGAGCAGCATGTAGACTGGGCCCTCTGCGGGTTCGCGACCGCTGGCCGCGAAAATCGTCTCGACGATCGATGCCCAGACCGGCGTTTCCATAACGCCGTCGATGGTCACGCTGCCGAGCGCGAGCAGGGCGAAGCCGATCATCGAAGCGTCCAGTGGCGCGCGCGCGTGCAGTCCGGACGCGAAGGGCCGCAGCGTCCAGTGCCAGACATGATCCCGCCGAAAGTGCAGCGGCGCGAACCGCCCGAACAGTTCGAAAACGATCGCAAACACGTCGCCGCTCCTGAGCCACACGTCGCGCCCGAACGCGACGCATCCGGTGAAGTTCAGCGCAAGATAGATCAGCATCGCGATGGCGATGTTGCGCGGCACGTCGCGGCCGGGGGCGACCAGTTCGAGCCACATGAAGAGGAGGAACAAGGCGCAAGCCGGCCATGCTCCGAGCCACGCCGGGTAGGGCCGCCGCAGTGACAGGCTGCCGCCGCGGCGTTCGGCGAGCCATTGCGCAAAATCGAACACAGCCGCGAACGGATTGAGCAGCGCCCAGACATTGGCGATGAAAGCCGACACCAGCGCCAGTCCCACCCACCAGATCACCCAGACTGCGACCGGTGCGAGGTTTTTGAACGGATTCTGGTGGCCGAGGAATCCGGCGCTCACGATGAGAAAAAGCAGCGCGATCGAAACCGTCTGCAGAGCGACGACGGCCGCCGAGGGGACGATACCGCGAGCGAAAACGCGACCGTGCGAAATGCGCGAGCCGGGCAGTTCTGGCCGGCGCGCCGTCAGCACGAGGATGATGAAAGTCGCGGCCACCGCTGCGCCCGCCGCCAGCAGAAAATACCCAAGCGGCAGCGGCAGATCGTAACGTTGCGCAAGCGCGTGCGCGGCGGCGCCGCGTTGCCAGCCGGCCAGGAGGGCCGCGATCGCAATCATTGTCGCGGCGGCCGCTCTCATCGGCCGCATGGGGCGGGTGTCCGAGCGATTATCGTAAAAAACGCGGCAATCGCGAAACAGCCGGTGCGCCATAAGTTCCATTCGATGATTATGCCCATCGCAGGCCTATGCCGCCTTCTTTCGACAGCAAGATTATCATAGACTGCAATGGCGTTTTGCAGACCGGCGCGGAGCAGGCGCGTTCAAGTCCGCCTGCCAAGAAAACTGCCGCCCGGACATTCTTGCGACTGGCATCGCTGTCTTTTCGCCGCGGCCAGCAACGTGCAGGTCGCGCGATTTTCAGCATGGAAAACAAAGATCGGGAGACAAAGTCATGAAACGCATCGTCGGTGTCGTGGCGCTGCTCGCGGGCCTTGGTTGGGCCGATTCCAGCAAGGCCGAAATTCTCGCCATGCTCAACTACGAAAGCAAATCCGCGGATGCCCTGAAAGCGTTCAAGAGCCCGGTGCCGGGCTCGAAGCGCACGGAAGGCATCGCGGTGATCGACGTCAATCCGGCCTCGCCGAACTTCGGCAAGATTGTTGAAACCATGCCGTTGCCGCCTGACCTCGTCGCGCATCACATCTTCTACAATCGTGACTCATCGAAAGCCTATGTCACGGCGCTGGCCAAGCCCGAGCTGCGCGTCATCGACATGTCGAAGCGGCCGTTCACAGCCAAGGTCGTGGCGGTGCCCGATTGTCAGGTCGGCGAGGACGTCGTCTTTTCGGACGACAACAAGCGCTGGTATCTGACCTGCATGGGCTCGTCCAAGCTGATCATCGGCAATGCCGTGACCGACATGCCCACCAAGACGGTTTCACTGCCGAAGCCGTATCCGCACGGCATCGCGATCCATGACGGAATCGACCGTGTGCTGCTCACCAGCACGGTGCGGGCGTCCGATCTCGGCGATGCCGGCGAGTATATCACCGCGGTCGAAGCCTCCACCGGCAACGTGCTGTCGACGCACAAAGTGTCGAACAAGCCGTCGCCCTCGGGCGAAGCGCCGGTTGAAATCCTGTTCCTGCCAGGCAGCAACCCGCCGATCGCCTATGTCACCAACATGTTTGGCGGCACGCTGTGGACGGCGACCTGGAATGCCCAGAAAAAAGATTTCGATGTCGCGCAAGTGTTCGATTTCGCGCCTGTCAAGGCCGGCGTTCCGCTGGAGATCTATTTCAACGGCAAGAATGACAAGATGTATGTGACGACCGCGAAGCCCGGACACCTTCACATCTTCGACGTCAAGACTCCAGCCAAGCCGCAATTGCTCAAGTCGATCGCGACCGCCGAAGGCGCGCATCATGTCG
>CAYJNT010000366.1:0-2909 GCA_964370945.1 uncultured Hyphomicrobiales bacterium | reverse complement strand
CAGGGATCGAGCAGAATGTGGTTCGGTCCGCGCTGACTGTAGCTTCCGGTCAGGGTCACGCGCTCGCCGGCTTTGCGGCCATTGGTCTCATAGGTCACGCATAGCACCATCGGATCGGGTGGCCGGCACATCAGCAAATAGACCAGCGCGCCATCGGATTTGACGGTGGTGAGCTCGCCTTCGACCTCGATCGTGATGAGCTCATCGTCTTTCTGCTTGAGATTGCCGACCGCTTTTCGCAGTTCGCCGCACTTGGCCAGAAACGACGGCGCCGGTTGCGCCACCGCTTGCACCGGCGCGACGATCATCAGCGCCAGAGCGAAAGCTGCGACTGTTGACCGGGCGATCATCGCGCCTCAGATTTTCTGATTGTATTCGCCGACGTCCGGATGCGTGCGCAGCACGCCGTCCATGGCCGCGAACATATCGCGCATGCGCGCTTCCGATTGCGGGCTTTCGACCACGACGACCAGCTCAGGCTTGTTGGATGACGCGCGCACCAGGCCCCAGCTTCCGTCCTCGACCGTGACCCGCACACCGTTGACGGTGACGAGATCGCGGATTTTCTGTCCGGCCACCGGCTCACCCTTCTTCTGCGCATTCTGGAAATACGCGGTGACTTGCTCGACAATGCCGTATTTCTTCTCGTCGTCGCAATGCGGCGACATGGTCGGCGACGACCAGGTTTTCGGCAGCGCGTTCTTCAGGTCCGCCATGGTCTTGCCGGGCGAACGGTCGAGCATGTCGCACACGGCAATCGCGGAAATGAGCCCGTCGTCATAGCCGCGGCCGAACGGCTTGTTGAAGAAGAAGTGTCCGGACTTCTCGAAGCCGACGAGCGCACCGGCCTCGTTGACGCGGCGCTTCATGTAGGAATGGCCGGTCTTCCAGTACTCGGTCCGGGCCTTGTTCTTTTGCAGCACCGGATCGGTCGCAAACAGGCCGGTCGATTTCACGTCGACGATGAATTTCGCGTCCGGATGCAGCGCCGAGATATCGCGCGCCAGCATCACGCCGACCTTGTCGGCGAAAATCTCCTCGCCTTCGTTGTCGACGATGCCGCAGCGGTCGCCGTCGCCGTCGAAGCCGAAACCGACATCGGCGCCGGAATTGATCACCGCATCGCGCATGGCGTGCAGCATCTTCATGTCTTCGGGATTGGGATTGTATTTCGGGAAGGTGTGGTCGAGCTCGCAATCGAGCGGAACGACCTCGCAGCCGATCGCTTCAAGGACGCGCGGGGCGAACGCCCCCGCCGTGCCGTTGCCGCAGGCCGCGACGACCTTCAGCTTGCGCTTGAGCGTGGGGCGCTTGGCGAGATCGGCGATATAGCGTTCGGGAAAATTCTCGACGAATTCGTAGGCGCCGCCGCCCCTGAGATCGAATCGCGCGTTGAGCACGATGTCCTTCAGCTTGCCCATCTCGTCGGGGCCGAAAGTGAGCGGGCGATTGGCGCCCATCTTCACGCCGGTCCAGCCGTTGTCGTTATGCGACGCCGTCACCATCGCGACGCAGGGCACATCCAGATCGAATTGCGCGAAATACGCCATCGGCGAAAGCGCGAGCCCGATGTCATAGACCTTGCAACCGGCCGCGAGCAGTCCGGACACGAGCGACATCTTCACCGACGCCGAATAACCGCGGAAATCGTGCGCAGTCACGATATGCGGCCGCACGCCGAGCTGATGGATCAAGGTGCCGAGCCCCATGCCCAGCGCCTGGATGCCCATCAGGTTGATTTCCTTGCCGAGCAGCCAGCGCGCATCGTACTCGCGAAAGCCGGTCGGCTTCACCATCGGCCCGGACTCGTACTCATAGGTGTTGGGACGCAAGACAGGCTGGGGCCGCGGAAACATTCGGAACCTCAAAAAGTGAGCGCGTGCCGGCAGAAGGCGGCACAGCAATAGCTAAAAGCGCAATCAATCGAAAGAGAATACGCCCCGCCGTGCGAGAGCGTTAGAGCCCGATCATGGAGAAATAACGACGGATGGGAACTGCGTTATTGCTCGAGGACGAGCTTGCCGCCGGCATATTCGAAGCGGCGTAGCTTGGTCAGGAACGAGAGCCCGAGCAGGTTTTCCGACAGCGCCGAGTCGGGAACGACCAAGGCCCGCACGTCGCGGACGACGAGCCCGCCGACCTCCACCTTGGTGAGATTGACCGGAGCCGCGCGCACGGTGCCGTTCGCGGTGCGAACCTGGACGGTGTATTCGCTCGCCGACGGATGGATGCTCAGCCGCTTCGCGTCGCGCGCCGTCAACGCGATGGTCGAGGCGCCGGTGTCGACCATGAAGCCCATGGCGCGGCCATCGACGCGGGCATCGACCTGGAAATGGCCGCGCGCATCACGCGGGATCGTGATGCTGCGATATCCGGACGACGACGTGGCCGCAGCCGGCGCTTCCACCGCGGAGGCCGCAACCTGCTGCGGCGGCGATTTCACGGCCTTGTCGGCCATGCGTGTGGCGAGGCCTGCAAGGGCAAGTGCGAGGGCCGCAACGACTGCGAAATAGCGCATCTGGACGGTTCCACCGACAATCGGCCGATCACATCATTCTTCCGCCAAGCGCGCATTAACGGGCGGGGCGCGGCGGCCGGCTTTCGGCGGCGACGGTAGCGTTTCGGTGAGCGCGATCGTTAAGAGTTTAACGAACACGGAGCATTCCAGGCGAAGTGGGCACTGGTGTCCCGAATCCGAAGTTCGCTTTGACTCGCAGCGCCATTGATAGACGAACTTCGGATTCAAGGGGGCACCAGCCATCTATGATTCTAGTGTGGTTTTGGTTCAGAAGTCCCCTGTTGGACTCGCCGCAAAGATCAAGGGGACTTCTGAACCACCACACTAGTTCGCCGCCCGGAAATGCGACAAACCAAAATCGCGTCAGCGGATCACCCGGCTCTCGACCATC
>CAYJNT010000365.1:0-2925 GCA_964370945.1 uncultured Hyphomicrobiales bacterium | reverse complement strand
ACGGCCGCACCATGGCGCAGCAGAAGAACGACGCCGGACCGCGGCGGCCGTTCCGCCGGTGCAGGTAACCGCGAAGTCCTTCAGCGCGGCTGCGCATCGCCTGTTACAGCCCAAGCTCCTTCCTGCGGCGTAGCGTTTCGGAGGGGAGTTCGCCGAATTCGAGTTTGTAATCCCGCGCAAAGTGGCCGGGGTTCATGAAATTGCACGCAAAGGCTATGCCCGTTACCGAAGCGCCTGGTGCGGCTCGGAGCAGAATCTCGCGGGCCGCTTTCAGCCGGACCTTCTTGAGATGCGCCATCGGCGTATAACCGCGCGCGCTCCTGAACGTCGCGAATATGCTACGAGCGCTGGCGCCCGAAATATCCATCAGCTTCTCAATGGTAACGTCTTCTTTCCAATTCGCGTCGATCCATTCTTCGATCCGCTTGACCTGCCAAGGCGCGGACGTCTTTGGATCGGCGTAGAGATGGCTGCTGACACTGTTGGGTATGCCGTAGAGAACCGCGAGCCGGATGGCCTGATCCATTTCGCGCAAGATTACAGATGGAATTGGCTCATCCGAAAAATCGATGATGGAGGCGGCCTGAATGATGAACTGCCGCAGGCGGCCTGATTGTCCGACTTGACCGCTGGCGCTCAGGTCAAACGAAATTCTGTTTTTCGGTTTGCTTCCGAGAAGAATGGTCAGATCTTTTTCCAACGCCGACTGTTTGGCTCGTAGCACCAAATGTTCGAAGGATTGACCAAACTCCAATACGGCTTCTGCAGGCGAGCAGACGATTACGGTCGAATTAACATCGACTCTGCGCTGGCCTGTCGACGTTCGGCCGGCTCCAGAAAGGCAGATTTGCAGTCTGACGTAGTCGTCGTCGTGGAATTCCATCCGTACGGCGCTGCCGCAGGAGCAATAGCACAAGTTGGAGGAGTCGAGATAAAGAGCGGCGGCCTCCGCGAAAAACAGGCTTTGTTCGCCAATCGGCTCGAACGAACGCGCGCCATAAATGTCGAATAGAATGCTGCGCATCACTTCGATTTCGCGGGTGGCGACGATGGTGAACGCCTTGAGGTATCGAACCATCGACGCGACTCAAGGGCGTTTGAGAGAAATGTTTTTACTTAAGTTCAGCAAATCCACAGCCATGAAACGCAAAATTGAATTGCCGCTGACCGAAAACGACGGCCGATTCGCCATATCAATGGTCGTTTTATCCTCGCTGAATTACTTTTAAGCGCAACTTAATGCCGAATGCCGTTGTTGGTTTTACAGTGACGAATGCCTCAGGTTTTGCGCCTCTTGAGTTTTGACTGCGCTTATTGAGCTTTGACTGCGTTTCTTGAGCTAACGCTCGGTCAATTCTGAACACATAAAATTATTCATGTTCGCTCGATTCGGAATCTTCCGGCCGATCGAACGAGGCCGTGCGTTGACGCGTTCAAGCAACAGTCAGCGGCTTGCCCCGAACAATGAATGCAAAGGTAGGGTGCATATGAGCGAACCACCTGTCGCTATCGTCTCCTCCGCGAGCTCGCCCAATCTGGTGAATCCAACATTCGCGGACGTTCCGTCCAAGTCGGCGCCGCCGGTACAGGTCATCAGTTTTGCGATTGGTGAGGACCAATACGGGGTCGACATCATGGCGGTGCGGGAGATCAAGGGCTGGACCGACATTACGGCGCTGCCCGGACAATCGGAATACGTGCGCGGCGTGTTGAACCTGCGCGGCGTCATTGTCCCGATCGTCGATCTGCGCTGCCGCTTCGGCCAGGGACTGACGAAGGCCAGCCCGCTGCACATCGTCATCATCGTGCAGATCGGAACGAAGCAGACCGGCCTGCTCGCCGACCGCGTGCTGGACATCGTCTCGCTCGATGACGCTCAGATCAAGCCGGTGCCGCGGGTGGCCCAATCCGATCGCGCGAGCTTTCTGTCCGGCCTGCTCACCACCGAAGCCGGCATGATCGCGCTGATCGATCTTCCTAGCCTGCTGTCGATGCACCTCGGCGAAGACGCCGGGAGCGACGATTAAAACGGACTTCCGCCGCGGCAGCGTCTGCTGACGCAGTCCGGCATCCGAATGCATCCCGCCCGTGGCGGGGCGCCGATCAAATGAATACCGGCACCATCAATCCAGGGACAAAGAAAATGTTTAGGCTCTCGAATATCAGAATCGCGGTCAAGCTCACGATCATGTCGGGCTTGGCCATTGTACTTGTCGCCGCGATGATCGTCGGGCAAATGCTCGGCAACGCTTCAGTGAGCGCCTCAAATACGATCGTCAGATTCCATTACGGTGTCGCGCAGGATATCGCGGACGCCAAATCGTCGTTGCGGGGAATGCAGATCGGAATGCGAGACATCGGTATCGCGAATAGCAGCGATGACATCGCAAAAGTACTGAAGTACACCGAAGATCTTTACAGGGCCGCTCGTAAATCCATCGACCCGCTCATTCAGAAGCTGCGCCTCCCCGAGAACCGCGAGCGCGCGCAAAAGCTGGCAGCGCTCGCCGATCAGTATGTCGGCTTCGTGAAGGAAGTTGCCGGTGCGAAGGCGCAAGTGTTGACGCTCGGGGCAAACACCGAATCTGCCGGTCGCGTTGGCGCGATCACTCAACAGATGCAGACGATCATTGCTGGGCCGGCGGCGGCGGTCGGCGATGAGATCGAGAAGGTCTGCGGTGAGATTGTTGCGATTTCCGATGGTCTCTTGGCGAAGGAGAAAGCCGCGGCGGCGGCGTCGATGAGCGATACCGAGCATGTCAATCTTGGCATTGGCATCGTCGCGGCTGCAATTTTGTTCGGCTCGGCGTTGTTCGGCTCGTTCTCAATTGCGCGGCCTCTGACGGCGCTGACCCAGCCGATCAACGAATTCGCCGGCGGCAACTTCAACGTCCAGGTGGCCGGCGTCGGCCGCAAGGACGAGGT
>CAYJNT010000364.1:0-2938 GCA_964370945.1 uncultured Hyphomicrobiales bacterium | reverse complement strand
TTCACCACGCGGTTGATCTCGGGCGAAATCTCGTGCGCCTCCAAGCGGTCTTCGCGCGCGGGCCTGAGCAGCGCTTGCGCCTGCGCGGCGTCGACATGCGTGCAATTGAGCCAAGGCTCGAACTCGTCCCGCTCAAGAATGACCGGCATCCTGTGATGGATCGGATGCAGCGTCGCATTCGCCGCAATGGTCATGATGGCGGCGGTGTCGATCTCCTCGCCGTTCGGTCCGACCCAGGTTTCCCACAGCCCAGCGAACATCACCGGCCGGCGGTCTTTCGGCCGCACCACGAACGGCCGCTTGATCCGGCCGTCGACCTTCCATTCATAAAAGCCGTCGGCCGGGATGAGGCAGCGGCGGCGCTTCATCGCGTTCTTGAACGCCGGTTTCTCGCAAACGGATTCACCGCGGCCGTTGATCAGCAGCGTGAAGATCTTCGGATCCTTCACCCAGGCCGGCAGCAGGCCCCAGCGCATCAGCGCGAAATGCCGCGCGCCGTTCTCGATCCGCACCACCGGGATCGGCTGCGTCGGCGCCACATTGTAGCGCGGCGGAAAATTCGGCTGCTCCAGATATTCCGCGAGCAGCCGCATGGCTTCCGGCGGTGAGATGATAAGGTAGCGGCCACACATACTTTCGAAACTCCGCAGTCTTGCCCGCAATCCTGGTCTGCCGAATCAGACGTGATGTAGGAATGTTACGCCGTGAATGAAAGCCGAGCCTATCCGCAGCGCCCCATTCTCGCGGTCAGCGCCGCGATTATCCGCGACAATCGTGTCCTGATCGTGCGGCGGGCCAAGCCCCCATCCGAGGGTTTCTACACGCTCCCGGGCGGCGGCGTGGAGGCAGGCGAAAGCCTGCACGACGCGATCACGCGTGAAGTGATGGAGGAAACGGGTATCGCGATCGAGCCGGTTGCGTTCGCGGGTTATCGCGAGGCCGTCAGACGCGATGCCGACGGCAAAGTCGCGCGGCATTTCGTGATCATGGCGTTCGCCTGCCGCTGGCTTGCGGGTGAACCACGTCTCAACGAGGAACTCGCCGAGGCGCGCTGGCTGGAACCGGCTGAGATCGCGGGCCTCAAGACCACCGACGGATTGACGGAGATTGTGACGGCCGCCTTCGAAAAAGCCGGTGCGTGAGGGCAACCTCAAACCGCTTGCGCGTCGCGCCACGCGGAGGCATATGTCCCGCTCCCATGCTCAAACGCTGCCTTATTCTGTGCGCCCTCCTCGCTTTTCCGCTCGCGCCCGCGCGCGCGGTCGAAAGCGGTGCGGCCGGCGCGGCGTTCGAGGCCGACCTGCAGCGGCTCTCGGAAATTCTCGGCGCGTTGCATCATCTGCGCGCGGTCTGCGGCGCGAATGAAGGCCAGAAGTGGCGCAACGAAATGCAAGCGTTGGTTGACTCCGAGGCGCAGGCCCCCGGCCGCCGCGTCAAGCTGATCGCGAGCTTCAATCGTGGTTATCGCGGCTTCCAGCAGACCTACCGGACCTGCACGCCCGCGGCCGATGTCGCCATCCGCCGCTATCTCGACGAGGGCGCCAAAATCGCCCGCGAAATCACGGCGCGTTACACCAACTAGAGCATTTCCAGGCGAAGTGGATACTAGTGTCCCGAATCCGAAGTTCGCCTTGTTTCTCAGCACCCTTGGTAGCGAACTTCGGATTCCAAGGGACACTAGCAACCTACGATTCTAGTGTGGTTTTGGTTCAGAAGGTCCCTTCAGGATTCGCCGCGGAGATCAAGGGACCTTCTGAACCACCACACTAGTTTCGCCGTCAGGAAACGCGACAACGCAAAGAACCAGAGCGCTTTCGTGAACCCGCTTATGAAAGCGCTCTGACGCATTAACCCTTCTTAAAGTTGCCGGTAGGCCCGGCCAAAACGCATTGATAACGTCCCCCTCGATTGCGAGGGCGGTGTGCGTCCCGCCCGGGTGACCATGACCAGTTTGCTGCCTCCATTTCGCGCGGGCGATCCCGCTTCCGACCAGGACCAGAAGCGTCTCGCGCTCAGCTATATCCATGAAGCCTGGGCGGAAGCGCGCATCGACGGCGTGGACGGCGACTGCATGGCGCAGGCCTGCCTGTTCGCGGCTCTGGTCGAGTTCGTGCGCACCTATGGCGAGGACCCGGCCGCCAAATTCGCCGAAGGCCTGCCGGCGCGCATCCGCAACGGCGAATTCTCCACCGATCTGTCGCGGCAATAAGCGAAAGCGCTGCGAGTCTGGGCGAAAGTGCCTTTCAGTTCGCCTCGCGGCCGTCACGGTTTCGCGCTAGACTTTTCGTCATCACAGAATCGGTTGAAGGATCGGCATCGCCGTGTTTGCGCGCAAATGCCACGCCGCCATGACCGCGCTCGCATTGCTGGCGATCGCGGCCGGCGATGCCGTCGCGCAAACCAAAGTGCGCACCGAGACGATCCGTCCGCCCGGCGCACAGGCGCCGCAATCGCAGCCTGAGAAACCCGGCGCTGACACACAGGCGAAGCCGTCGCCGAAACCGGCCCCTCCTTCCGGCGCCACGCCGCCCGAAATCATCGCCGACCTGTCGCGCCTGCCCCAGCCGGTCGCGCGCATGCGCGAGCGCGTCCTCGCCGCCGCCAAAAGCGGCGAACTGAAAAAGCTGGTCACCGCGATGCAGACCAACGAGACGATGCCGATCTTCTCGCTCGGCGAGGAGAAGGATCCGGCCGCGTTCTGGAAGAGAACCTATCCGGATTCCGACGGCCTCGAAGTGCTGGCGATCCTCATCGGAATCCTGGAAGCGCCCTATGTGCATGTCGAGAAGGGCACGGCGCAGGAAATGTATCTGTGGCCCTATTTCGCGCGCATGCCGCTGAAGACGCTCACGCCCGAGCAGAAGGTGGAGCTGTTCCGCATCGTCACGGGCGCTGACTACAAGGACATGCTCGATTTCGGCGCCTACAGCTTCTACCG
>CAYJNT010000363.1:0-2948 GCA_964370945.1 uncultured Hyphomicrobiales bacterium | reverse complement strand
GCACCGACTCGCACACCACCATGGTGAACGGACTTGCCGTGCTCGGCTGGGGCGTCGGCGGCATCGAGGCAGAAGCCGCGATGCTCGGTCAGCCGCTGTCCATGCTGTTGCCGGAAGTGATCGGCTTCAAGCTCACCGGTAAATTGAAGGAGGGCATGACGGCGACCGACCTCGTGCTGACCGTGACGCAGATGCTGCGCAAGCGCGGCGTGGTCGGACGCTTTGTCGAATTCTTCGGTCCCGGCCTCGACAATATGTCGGTCGCGGATCGCGCGACGATCGGCAACATGGCGCCGGAATATGGCGCAACCTGCGGCTTCTTCCCGATCGACGCCGAAACGGTCGATTATCTGCGCGACACCGGCCGCAAGGAAGAGCGCGTGAAGCTCGTCGAGGCTTACGCCAAGGCGCAGGGCATGTTCCGTGTGAAGACGACGCCCGAGCCGCTCTTCACCGACGTGCTCAAGCTCGATCTGAATTCGGTCGAACCCTCGCTTGCAGGCCCCAAGCGCCCGCAGGATCGCGTGCTGCTCAAAGACGTGAAATCCGGATTCGCCGCGGCGATGGAGGACGAGTTCAAGAAAGCCGGAGAAATGTCCAAGCGCGTGCCGGTCCCCGGCCGCAAGCACGATCTCGGTCACGGCGACGTCGTGATCGCCGCCATCACCTCCTGCACCAACACCTCCAACCCGAGCGTGATGATGGGCGCGGGCCTGCTGGCTCGCAACGCCGCCAAGAAAGGCTTGACCGCGAAGCCGTGGGTGAAAACGTCGCTCGCGCCGGGTTCTCAAGTCGTCGGCGAATATCTTGCCAAATCCGGCCTGCAGAAGGATCTCGACGCGGTCGGCTTCAATCTCGTCGGCTTCGGCTGCACCACCTGCATCGGCAATTCCGGTCCGCTGCCGGAGGAAATCTCCGAAGCGATCGGCAAGAACGATCTGGTCGCCGCGGCCGTTCTGTCCGGCAACCGTAATTTCGAAGGCCGCGTCAATCCGGATGTGCGCGCGAATTATCTCGCCTCGCCCCCGCTCGTCGTCGCCTATGCGCTCGCCGGCACGATGCAATTCGATTTTGCGAAAATGCCGCTCGGGATCGACAAGAAGGGCAAGAAGGTTTTCCTGAAAGATATCTGGCCGACAACGCGCGAGATCGATTCCTTCATCCGCAAGAACGTCACCAAGGCGCTGTTCGCAAAGAAATATGCCGACGTGTTCAAGGGCGACGCCAATTGGCGCAAGATCGCGATCAAGGGTGGCATGACCTACAAGTGGGATTCCACGTCAACCTATGTGCAGAACCCGCCGTATTTCTCAGGCATGCCGAAACGCCCGGTCCTGCTGGAAGACGTCATCGACGCGCGCGTGCTCGGCCTGTTCCTCGATTCGATCACGACCGACCACATTTCGCCCGCGGGCTCCATCCGCGAGTCGAGCCCGGCCGGCGAATATCTGCGCGACCATCAGGTGCGGCCGCAGGACTTCAACCAATACGGCACGCGCCGCGGCAACCACGAAGTCATGATGCGCGGCACCTTCGCCAATATCCGCATCAAGAACCAGATGCTGCCGGGCGTCGAAGGCGGCGTGACCATCCATTATCCCGACAAGAAGCAGATGCCGATCTACAACGCGGCGATGCTCTACAAGCAGGAGAAGGTGCCGCTCGTGATCTTCGCGGGCAAGGAATACGGCACCGGCTCCTCTCGCGACTGGGCCGCCAAAGGCACGGTTCTGCTCGGTGTGCGCGCGGTGATTGCGCAGAGCTTCGAGCGCATCCATCGCTCCAATCTGGTCGGCATGGGCGTGCTTCCGCTCGTCTTCGAGGAGGGGACGTCCTGGCAGTCCTTGGGGCTCAAGGGCAGCGAGACGGTCACCATCCGCGGCCTGCACGGTGAATTGAAGCCGCGCCAGAAATTGATGGCGGAGATCGTCGCCGCCGACGGTGCCCTGAAGCGGGTTCCGCTCCTGTGCCGCATCGATACGTTCGACGAGCTCGAATACTTCAAGAATGGCGGCATTCTGCAATACGTCCTGCGCCATCTCGCGGCCTGACGATCCAAGCGGCCGGTTGAACCTCACAAAGCGCGCGATTCCGCCGCGCGCTTCGTGCTTTCGTTATCGGCTCGATAGGCGGTGCTCACCGCGAAGTGAGTGGTGAGTGAAGACCGCCGCTAGTAAATCTGCCAGGTACCGACCTTGGGTCGACCTCTGGAGATCGCGATGAAGGTTCATGGCGGATTGCTGCTGGCTGCCGTGATAACGGCAGGGCTGTCTGGTTCCGCGAGCGCGGAACCGCGCACGGTGGTCGAATTGTTCACCAGCCAAGGTTGCTCGTCTTGCCCTGCCGCCGACAAGCTGCTCGGCGAATTGGCGAAAGACCCTTCAATCATCGCACTCAGCCTTCCGGTCGATTACTGGGATTATCTCGGATGGAAGGACACGCTCGCTTCGCCGCTCCACACCGCAAAGCAGCGCGCCTATTCGCGTGCGCGCGGTGACCGCGAAATCTATACGCCGCAGGTGGTGGTGAACGGCGTCATCCCGGTCATCGGCAGCGAAAAATCTCATATCAACGACGCCATCTCGCAAACGCGCGGTAAGGCAATGTCGCTTCCGGTGCAATTGAGCGCCTCCGGCGACAAATTGACGGTCAGCGTTCCTGACGCAAAGGACGGCGCGGCGAAAGGCGAGGTCTGGATCTATGGCGTGACGGGTGTAACGCCGGTCGCCATCGGCCGCGGCGAAAATGCCGGACGCAAGATCACCTACTACAACGTCGCGCGCCGGTTGGTGAAAGTCGGCGATTGGACCGGCAAGGCTGCGAGCTGGACGATCCCCGCGGATCAGATCCGCGTCGACGGCGTCGACGGCGCCGCCGCGATCCTGCAAAGCGGAAATTCCGAAAAGCCCGGGTTGATGCTCGGCGCCGCCTTTGCCGCACTTCGTTAG
>CAYJNT010000362.1:0-2966 GCA_964370945.1 uncultured Hyphomicrobiales bacterium | reverse complement strand
CTAGTTCTTCAGCATCCCGAGCGCGTGCATGTAGGTTTCCAGGATCGCGTCCTGCTCCTCGCGCTCGGTGGCTTCCATCTTGCGCAGCCGGATGATGGTGCGCAAAGCCTTCACGTCGAAGCCGTTGACCTTGGCCTCGCCGAACACGTCCTTGATGTCGTCAGCAATCGCCTTCTTCTCTTCCTCGAGCTTCTCGACGCGCTCGATGATCGAGCGAAGCTGGTCCTTGGCGACGCGGGTGGCGGCGGCGTTGGGCTGTTGCTTGGCTTCTGCGGTGGCCGGCATCGGACTTCTCACTCCTCATGAACGCGGGCGCACACGCCCCTTTTAAAAGCGCAATCCGGCGAAGTGGATACCGGTTCGCCGCAAGATTGCGCGACAACTAACGAACCATCAGGTGTCCGAGGATGCAGCTCTTGCGTCAAGGCAAAGCGCCCCGCTTCGCCCATCATCCACAGGCCAGAAATTTTCAGGTGATAACGCGACCAGGCGTCTTGAGCGCAATTCGACGAAGTGGAAACCGGTTCGTCGCAAGATTGCGCGACAAATAAAGGAATCAGGCTTATTGCTCGGCCATCAGGCGCGAGGCGAAGACCGCGATGGTCTTCTGATAGACGCCCGACTTGTTCCACTCCTTGAGCACGGCGTAATTCGGCGTGCCCTCGGCGATGCGCCCGCCCCGCTGCCAGCCATAGCCGCGCAGATAATTCGCGGTCGAGGCGAGCACGTCGGGCACGCTGCGAATGAGATCGCGCTTGCCGTTGCCGTCGAAATCGACGGCGAATTTCAGATAGGACGAGGGCAAAAATTGCGTCTGTCCGAGTTCACCCGCCCAGGCGCCGCGCATCTCCGCGACGGACAGATCGCCGCGATCGACGATGCGCAACGCGTCGAGCAATTCGTTCTGGAAGCGCTCGGTGCGGCGGCAATCATGCGCCAGCGTCGCGAGCGAGCGCAGCGCGTTCTGCTTGCCCTGCACGACGCCGAAATCCGTTTCCAGCGCCCAGATCGCGATCACAACAGCTCCTGGAACACCAAACTGCTGCTCGATACGGGCGAGCAACGCGCTGTGCTTCTGCATCATGCTCTGCGCCTTGCTCATCCGCGCAGCGATGCGCGGCGCGCCGAATTCCTCGAAGGTCTTGCTGAAATGGCCCTGGCGGTGGTCGAGCGACAGCACCTGCTGATCGGAGGTCAGCCCATTGAGGCTCGCCAGCGCGCGCTGGGAAATGCCCTTGGCCGCCGCCTCGCTCTGGAAGGCTGCGTTCCAGGTACCGAAATCACCGCCGCATTGGGCGGCCTGCGCCGCCCCGCCAAGACAGGCGTAACCGAGGAGCATCGCGGCAAGTGTCGCCGTTTTCATGCGAATCTCCGAAGGCCCGACAGGCCGGGACAGAGCCCTACAAAAGCGGCGGATTTCGGATCACGGCGCCTTGCGCCGCAACCGCCGGATGGCGGTTTCGAGCGCGGACAGGAATTCGGACCGGTCGCGTTTCGAAAACGGCCGCGGGCCGCCGGTCACCCCGCCGGCCGAGCGCAGGTCGGTCATCAGGTCGCGCATCGCAAGCGCCATGCCGATGGCTTCTTCGGTGAACACGCGGCCGTCCGGCGCGATCGCGACCGCGCCCGCTTTCACCGCGCGCGACGCGAGCGGAATATCGGAGGTGACGACGATGGAATGGCCGTCCGCGCGCTGCATGATCCAGTCGTCGGCGGCGTCCGGCCTGTCGCCGGCCGCCACGCGCTCGATCAGCGGGTCATCCGGCACGCGGATGAAGCCCTGTGCCACCACCGTGACCGGCAGCGCGTGCCGCGCCGCGACCCGATAGACCTCGTCTTTCACCGGGCAGGCGTCGGCATCGACATAGATGCGGATGATCAAGGACTTTTCGCTCATCCGCGATGTTTAGCGACACAAGCCGTCCTCTGCTAGGATCGGCCGCAACCGGCGAATGACCGGGCGTTGTTTGGGAGAGACACCATGAAGGCCTTTCCGGCCGCGCTCGCGGCCGTCGCACTGTTGTCCTCGATCACGCCGTCCATGGCACAGACCTACCCGGACCGCACGATTACAGTGATCGCGGAATGGACGCCGGTGATCAAGGCCACCGGCGCGACGATCAAATAAGCCGGCCCGACCATGCACACGAAAAATGTCGGACCGGTTGCGGATGAGATTCTGGCCGCGATCGATGGGGCGTCCCAGATCGCGACGTTCACCGCGCGCGATCCGTCATTCAGGATCGAGCACGCTTACGCGACACTCGCGGAACTGCGGAAAAAGCGGACGGCGCGCGGCGAGCGACAGATCGGGCGCAAGATCGGCTTCACCAATCGCGGCATCTGGGAGGAGTACAAGGTCTACGCTCCCATTTGGGGCGACATGTTCGATACCACCGTCAGCGAATTGTCGGCATCGCCGGCGGTTCAAGTGTCACGCTTTTCCGAGCCGCGCATCGAGCCGGAAATCGTGTTCAAGCTTTCGAAGGACGTGAGGGCCGGTATCGACGAGGCCGGGCTGCTCGATTCAATCGAATGGGTCACACATGGCTTCGAGATCGTGCAGTCGATTTTTCCCGGCTGGAAGTTCACGGGCGTGGATTGCTTCGCTGCCGAAGGCCTGCATGGCGCCCTGCTTCTCGGTCCGCCGCGCAGTGTCGCCTCGCTCGGGCCGAATGTGATGGCAGCGCTGGCCAATTTCAGCGTGACGCTCTCCTGCAACGGCAAGATCGTGGATCGCGGACGCGGCGCCAATGTGCTCGATTCTCCGCTCTCTGCGCTCCGCCATCTTGTCGACGTGCTCGACATGGATCCGTTCAATCCGCCGCTGCGCGCCGGCGAGATCATCACCACCGGCACGCTGACGCGCGCCTTCCCGGTCGCCGCCGGCGAAACCTGGTCGACGCAAATCGAGGGCATCGCGCTCGAGGGCGTGACCGTCAGATTCACCTGACATCCTCTGTCAT
>CAYJNT010000361.1:0-2967 GCA_964370945.1 uncultured Hyphomicrobiales bacterium | reverse complement strand
GCCTCCTGTGCGACCGCGGCGAATGACAGACATCCGCTCACCGCAATGAGCGCCAGCGCCGCGCGGATCATTGCTTCCAAGTTATTGTTTCCACGTCGCGAAGGCTTCGGCGAAAGCGCGCTCGCCGGGCGTGCCTTTTTCCATCGCCAGGATGGCGCGGCGGTTGTTGCCGTAGACCACCGGGATGTCGAACCAGGCGCGCTCCTTCAGAAGCTGCACGTTGCGCTGCAGGTCGGCCTCGGTCGCCGACAATCCGATCAGGAAAAATCCGGTCATCACTTTGACCGCGAGGCCCGCGAGCGGCACGCCGCGCGTCTGTTCGGATTGCTTCATCAGAATGCCGGGCACGTTGGCGATGCCGCCGCCGGCAAAATCGGGCGGCAGGTTGAACATGATCTCGACGGTGTGGCTCGCGGGCAGCGTCGAGTCCGTGTTGCGCCGGATCGAGAATTTCATGGTGATGCGGCGCTCGGGGATTTCGACATCGGCGCGCACGGCGAGCTCGGGCGGCTGGCCGGGCCCGGGCGACACGGTCTCGGTGCGCCAGATCGCCGAGCCGATATAGCGCTTGCCCTGCGGATCGGTCGGCTCTTCTTCGTAGAGGACGACGCGCTGCGCGACGCCGGGCCCGGTGGCCTGGCCCGGCTGTCCGATCCGATCGGCGATTTTCGGCTGCGGTCCGGCGGGCGTCGCAGCCGGACGCGTCGTCTGCGTCGCCGGCGAGCCGCGCAGCGCCTGATAAAGCCCGGCGAGCGTCGAGCGCTGCCAATAGCCGAAACCGACAAGGCCGATCAGCAGAACGACCGCGATCGCGGCCTTGATGATGCCGCCATAGGAGCGCCTCCCGAGCCCTTCCGGCTCGTCCCGTCCGGCCTCCCCGCGCGCAAGAATGCGTCCGCGCTTGCGCGGCGGCTCTTCCGGTTCGGGCGGCGGCTCGAGATTGAAGGGCTGCACCTTCTCGCGGGCGGGCCGCAAAGCGCGCGGATCGATGCGCGGCTCGGCGCCGACGTCGAGGCGGTCGAAATCGTGCGCGACCGGCAGATTGGCGAACGGATCGTCCGATGGCGCTTGCGGCGGAGCGGTGCCGAAATCGCGCCGCAGGTCATCCAGAGTCTCGTTCGGAGCGGGCGGGCGCGGACGCGCCGGTGCGCGCGGTGCCGACGGCTGCTGCGGTGGCGGCGGGGCGCGGCGCGGCTCGAAACGCGGCGGCGGAGGAATATTCGAGGGCTGTAGCGGCGGGGCCGCGCGCGGCTCGCGCGGCTCGGGCGGCTGCGGCACGGTGAAGGGCGATGGCCCCGGGCGTGAGGCCGGTGGCGACGGCGGCGGAGGCGGCGGCGCCGCAGGACGCTGCGGCATGGCATTGCCCGCAGGACTGGTCATCGGCGGACGCGGCGGTGCCGGCGGGGACGGAGGCGGCGCAGCCGGCTGCGACTCGGTCCGCGCGCGGCGGGCGGCCTCGGCTTCGACCTTGCGGATCGATTCCTCGAGCGCGAGGCGCTCGCGCGTGACCTCGGTCTCTTCCAAAGGCGGGTCGACGCCGCGCAATTGCGCGACCAGCGCAGCACGCGCCCGCTCATAAAGCGCACGCCTGTTCTCGCCGGTGTTCTTGTCGAGCCCGGCAACAGCGCGTGCGATCAGCGGGTAATAATCGGCCATCTCTCTCTATATGTGTTCACGTTCACGCCGAACTGCCCGATTCTCAAGTCTCGAATGGGTTCTGCATCAATATTGTGTCCTCACGCTCCGGACTGGTCGAGAGCAATGCGACCGGGCACTCGACCAATTCCTCGATCCGCTTGACATATTTGATCGCCTGCGCCGGCAGGTCGGCCCAGGACCTTGCGCCCGCGGTCTTGTCCTTCCACCCCTCCACGGCCTCGTAGACCGGCTCCACCTGCGACTGGGCATGCTCGCTCGCCGGAAGATAGTCGATTTCACGGCCCCCCAGGCGGTATCGCACGCAGACTTTGACGTCATCAAAGCCGTCGAGGATATCGAGCTTGGTGAGCGCGAGCCCGTTGATCCCGCTGGTCCGCACCGTCTGGCGCACCAGCACGGCGTCGAACCAGCCGCAGCGCCGCGCGCGTCCGGTGACGGTGCCGAATTCGTTGCCGCGCTTGCCGATTTCCTCACCGATCTTGTTTTTCTGCTCGCTCGGGAACGGCCCCTCGCCCACCCGCGTGGTGTAGGCCTTGCAGATGCCGAGCACATAGCCGAGCGCCCCGGGCCCGAGCCCGGAGCCGGTCGCGGCCTGCGAGGCGACCGTGTTCGAGGAGGTCACGAACGGGTAGGTCCCGTGATCGACGTCAAGCAGCGCACCCTGCGCGCCCTCGAACAGGATGCGCTTGCCCTCCCGGCGCTTGCCGTCGAGCAGCGACCACACCGAATCCATGTAGGGCAGGATGCGCGGGGCATATTGCGCAAGATAGTCGTAGATGTCCTTGGCCTTGATCTCGGGGAGGCTCAAGCCCCGCCGCAGCGCATTGTGATGCGCAAGAAGGCGCTCGATCTTGCCGTTGAGCGACGACAGATCGGCAAGATCCATGAGACGGATCGCGCGCCGGCCGACCTTGTCCTCGTAAGCCGGGCCGATGCCGCGCTTGGTGGTGCCGATGCGGGTCGCGGCGCTGGAACTTTCGCGGATGCCGTCGAGCTCACTGTGCAGCGGCAGAATCAGCGAGACGTTTTCGGCGATGCGCAAATTGTCCGGCGTCACGGCGACGCCCTGCCCTTTCAGCCGGTCGATTTCCTCGCACAGAGCGCGCGGATCGAGCACCACGCCGTTGCCGATCACCGACAGCTTGTTCGGACGCACGACGCCCGACGGCAACAGCGAGAGCTTGTAGGTGATCCCGTCGATGACGAGCGTGTGGCCGGCATTGTGACCGCCCTGGAAACGGACAACGATGTCCGCCTGTTCCGACAGCCAGTCGACAATCTTGCCTTTGCCTTCGTCGCCCCATTGCG
>CAYJNT010000360.1:0-2982 GCA_964370945.1 uncultured Hyphomicrobiales bacterium | reverse complement strand
TCAATCCCGCCAAGGCGATCGCCGAGATCAAAAAGAAAATGGTCGAGCGGCAGGTTTAGCCTGTTGTCATTCCGGGGCGCGCCGCAGGGCACGAACCCGGCATCCGGCTCATTTCTTCGTCTGTCTGGATTCCGGATCGCCGCTTACGCGGCGTCCGGAATGACAACAGTGCCCTACTTCGCGCCGTTCGGCGATCCTGCACCGGTCGTGCGTGCCTGACCCAGGCCGAGCGCCTCCGCCATCACGCGGAACACGTCGGTGTTGTCGAGCTGCCCGCGCACGCGCTCGCTGCCGGGCCCCGTCGCGGTCAGGATCACATCCTCCCCGGAATGCACGCTGGCATTGATGTATTTCGACAGATTGCCGAGCCGGAAAACCGCGCCGGGGACGTCCTTGTATTTCTCGTTCGCCTCATAGACCTTGGCATCGTCCTTGTTGGCGACGGTCGGCGCGTTCGGTCCGTCGAGCTTCGGCCGATAGGTCTCGTAATGGTCCGGCAGGCTGGCGGAGAACATCGCCAGCCGCCGGCTGACATCGATCTTCGCCGGATAGCCCTCGGCATCGGGTTTCGGGTAGTTCGGGAACCCGGCCTTGGCATAGACCCTGACCCGCTCGCGCATCGGCGCGTTCGGCGCTGACGTCATGTCGTCGTCGATGGTTCCGACCAGGCTGATCGGATGACCGTGGTCGGCGAGCACGAGAATGAGCGTGTCGTCGCCGCGTTTGGCCGCCCATTCGCGCGTCCGCGCCACCGCGTTGTCGAGCATGATCGTGTCGTAGACCGCGCGCTCCATGTCCAGCAGGTGCGCGTATTTGTCGATCATTCCGGATTCGACCATCAGGAAGAAGCCGTTCGGATTGCGCGACAGAATGTCGAGCGCCACGTCGACCTGCTCGGTGAGATCGGGCTGATCGGGGAATTTCTTCACCGTGCCGCCCTTGATGATCTTCCGGTCGAGCACCCCATCCATGTTGCTGGTGTTGAAAAGCCCGAGCAGCTTCGAGGTGCCGGGCATTTTCGCCGCCGCTTTCATCTCGGCGGCATTGGCGGCGTAGGCGTAACCGGCATTCTTGAATTTCGCGATGTAGTCCGCATCGTCCTTCCGTTTCGATCCTTCCGCCGAATTCGGCAGAAAATTCGCCGCGCCGCCGCCCATCAGAACGTCCGGCTTCTGCTCGAAAAACTGCTCGACGATCCGGTCGTAGGAGGCGCGGCGGCGCGTATGCGCGACCATGGCCGCCGGCGTCGCATCCTCGATCTCGGTGTTGGTGACAATGCCCACCGCCATGTTGAGCCTGCCTTTGACGAGACTTGAGATGTTCTCGACTTTCGGATCGTCGAACTCATCCTTGCTGCGGTCGGCATAGACGCCCATGGCGTTGACCGCCGATTTATGCCCGGTCGCGTAGGCGCTGGCGGCATTGGCGGAATCGGTGATGATCGAATCGATGCCGGCGGTCGCGACCAGCGCCATGTGCGGCATGTCGTCGATCGACAATTTTCCGAGCGCGCGGCCTTCCGAAATGCCCTTCGACAGAATCCGCGCCGCGGCGCGATGCGCCGGCGACAACCCGTCGCCGATGAACAGGATCACGTTCCTGGCCTTGCGCGCGCCGGTGTCATAAACGGTCCAGGACAGTTCGCGTGCGCGCGGCCCGGCCGACACTTTGATCGCGTAATTGCCGGGCTTGGTCAGTGTGACGTCGCGCAGCATGAGCGCCGACTGATCCTTGCCGTCTTCTTTTTCGATATAGGTCGCCGCCTTGCCAAGAGCGGTCGTGTAATCCGCGCCGTTCACGGTGATGCGAATGTCGGCCTGCGCCACGCGCTCCGGCAATTCCACTTTGAAATCGAACCGCGAGCCGGCGAGGATTTGCGCCTGATCGACCGGATAAACGGTCTGCGCCTGCGCCGCGAGGGTGGTCAGCAGGAAGAATGCCGTCAGCGTAAACTGCTTTGCGCGCATGGCAGGGCCTCTTTCCGAAGTGAAGGACGGCAATGTACAAACGGTTTGTGACGGCCGTGTCTCATCCTAGTGTGGTGGCTTGCAGGTTTCACCATGATCGATCATGTCGGGTTCCCGGTTTCCGATTATCCGCGCGCGAAGGCGTTTTACGAAAGAGCGCTGGCGCCGCTCGGCTACACGCTGATCATGGAAGTCGAGCAGGAAACCGAAAAGGGATTTCCGGCCGCCGGATTCGGGATCGACGGCAAGCCGGATTTCTGGATCGGCGGCGAGGGCGGACTTGAGCGCCCGCTGCATGTCGCGATCCTTGCCAAGGATCGCGCCGCGGTCGATGCCTTCTGCAACGCGGCGCTTGCAGCCGGCGGAAGAGACAACGGCGCGCCGGGCATTCGCGCGCATTATCATCCCGAGTATTACGCCGCTTTCGTTCTCGATCCGGACGGACATAATATCGAGGCCGTCTGTCACGCAAACGCGCGTCAAATCAAATTCACGGCGTGAAGCCGTATGACATATTCTACTCATTATAATCGGGAATCCGGCGCAAAGGCGCGCAAAAATTGGACACGGCCTGTCGAGCCAGGCGGTCGCGCTCAAGAAACGCGTCGACGAGTTCGTCTCGCGCGTGGCGGCGGCCTGACGGCCATCAGAGCGCAATCCGGCGAAGTGGAAACCGGTTCGCCGCAAGATTGCGCGACAAATAAGGGAATCTACCGGTCGAGCTTCAGCTTTTTCTTGCGCTGACCGAGCGTGCGCAGCCGCAGCGCGTTGAGCTTGATGAAACCTTCGGCGTCGCGGTGGTCGTAAGCCACCGCGCCTTCCTCGAAGGTAACAAGCTCCTGGTCGTAAAGCGAATACTTGCTCTCGCGGCCGATGACGGCGACTGAGCCCTTGAACAATTTCAGCGTCACGCGGCCGGCGACGAACTCCTGGCTCTTGTCGATCGCGGATTGCAGCATTTCGCGCTCGGGCGTGAACCAGAAGCCGTTATAGATCAGCTCGGCATATTTCGGCA
>CAYJNT010000359.1:0-3035 GCA_964370945.1 uncultured Hyphomicrobiales bacterium | reverse complement strand
CGAACACCGGAATGCCTTCGACCGCGCGGCCACCGCGCCCGGGCGCGACGCCGGCTACGACCTGCGTGCCGTATTCGCGCAAATCGCGCGCAGAAAAAGTGCCGAAACGGCCGGTGATACCGAGAATGACGACGCGCGTCGTCCTGTCGAGAAGCACGCTCATGCCGCCGTCCGCGCCTGCTCAAGAATGCTCGCCACTGCCGCTTCGAGGCTCTCGTTGTTGCGATAGCCGGCGGCTTCAAGCAGCGCGGTGGCACGCTCGCCGCCGGTGCCGTTGAGACGGAATACGACCGGCTTACGGCCGGTTTTTCGCGCGAGGATGTCGATCAATGTGCGCGCGACGCGATCGGTATGCATGCCGCCGCCGAACACGCTCACCAGGATCGCGCTGACGCTCGCATCTTGCTCGAGCAGATCGAAGGCGAGCGAGAATCCATCCGGTGTCGGGTTGCCGCTGCAATCGAGGAAGCAAGCGGGACGCCCCCCGGCGGCATCGATCGCATCCATCACGGCCATGGTCATGCCGGCGCCCGACGAGATCAGCCCGATGTCGCCGTCAAGCGGCACCAACGTCAGCCGCGCCTCGCGACAGCGTTTTTGCGGCTCGGAGTCGTGGGTGTGGGCGAGATCGAGCTCGGCCGCGATATCGGCGTTGCGATAGGCAGCCGCTTCGTCGCGCACCACCTTGGCATCGCCGCACATCAAGGTGCCGTCGGCGAGCACCATCAATGGGTTGATCTCGACGGTCACGCAATCTTGCGCGACAGCGAGCCGGACTAGTTGCCGTGCGAGCGCAATCACGCGTTCGCGGATTCTGGCATCCTGCTCGACATTCTCCAGCACGCGGCGCAGCCGATGCGCGCGGAACTCGCGCAGGACACCGAACGGATAGCGGACCGGCGGCGCGCCGGACTCCACATCCACGCCGCCCTGCGGCGCGTAGAGCACAACAAAGCCGCCGGCGCTGCTGTCGACCGTCACGGCGAGATAGAGCTCGCGCGCGACGGAAAGCCAGGGCTCGATCAGGACACCGCGCGGAGCCTCCCCGCCGAAGCGGGTCTGCATGATGGCGCCGAACGCGGCCAGCGCCTCGGGCATGGTCTCGCTGCGGCGCACCCCGCCCGCCTTGCCGCGGCCACCGCTCGCCACATCCGCCTTCAGCGCGACCGGAAACGTGAAAGCGCAAGCGGCGAGGTCCGCCGCGGTGGACGCGCTTCGGCCGACCGGAACCGGTATTTGGATACTGGCAAGCAGCCGCTTGCCTTGGGATTCCGTAAGCAACATAGAATGCATAATGCATTCTTTAAGAAGCCAGTCAAGCGTACCTCTGGCCGGCGGCAGAGGTCATCAATGGCAAAAGAGCAAAGGGAGGACGATCCCGCGAATGACGGGCAGATCACGCGGCTGAGCTTCAGGCTAGCGAGTGCCGCTGATCAGGCGCGAAAGTCGACTTGGTCGCTTTTGGCAATGGTGGCGAAACGGCCAACGCAGAACAGCGCCCGCTCATGCTCCTCGGCGGTCGCGCCGGCGCAGCAATCCTCGAGCACGACGCACTCGTAGTCGCGATCATGCCCTTCGCGCGCGCCGCTGTGGACGACGCCGTTTGTCGAGACGCCGCAGAGAAGCAAACGCTCAATGCCGTGCGCGCGCAGGATCGGCTCAAGCGAGGTGCCGTAGAACGGGCTGACCCGGTGCTTCACAATATCGAAGTCGCCCGTCTGCGGTGCGAGCGCCGCATGGACAGCGGTGCCGGGTGTGCCGAGCTTGAACATTCCGTTCTGTCGTGCGCGCGAAAACACCGGCGACGCCGGAGGACACTCACGGTAGTCGGGAGAGAACCCGACGCGCACATAGCCGACCGGAATGCCGGCTTTACGCGCGGTCGCAATCGCATCGCGCGTGCGCTCGAGCACGTTGCGCTCGCGCATCCGCGGCACGTAAGTCGTGGCACCTGGCCCCTCCTCCCCGACCAGATCGTTGATCATGTCCATGACAAGCAGGATCGATTTCTTCATGTTTTTAAGCTTTGCGCGAGTTCGTGGGGCTTGAGGACGGAAGGCTCGGGGACTGCGCCCTGACGGACTGCGGATTGCGAGGATTGAATCGACCGCTGCAATTCGACCCAGCCGGATTCGATATGACGCCGCGTCGCCAGCGTGGCGCCGGCGGCGTCCCTCTCAATAAAGGCCCTGAGCAGATCGGCGTGTTCGTCCACGGCACGGCTCACGCGACCTTCGATCTTGTTGATCAGGTCGAACGGATAGCGGGCCCACAGCACCTGCACGAAATGCAGGGTTTGCGGCATGTCCGGAATGTCATGAATGCGCCGATGGAATCGATAATTGGCCGCGCGCGCGGCCTCATTCTCCTTGCCGACCACCGCGCGCTCGAATTCCGCCGCAAGCGTGCGCAGTTCCTCGATGTCGGCAGCGGTCGCCTGCTCAACCGCGCCGCGGACGAGCTGGGTTTCGAGCAGGATCCGCAGGTTGAGCATCTCGTTCGACGCGCTGATATCGAACGGCGCCACGGTCGCACCGCGATAGGAATCGCCGGCGACGTAACCCTCGGCCGCGAGCATCTTCAACGCCTCGCGGACGGGCGTGATGCTCGTCTGCAGCAGCTTTGCGATCTCGAGCTGTTTGAGACGAGCCCCGCGCGGGAACCGGCCGGCAATGATGCCTTCGCGCAAGAAATCGGCGACCTGCTCTTCCTTTGTCCGATATTCCATACTCGGGCGTCCCGCAATGATGCATTATGTATAGTACCGGATCGCCGCATGCGGAAGGGGTCTCGAACGGCTGAGCGGCGAATGCCAGTGGATCAGCCCTGGCGACGGAGATGGGCAGCTGAGGCATCCGGCTCGACGTATTCAGACCATCGTCCGCCAACAAACATTGCTCTCACATTCAGCCCGGACAAATTGCGATCGCGCGCTTTCGCGAGCTCGCATTCCATAATCTGTCATTCTGCGAATGGCTGATGTAGACGCCCGATAGAGAAGTCACCGTTGGCCCCGATACAGATGTCACTCTCCT
>CAYJNT010000358.1:0-3044 GCA_964370945.1 uncultured Hyphomicrobiales bacterium | reverse complement strand
GCAGACGCCGCTGCGCCCCGGCGACACCATCAATGTCGCCGAGCGGTGGTTCTGAGCGTGGTTGCATTGGCCCAGCCGCTCAAAATCCTCCATGTCTTTCGCGCGCCGGTCGGCGGGCTATTCCGCCACGTTATCGACCTCGTTCGCGGTCAGTCCGCCTATGGCCACCAGGTCGGCATTGTCGCGGACTCGCTGACAGGCGGCGAAAGCGCCGATCGTGCCTTTGCTGCGCTCGCGCCGCATCTGACGCTGGGCGCCAGCCGTGTCCCGATGGGCCGCGGCCTCGGTCTTGGCGACATCACCGCGGCAAGGGCCGTCGCAGCTGCGATTGCGCGCCTGGCACCGGACGTCGTGCACGGCCATGGCGCCAAGGGCGCGGCTTATGCGCGGCTCGCAGCCATTCCGCGCAATGCGATACGGGTCTACACACCGCACGGTGGCAGCTTGCACTACCGGCCCGACTCGATTGCCGGATTGGTCTACATCACGCTGGAAAAGATCCTGAAAAGCCGGACCGATCTGTTTCTGTTTGAGAGCGAATATATCCGCGACCTTTTCAACCAGCGCATCGGCGCCCCACGCGCGCTGGTCAAGGTCGTCCGCAACGGTGTCGCCGACGACGAGTTCGCGGAAGTCGCGCCGGCGCCGTCGGCGACCGACCTTCTCTACATCGGCGAGCTTCGCACCCTCAAAGGCGTGAGCGTTCTGGTCGACGCCATCGCGGAGCTCCGCGCATCCGGCCAGGCCTTGACCGCGACGATCGTGGGCGATGGCCCGGATCGTGACGCCCTGCTGGCGCAGGCCAAGGAACGCAACATTTCAGACCTCGTGCAGTTTCGGCCTCCGATGCCGGCGCACGAGGCCTTCGCGCTCGGACGGGTGATGGTCGTGCCCTCGTTTGGCGAATCCCTGCCCTATATCGTGCTCGAAGCCGGCGCGGCCGCGAAGCCTCTGATCGCAACGAATGTCGGCGGCATCCCGGAGATTTTCGGACCGCAAGCCGGGCGGCTCGTCCGGCCTGGCGATCGCGCGGCTTTGATGCGCGCACTCGGCGAGGCCGTTAACGATCCGGAAACCATACGCGCCTCCGCCCTCGCCGTGCAGGCGCGAATCCGCGAGGTTTTCTCGATCAAAGCGATGGTCGACGCAGGGCTCGCCGCCTACGCCGAAGCGCTGCGGGTAAAATGCGGCAAAGTCTAATATCCGACTAATCTTTTGTTGAAACATTTCCGATAAGACGGCGCCCAAGGGAATGAAAAGGGCAGCGGACGGACAACCGTCCAGACATGCCTTGGGTGGCGTAAATGACTGAGTTCGACGCTCAACGAGTCTTGAGCGCGGCGCCGGTATCGGCCGCCGCACTGATCGATTCACCGGCTCCGCAACGAAGGCCCGCAAGGCTTTCGCAGTCTGCGCTCGACGTGGTCGCGAGCGAGCCGCGGGAAACCGCCTATTCTCCGATCGTCGTGTCCGGCTTCGTGCGCGCGATCGAATTCCTTCTCGTCGTCATCATCGGCGGTGCGCTCTATTTCGGCTATGTCGGCCCGGCGATCGAATCGCCATGGGTCTACGCAACCGCGATCCTGATGATCGCCAGCTTGTGCGTCCTCGCCTTCCAGTCGGTCGAGCTTTACGACATTCACGCCTTCCGCCGCCCGGTCAACCAGATGGCGAAGCTCGTCTTCGCCTGGTCGATCGTTTTTCTGCTCGGCACGGCGGTGACCTTTTTCGCAAAGGTCAGCGGGGACTTTTCCCGCGTCTGGTTCGCAAGCTTCTTCGGTTTTGGCCTGATCGGCCTGATGGCGTCGCGCCTCGTGCTGTACACGATCGTGCGGCGCTGGATGCGCCAGGGCCGGCTGACGCGCCGCACGATCGTGGTCGGCGGTGGCGACGCCGGCGAAGGCCTGATCCGTGTCCTGCGCACGCAACCGGACAGCGACGTGCGCGTGATCGGAATTTTCGACGATCGCAACGATGACCGTTCCCCCGATACGTGTGGCGGCTTGAAGAAGCTCGGAACGGTGGACGATTTCATCGAATTCTCGCGCCGCACCCGCGTCGACCTCGTCGTGTTCTCGCTGCCGATCTCGGCGGAAAACCGCATCCTGCAGATGCTGAAAAAGCTCTGGGTGCTGCCGGTCGATATCCGCCTTTCCGCGCACAGCAACAAGCTGCGTTTCCGCCCCCGCTCCTATTCCTATATCGGCAGCGTGCCGGTGATCGATGTCTTCGACCGCCCGATCGCCGACTGGGACGTCGTGATGAAATGGCTGTTCGACAAGATCGTCGGCGGCCTCGCCCTGCTGGCGGCGGCGCCCGTGATGGCGATCATCGCGATTGCGATCAAGTTCGATAGCCGCGGGCCGGTGCTGTTCAAGCAGAAACGCTACGGCTTCAACAACGACCTGATCGAGGTCTATAAATTCCGCTCGATGTATGTCGAGGCGACGGACGCGACCGCCACCAGGCTCGTCACCAGGGACGATCCGCGCGTGACCCGCGTCGGCCGCTTCATCCGCAAGGCGAGCCTCGATGAATTGCCGCAGCTCTTCAACGTGGTATGCAAGGGCAACCTGACCCTGGTCGGGCCCCGCCCTCACGCCGTCAACGCCAAGGCCGAGGCGCGGCTCTATGACGAAGCCGTGGACGGCTATTACGCCCGCCATCGCGTCAAGCCGGGCGTGACCGGCTGGGCCCAGATCAACGGCTGGCGCGGCGAAACCGACACCCAGGAAAAGATCCAGAAGCGGGTGGAATACGATCTCTACTATATCGAGAACTGGTCGGTGCTGTTCGATCTCTACATCGTGGCGATGACGCCGTTCGCCCTGCTGAAAACCGAGAACGCGTATTGATCGCGGGGCCAGCCGGCTGCCGCGCATCATCCCGATTATATTGTCAAACAGCCCGATCCGTTACGCACACGCCTCATCGTCCTCGCGGCGGGAAATCCCGCGCGAGTTTCGTCCTGTCTTTCGATTTGCTCCCTCAAAAGAGGGAGCGGAGCGCCGTATGGCGCGGGTAGAGTCCGTGCTCACCCGAGA
>CAYJNT010000357.1:0-3054 GCA_964370945.1 uncultured Hyphomicrobiales bacterium | reverse complement strand
CGCCGTAAATGAAGATCGAGGGCACGTTCAGCCGCACCATCGCCATCATCATGCCCGGCAGCGACTTGTCACAGCCGGCAAGACCGACAAGCGCGTCGTAGCCGTGGCCGCGCATGGTGAGTTCGACCGAGTCCGCGATGACCTCGCGCGAAGGCAACGACGATTTCATGCCGGCATGGCCCATGGCGATGCCGTCGGTGACGGTGATCGTGCAAAATTCGCGCGGCGTGCCGCTCGCGGCGGCGACGCCCTTCTTCACGACCTGCGCCTGGCGCATCAGCGCGATGTTGCAGGGTGCGGCTTCGTTCCAGCAGGTCGCGACGCCGACGAACGGCTGGTGGATCTGCTGGGTCGTCAGACCCATCGCGTAGTAATAGGACCGGTGCGGCGCGCGCGCCGGCCCCTCGGTCACATGACGGCTAGGAAGTCTCGCCTTCAGATTGGTCTTGGCGTCCATACACCCGGCGTCCGACACTGGCTTCCAAATCAAGGGGGCGTCCCGAAGCCACAGGTGTGGCCATCGCAACACCGCCTTGGAGGCCCCCCGACCCCCCTCCCTTGGGCCAGTCGGTTGTGAACCCGGCTGATGCCAACGGCGTAGGCACTCGTCTCGTTGAGGCGTATGGCTAAATCGCGGCCAAGTCGCCATCTTTGCATGGCGTGGCTGAAATGTTCCCAATGTGTTGCGGCAAAGTCACTACGTTTAGGCACTGAAAATTCACGCTTTTCTTCGGGATATCGGCGGAAAGTCATGGATGCCCGGCGCGGGGCGAGGCATGACGAGCGCATGCCCCTCCCGCCACGCCTCCGCCGCTCATTTTTCGACCGTCCGGTGCTGAAAGTTGCCGCCGACCTGATCGGGGCGACCCTGACCTTCCGGGATGTCGGCGGGATCATTGTAGAGGCCGAAGCCTATCACCATACCGACCCCGCCGCGCATTCCTTCAATGGCCGGACCAACCGGAATGCCGTCATGTTCGGTCCGGCCGGCTTTGCGTATGTGTACCGTTCCTACGGCGTCCACTGGTGCGTGAATTTCGTCTGTGAAGCGGAAGGTTCGGCCAGCGCGATTCTCATCCGCGCGCTCGAACCCACGCACGGCATTCGGGCGATGCGCAGGCGGCGCGGCGTGACGGACGAGCGGCTTCTTTGCTCGGGACCCGGGCGGCTGTGCGAAGCGCTCGGCATCACGCGCGCGCAGGACGGGCTACCTCTCGACAAGCCGCCATTCGAATTGCGCGCGCGCGTGGAAAAACCGGACATCGTCGCGGGCGTGCGAATCGGGATCACCAAAGCCGCCGACCTGCCGTGGCGCTTCGGGTTGAAGGGCTCGCGCTATCTCAGCAAGCCGTTCGCGACCTGACGCGAGCGGCCTTTAGCCGAAAAAGCGCACCAGAAACGCGGACATCCAGATCAGCCCGGCCAGGAGCAGCGAGAACATCACGCCCGCCGAGCCGCAATCCTTCACGATTCCGATCTGGGGATGATGGTCGGCCATCACGTGATCGCACAGCTTCTCTAGCCCGGTATTGAGGAGCTCGATCGCGATCACGAGCAGCAGCACCCCGATCATCGCGACATACCAGGCAAACGACGGCGCGATCCAAATTCCGAGCGGCAACGCGAGGACCAAAAGAAAGATCTCATGCCGGAACGCTTGTTCGCTGGCGAATGCGAACTTGATTCCGCGCAGCGAATTGACCGTGGCGAAGCGGATGCGCTCGACAAAACCCGTGGGCGAGCGCGCGGTCATGTTTGTCACGCCGCGCCCTTCAGGCGCTCAAGCGCTTCCAGAATCTTGTCCTTGCGCGCAACCGCCTCCTCGCGCTTCTCACGCTCGCCATCGACCACATCTTCCGGCGCGCGCGCCATGAAGTCGGCGTTGGATAATTTGGCATCGACGCGTTTGATATCGGCGTCAGCTTTCGCCATTTCCTTTTCGAGGCGCGCTTTTTCGGCGGCAAGATCGATTACGCCCTTGAGCGGCAAAGCCGCGACTTCCCCGCGCACCAGCAGTTGGACCGAGCCCTGCGGCGCCGCGTCCGAAAAGGAAATCTCCGAGACACGCGCGAGCCGCTGCACGAACTCAGCCCAGCGCTGCGCGCGCGCCTGGCTCGCCGCCGATGTCTTCACCAGCACCAGCGGGATCGGATTGTTGATATTCATCTCGGCGCGCATAGACCGGATCACGGTGATGAGATCGATCACCCAGCCGATCTCGGCCTCCGCCTTGTCGTCATCCAGTCCTTCGTGCGAGGGCCATTCTGACAGCACGAGCAAGTGGTCGCGCTTGGGGCCCTGTTCTGCCGTGACGCGCCACAATTCCTCGGTGATGAACGGCATGAACGGGTGCAGCAGCTTGAGGATTTCATCGAGCGCCCAGGCCGCCATCGCGCGCGTCTCGGTCTTGGCCGCGCCGTCGGGTCCGGTCAGCACGGGCTTCGACAGCTCGACATACCAGTCGCAATAGACGTTCCAGACGAAACGATAGGCCGCGCCCGCGGCTTCGTTGAACTTGTAGCCTTCGATCGCGTCGGTGATCTCGCGGCGCGCCTTCGTCGTCTCGTGCGCGATCCAGCGGTTGAGTGTTTCCTTCGCGGATTTCGGATCGAAGCCGGCAACGCGCGCGGCGCCGTTGAACTCGACAAAGCGGGCCGCGTTCCAGAGCTTGGTCGCGAAATTGCGATAGCCTTCTACGCGCTGCGTGGAGAGCTTGATGTCGCGGCCCTGCGCCGCCATGGCGGCAAGCGTGAAACGCAGCGCGTCGGCGCCGTATTCGCCGATCAGGTCGAGGGGGTCCATGACGTTCCCCTTCGACTTCGACATCTTGGCGCCCTTCTCGTCGCGGACGAGCGCGTGGATATAGACGGTGTGGAACGGCTCCTTCTTCATGAAGTGCAGCCCCATCATCATCATGCGCGCGACCCAGAAGAAGATGATGTCGAAACCGGTGACCAGCACATCGGTTGGATAATAGCGCTTCACTTCCGGCGTATCGTCCGGCCAGCCGAGCGTAGAGAACGGCCATAACGCCGACGAGAACCATGTGTCGAG
>CAYJNT010000356.1:0-3087 GCA_964370945.1 uncultured Hyphomicrobiales bacterium | reverse complement strand
GCGGGATGTCGCCCATGTAGACGTCCTGCTCCTTGATGTCCTTGACGGAGCGGGCACCCGTCTCCTCGTCGACATCGAACACGATCAGCCGCAGCGTCACCTTCAGCGGCGCGGCATAGGTCATGCCGCGCTGGCGGCACTCATCGACGTCGTATTTCGGCGGCTCGAATTCGTAACGCACGAATTCCAGCATCGAGGTGTTGGAGAAATCCGAGATCGGGAAGACGGATTTGAACACCGCCTGCAGGCCCTCGTCGGGCCGCCCGCCTACCGGCGGCGCGATCAGCAGGAATTGGTCATAGGACGCCTTCTGAACCTCGATGAGGTTCGGCATCTCCGCGACTTCCTGAATTTTTCCAAAAAACTTTCTTACGCGCTTACGACCGGTGAATGTCTGCGCCATCGTGCTCTCTGCTCTCTCGCTTTTTCGAAACCGAGACAGCCAAAACGACTCTCCGAAAGGCCGCCATCATCGCGACCATCCGGACAGGCGTTATTAGGTGTCCCTCGTTTCTATACGATTCGGGACAATCCCGGATCGCCGCATCTTCTGGTTTTCGGATGGCCGGGCCGGAAGCCCGGCCATCCGTATTTCTCCCTTCGTCATGGCCAGGCTTGACATCGCAAGTCGGGCTTGCCCGACTTGCGCCTCTTAACCCTTCCCAACTCGGGCAAGCCCGAGTTGGGGTGCCATCCACGTCTTAATCTTCCAGATCCCCGGGTCTCGCTATCGCTCGCCCGGGGATGGAATTGAAAAAGCTTCGCTTATTTCAATTCCACCTTGGCGCCGACCTTTTCGAGCGTGGCCTTGATCTTCTCGGCCTCGTCCTTGGTGGCGCCTTCCTTCACGTTCTTGGGCGCGCCCTCGACCAGGTCCTTGGCTTCCTTCAAGCCGAGGCCGGTGAGCGCACGCACTTCCTTGATCACTTCGATCTTCTTGTCGCCGGCAGAGGCGAGAACGACCGTGAACTCGGTCTTCTCTTCGGCGGCGGCAGCGCCGGCGCCGGCCGGGCCAGCCGCAACCGCAACCGCGGCGGCAGCCGAAACGCCCCACTTCTCTTCCAGCATCTTGGCGAGGTCTGCCGCCTCGAGGACGGTCAGGGTCGACAGGTCGTCGACGATTTTCTGCAAGTCAGCCATTTATCAAGTTCCTATCGGTTCGAACCAATTGAGTTTGCTTCGGCGTCACGCCGCGGCGTTCTTGGAGGCATAGGCCTGAATCACGCGCGCGACCTTGGCCGCGGGTGCGTTGGTGAGCTGCGCGATCTTGGTCGCCGGCGCCTGGATCAGGCCGATGATCTTCGCACGCAATTCATCGAGCGAGGGCAGCGAAGCGAGTTGCTTCACGCCGTCGAGATTCAGACTGGTCTTGCCCATCGCACCGCCGAGGATCACGAGGTTCTCGTTGATCTTGGCGAAGTCGACGGCGACCTTGGGCGCTGCAACGGGATCGCTAGAGGTGGCGATCAGCGTCGGGCCTTTCAGCAGCGACGCAATCGAGGCAACGTCCGAGCCTTCAAGAGCGATTTTGGCGAGACGGTTTTTCGCGACTTTCACCGAGGCGCCGGCTGCACGCATCTGCCTGCGCAGCGTTTGCATCTGGGCGACGGTGAGGCCGGAATAGTGAGCGACAACCACGACGTTGGCGGCCTTGAAGACCTCCTTCAGCGCGGCGATCGACTCTTTCTTTTCCGCTCGATCCACAAGCTCTCTCCGGTTTGGCAGGGCTTGTCATTCGACAAGTCCGCCGGTTGCGAATGCCGCGCGCATCTCCATTGAGCGTGGGGGTGCGGGCGACGTTTGATCCCTGCCCCCCGGATGCGGCGTCTTCGCTGCACCGAGTTCTGAAAGGTTCGAACCGGTCTTGGGCTTACGCCCGAAACTGCTCTTACCCGTCTGTGCTGGCCGTCAGAGTTAACGATTAAGCCGGTTTGACCCGGCGCCTGCAGTCTTGGACAGGACTATAGGAGGGCAAACGGCCCTCCTTTTTCCCACCCCGTTTCGGGGCGGAAACTTGTGAAATTCCTTATGAATCCTCTGGTCCCGGCGCTCAACCCGGGCTCTCGGGCGGCTATATAGGCCCAAGTTTTGAAGGACTCAAGAGAAAGTCACCCCCAAATGGGGGTGACTGGCACATTTTCCGGTTCAAATCGGCGTTAATTGCTAAAAAGCGAGTTCGGCTCGATCTTCAGCCCCGGGCCCATGGTCGAGGAGACCGAGATTTTCTCCACAAAATGACCCTTGGAGCCCGACGGCTTCGCCTTGTTCACGGCGTCCGCGAACGCCTTGATGTTCTGGACGAGCGCCGCTTCCGTGAACGACGCCTTGCCGACGCCGGCCTGCACGATGCCGGCCTTCTCGACCCGGAACTCGACCGAACCGCCCTTGGCGCCCTTCACGGCGTTGGTGATGTCCATCGTGACGGTGCCGACCTTCGGGTTCGGCATCATGCCGCGTGGACCGAGCACCTTACCCAGACGGCCGACCAGCGGCATCATGTCGGGGGTCGCGATGCAGCGGTCGAAATCGATATTGCCGCTGTTGACCTTCTCGACCAGGTCTTCCGCGCCGACAACGTCGGCACCGGCGGCCTTCGCCTCGTCCGCCTTGGCGCCGCGCGCGAACACGCCGACGCGCATGGTGCGGCCGGAGCCGTTCGGCAGATTGACCACGCCGCGGACCATCTGGTCGGCGTGACGCGGATCGACGCCGAGATTCATCGCGACTTCGATGGTCTCGTCGAACTTCGCCTTCGCGCGCTCCTTGACGAGCTTCACGGCCTCCTCGAGCGCGTAGAACTTGTCGCGGTCGATGCCTTCACGCGCCTTCTTGATGCGTTTGCCAGCCATGTCAGCCTCCCGCCACTTCGATGCCCATCGAGCGGGCGGAGCCTTCGACCATGCTCATGGCCGCTTCGATCGTGTTGCAATTGAGATCCTTCATCTTCTGCTCGGCGATCTCCTTGACCTGCGCCTTGGTGATCTTGCCGACCTTGTCGCGGCCCGGCAGCTTGGAGGCGCTTTCGAGCTTCGCCGCCTTCTTGATGAAATAGGACACCGGCGGCGTCTTCATCTCGAAGGTGAAGGA
>CAYJNT010000355.1:0-3099 GCA_964370945.1 uncultured Hyphomicrobiales bacterium | reverse complement strand
GATTCTCCGCCCATTGCAGCGTGTCGGGATCGGCGCGCTCGCCGGCGAGAAACAGCGTGCGGAATTTCGACAGGTCGTACTTGCCGATGAACTCGCCTTTCGGATCTTCCTTCTTGATCGCGCGGAAGGCGGTCGGCGCCGTGAACAAAGCCACCGCGCCATGCTCGGAGATCACGCGCCAGAACGCGCCGGCGTCGGGCGTGCCGACCGGCTTTCCTTCATACAGCACCGACGTGCAGCCATGGATCAGCGGCCCATAGACGATATAGGAATGCCCGACCACCCAGCCGACGTCCGAGGCGCACCAATACACCTCGCCCGGATCGACGCCGTAGAGATATTGCATCGACCATTTCAGCGCGACCATGTGGCCGCCATTATCGCGCACCACGCCTTTCGGAATGCCGGTGGTGCCGGAGGTGTAGAGAATGTAGAGCGGATCGGTGGCGAGCACCGGCACGCAATCGGCGGTCCTGTTTTCCCTTTTCGCTTTCGCGTGCAGCGACGCCCAGTCGTGATCGCGGCCGGCGATCATGTCCGCTTGCGCCTGCGGGCGTTGCAGGATCATGCAGGCCGGCGGCTTGTGGGTTGAAAGCTTGATCGCCTCGTCGAGCAAAGGCTTGTAAGCGACGACGCGGCCGGGCTCGAGGCCGCAGCTCGCCGACAAAATCAGCTTCGGCTTCGCGTCATCGATGCGGGTCGCAAGCTCCTTCGCCGCGAAGCCGCCGAACACCACCGAATGCACCGCGCCGATGCGCGCGCAGGCGAGCATCGCCATCACCGCTTCCGGCACCATCGGCATGTAGAGGATGACGCGGTCGCCCTTGCCGACGCCGAAATCCGCGATCATGGCGGCGAGCGTCTTCACCTCGGCGAGCAATTCGGCGTAGCTATAGGCCGACTTGCTGCGTGTCATCGGTGAATCGTAGATCAGCGCGGTCTGGTAGGCGCGGCCGCCCGCGACATGCCGGTCGAGCGCGTTGTAGCAGGTGTTGCAGACGCCGCCGGCGAACCAGCGGCCGTAAATCCCCTGCGACGGATCGAAGACCTTTTTCGCGGGCTCGTACCAATCGATCCCGGCCGCAACCTCGCCCCAGAAGCCTTCCGGGTCGCGCATCGAACGCGCATAGATTTCATGATAGCGGCTCGCCCGCGCGTCCATGTCAGTCCTCCCGTCGCCCGTCACCTTTAAAGGTGACGCCCCTTATTGCCGTCATCTTCCGCGGTGGGCCTTGCTCCACATCAAGACGACGAAGGGCTGTTTCGACCAGTTTGTCCCCCCGCCGCGCCGCTTTGCAAGTCGGCTGTTGGCGGCATTCCACCCGCAATTCGGCTATGCCACCAAAGGGCTGGTGCCCGGACGCGGCTTGCGCTCTTATCGCGGCCCGTGCCGATCCCAGCCATCATCACCGATCCCGTCTTCTATCTCCTCGCCGTCCCGGCCGTGCTCGCGCTCGGTCTGTCCAAAGGCGGCTTTGCCGGTGTCGGCCTACTCGCGACGCCGCTGGTCTCGGTCTATCTGCATCCGCTCGAGGCCGCCGCGCTGATCCTGCCGATCCTGATCTGTCAGGACATGATCGCCGTCTGGTGGTACCGGCACGACTGGGACGCCTGGAACCTGAAAGTGATGCTGCCGGGCGCGCTGATCGGCATGAGCATCGGCTGGTTTCTGGCCACACGCGTGTCCGGCGACGCCATCCGCCTGATGGTCGGCTTCATCGGCATTGCCTTTGTGGCGCACGCCTGGCTGCGCAAGGGTCCGATCGAACCGCAGAAGAAAACCGCGGCGAGCGGCATGTTCTGGGGCGGCGTCTCGGGCTTCACGTCGTTCATGACGCAAGGCGGCGGACCGCCGTTTTCGGTCCATATCCTGCCGCAGCGGCTGGCGAAGCTCACCCTTGTCGGGACCACCACGATCTTTTTCGCGATCGTCAACGCGCTCAAGATCGGGCCCTATTTCGCGCTCGGGCAATTCTCCCTGGAGAATTTCGCGACCTCGGTCGTGCTCCTGCCGCTCGCGGTCGCGACCAATTTCCTCGGCATCTGGCTGGTGCGGGTGACGCCGACACACTTGTTCTACCAGATCGCCTATGTGCTGGTGCTTCTTGTCTCACTGGTGCTGATCTGGCAGGGGCTCTTTTCCAGGAGCCTCGGCGGCTAATTGTCAGCTTCGCAACAATTGATTGCGAGCGCTCGCCTTACTATTTTGCGCATTCAGTTGAGGGGAGCAGTACAATGGCGAAAACGCCCTACGACATCGATCTCGACCGCAATCCGGCCAATTTCCAGCCGCTGACGCCGCTGCAATTCCTGGAGCGCGCGGCCGCGGTCTTTCCAGACCACGTCGCGGTCATCCACGGCAAGCTCAGGCGCAATTATCGCGATTTCTACGCGCGGGCGCGCCGCCTCGCCTCCGCCTTGCAGAAACGCGGCATCAAGCACGGCGACACGGTGTCGGTCGTGCTCGCGAACACGCCGGCGATGCTGGAAGCGCATTACGGGGTGCCGATGGCGGGCGCCGTGCTCAACACCATCAACACGCGGCTCGACGCGGCGGTGAACGCCTTCACGCTCGACCATGCCGGCGCCAAGGTGCTGATCGTCGACCGCGAATTCTCCAAGGTGATGAAGGAGGCGCTCAAGCAGGCGAAAGTGAAGCCGCTTGTGATCGACTATAACGACCCGGAATATTCAGGCGACGGCGAGACGCTCGGCGCCATCGAATACGAGGACTTCCTGAAAGAGGGCGATCCGGATTTCGCCTGGCAAATGCCGGGCGACGAATGGGACGCGATCTCGCTCAACTACACCTCGGGCACGACCGGCGATCCGAAGGGCGTGGTCTATCACCATCGCGGCGCGTATCTGCTCGCGCAGGGCAACATCATCACCTGCGGCATGGGCAAGCACCCGGTGTATCTCTGGACGCTGCCGATGTTCCATTGCAACGGCTGGTGCTTTCCCTGGTCGATCTCGGCGGTGACCGGCACGCATGTGTGCCTGCGCTATGTGCGGGCGCCGGCGATGTATGACGCCATCGCCAACCACAAGGTGACGCATCTGTGCGGCGCGCCGATCGTGATGGCGACCCTGCTCAAC